>CATPBJ010000054.1 GCA_955652395.1 uncultured Terriglobales bacterium | reverse complement strand
CTCCTAGAAGAAAAACTCTCTTCTGCACCGATGATTTCCCTCCGATGGGCCGAGTTAAAAGCGGCGGACAAGAGTGTCCGCCCCACGCGTGAATCGATTCTGCGGTTCGTCACCACATAGACAAGACAAATCCGTTGTGTTGCGCCTTTCAAGCCGGTGAAGGCTGCTAACAACGGTGCGCGCGCGTCGTCCAAAGAAGTGCAGACGAAAACAGTGCAGCGGAACTTTTCAACCGCGCACAACGTAACAGGCAATGATTGAACCCGGGTCTGAGGGGACAACCACCAGCGGACCCGGTTTTAGAAGAAAAGAATTTGAGGGGTTAAAGGGACTGGCTCACGCTCGGTTTGGCGGCCCAGGTGAGGACAATCCCCGAAGCAGAAAGCGCGCGGCCTTGCGGCCGGACTCTTTTCGCTTAACCCCGAGGCAGCATTTTAGGCCTTCGACGGCAAAACGCAAGGTTTTCCTGCCCCAGGCTAATCCAGGCCGCCCAGAACCGGTTCCCGACGTTTTCGGGAAAGAAAAAGGAGTGCAATGAGCGTATCGAAAATCTCGAAGGGCTTGCTGCTGGGTTTGGCTTTGCTGCTGGCCACGAGCGGGTTTGCTGCCAACAAGGGTTCGCTTCAGGTAGACGATCCCGTCACCATAAGCGGGAAGCAACTGGCCGCCGGCGCCTACACCGTGAAATGGGATGGCGCGGGACCGAACGTCGAACTGAACATCCTGAGAGGAAAGAATGTTGTCGCCACTGTGCCGGCCCGCATGGTCGATCTCGAGCAATCCCCGAACCGGGACTTGGTCATCACCAGCGTCAACAGTGACGGACGCAAGTCGCTGAATGAAATCCGCTTTTCCGGAAAGAAGTATGCGTTCGCGGTGAACGCAGAATCAGCCAAAGCGGAATCGAGCGGAACCAACAAGTAGAGTTGAACTTACACTCAAGACAGGGCGGGAAGTGACGAGCTCCCCGCCCTTTTTATTAATGCGGATCACCGACTGAGTTTAGTACTTCGGCATCTTGGGATCTACTCGATCTGCCCATGCCAATATTCCGCCGGCCAGGTTGTGCACTTTCTTGAATCCGGCCTGGCGTAGAAAATCCACCGCCTTGGCGCTGCGCACGCCGGATCGGCAGTGCGCCACAATCTCCTGGCTGGAATCCAGTTCGTTGACGCGTTTGGGCAGATCGCCCAGCGGAATCAGGTGTCCGCCAATATTGCAGATCTGATATTCGTGGGGCTCACGCACGTCGAGTACGAACAGGTTTTCGCCTGCGTCGAGACGGCGTTTCAGCTCTTCCACCTCAATGTCTGTAGCTAGAGTCTCCACTGGCTTCTCCTCACCGCGAATTCCGCAAAACTCGTTGTAGTCGATCAACTGCTTGATGGTCGGATGGGTCCCGCAGACCGGGCAGCCGGGGTTCTTGCGCAGCTTGAGTTCGCGGAACTTCATGTCCAGAGCATCGATCAGCAACAGCCGGCCAATCAGCGGTTCGCCCTTACCCAGAATCAGCTTGATGACTTCAGTCGCTTGGATCACACCGACCAGTCCGGGAAGAATGCCCAGCACTCCACCCTCGGCGCAGGAAGGCACCAGTCCGGGCGGCGGCGGCTCGGGATAAAGGCAGCGGTAGCATGGACCTTCCTTGGTCGCAAAAACGCTGGCCTGCCCTTCGAAGCGGAAAATCGATCCGTAGACGTTAGGCTTTCCCGTAAGCGCGCAAGCATCATTCACCAGATATCGTGTTGGAAAATTGTCGGTGCCGTCGGCGATGATGTCGAACTCGCGAAACAGTTCGAGCGCGTTGTCGCTGGAGAGGCGGGTGTCAAATTTTCGAATATTCAGAAACGGATTGATCGCCTTCAGCTTCTCGGCCGCCGAATCCAGTTTTTTGCGCCCGACGTCGGCAGTAGAGTGAATGATCTGACGCTGCAGGTTGGTGTAGTCCACGACATCGAAGTCCACGATGCCCATCGTGCCCACGCCCGCTGCCCCCAGATAAAGCGCCAGGGGCGAGCCCAGGCCGCCCGCCCCAATGCAAAGTACACGCGCTGCTTTCAGCTTGAGCTGCCCTTCCATGCCGACCTCGGGCATGATCAGGTGGCGGGAGTAGCGCTGAATTTCCTCGTTGCTCAGGGTGAGGGCTTCGGGTTTGACTTCGAGTGTGGTGGCCATAATGACCTCATTTAAGATTCTAGATTGCTGATTGTTGATTGGCCAAAAAACGGGCTACAGACGGGAAGGGCGACAACAACCTACGATTCGCGGATTGACCTTGTTTTTCATTCAACAATCAAAAATCTGCAAGCTTTACCGGCCCCCCGCGATGGAAGGCACAATCGAAATACTATCACCGTCCTTCACCGCCGTGGCTTCCTTCTGCAGATAGCGAACGTCCTCATCGTTAAGGTAGACATTCACGAAGGCGCGCAGCTTTCCGTCATCGGTATAAAGATGACGGCGCAAATCAGGATGCTGGGCGACGAGGTCGGAAAGAGCCGCGCCAATGGTGCCAGCCTTAACCTCAACCGCAGGCTGCTTGCCAACGTACTGGCGCAGCGGGGTTGGGATATGGATCTTGGGCATAGGCTATAGATGATGCCACAGCGAGGCGGGAAGATTCACCTCGGCTTGGTGCCGCCCCCCCGACGCCACGCCTCCCATTTCTCGTTTAGCCTGGGAAGTACGGTCTGCAGATTACGCCGGGCATTCTCCCGATCTGTCATCGGAAACGGAAAAGACACCGCCCACACCCCCCACCGCTCCGGGTCCGCGGGCCGTACTTCTTCGAAATAAGGCGGCTCGTGAACCTCCCAAACCAATCCCGCGCGGCTATTGTCCGGGGCAACTACAAAAGCATCCCCGGAGTCGCAGGGTTCCTCTTCGAAATCTGTGATTTTGCCAAGAGTGAAGCCATCGACATTTACGTCGTCCAGGACTTGGAACCCATAGTACACAGGCTTCCCTGCAGGTCTGGCGACAAATGCGGGATCATTGGGAGAGGCGCTGATCGCGGCATGATCGCGCCCTATCGGCTGCCCCCTTGCAGCACGCATTTTCTGGGGTCGGTTTCCATCCGGGGATCCTTCGGGCGGGGACACCTCGATCTTCTCATCCACAAGCTTCTTGTGGTTCTCGCCGCTGCCGGTCAGTTCGAACGAATTGGTCAGCACAGCCTTTCCCTTTTCCACGCTGGTGATCACATAAGAGCAGCCAAACCAGTGCGCCTCCGCCAGATCGGTTTGCGACCACCGCGCCGGGTGGTCCGGGTGCGAATGGTAGAAGCCGATGATGTCTTCGCCCCGCCCGCGTCCCTCCCTCTGGATGCGGATCAAGTCCTTGGGATCGATGTTGTAGCGGTTGTGGGCCGAGTCGGTGCGGGTGTTGCCCGCCCGCGCGACTGAAGTCACGGTACGCACGCTGTTGTCACCGATCTGGCCGAGCAGCACGCCGCAGCACTCATGCGGATAAGTCTCTTCGCCGTGGCGGCGGAGGGAAACGTAGGCGGATTGGGGAAGCTTCAACATCGGATTGCAGATTGCAGATTGCAGATTTCAGATTGTAGATTTCTCCTGGAATCGTCAGACTAGCGATTGGCGATGCCGTCGTAATCTGCAATCTAAAATCTTCAATCTGAAATCGTGATCAACCTTCTTCCCAAAATCTCTCGCTCAGATACTTGTCGCCGGAATCGCACAAAATCGTCACCAACACGGCGCGCTCGCCCTTGCCTAGTTTTCGCGCCACTTGGAGACAGCCGACAATCGCCGCGGCTGCCGAAATCCCGACCAGCAGTCCTTCTTCGCGAGCCAGTCGTTTGGCCATGCTGTAGGCGTCTTCGGTCGAGATGCCGATGTCCTCATCGGCTAGCGTCGCGTCATAAATTCTTGGGACGATAGCGCTGGCCATGTGCTTCGCTCCTTCGATGCCATGAAACGGCGAGTCGGGCTGGAGCGAGATGCAGCGAATCGCCGGATTGAGTTCCTTCAGACGCCGCGTGGTGCCAACAAAGGTGCCGCTGGTGCCCATCATGGAAACAAAGTGAGACACGCGTCCTTCCGTCTGTTGCCAGATTTCGTTGGCTGTGCCATGGTAGTGGGCCTGCCAGTTGGCGGCGTTGGAATACTGGTCGGCATAAAAATACTTGCCGGGATCCTTGGCGTAGAGTTCGCGGGCGGTGCGAATGGCGCCGTCGGAGCCATCGGCCGGGTCGCTGTAGATAATGTGGGCGCCGTAGGCATGCAGTATCTGCTTGCGCTCCAGCGAAACATTTTCCGGCATGCACAGAGTTACCGAAAAACCTTCGGCGGCCGCGATCATGGCGTAAGCGATGCCGGTGTTTCCGCTGGTGGAATCGAGCAGGGTTTTGCCGGGACCGAATTTTCCGCTGGCGCGAGCCTGGGCAACGATGTTCGATGCGGCGCGGTCTTTCACCGACCCGCCGGGGTTGTACCACTCGGCCTTGCCCAGCAACTCGATTCCGGGCAAGTCGCGAGTGAGGCGTTCCAGGCGCAACAGCGGAGTATTGCCGATGAGTTCGAGACTTCGCCGGCCGAAGGAAACGGCATGACTTGCGACCGGCTGCGTCCCGGCTTCTACAGGTGCAGTGGTCGGAGAATCAGGTACTTCCGTTCGTTTTGCTGAGACTGGTCGCATAGATTCAGGACAAGGGCCATGACCATCGTAACGTACTGCGAACTCGAATTAACGGTGTCGCAACCGTTGATTGGATTATAAAAGAAGCTGCTTTGATCCAGCCAGAAGCGGAAACGCACTCTTTGCCGCAAATCGGCATCTGATGGAATAGAGCGACCAGAAATCGGGAAATAAAGAATTTGAAAGGGATGGGAAACCAAAACGAATGGTAACCAAGGTAGAGCCGCGAAGTTATGAGGAAGCACTGAGTTGGTTGCGTGAGCACGGCTTCGATCTGATCGAGGCGCCGGGCACGCAGGGGCGTGTGTTCCTTAAAAAGTACAGTGTTTCCGCCGCCATCCAGAAAGACGGTGACGACGGCGTGAAAATCTTTGCCTATCCCGGATACCTGATTGGTAGCGAGATTTCTAAACTCATCAATCGTGGCTACCAGCAGTTTCTAAAGACCGCCAAGACTGAAGTCCCAGCCACCGCAGATCACCTGAAAGCGCTGCAGCAATTTACGGAAGAGTTGAAGGAAGGTCTTGGACTTCCCGTGCTGTATAACGAATCGCTGGGCACGGTGAGCGAATCGTATCACTACGACCGCATCAAGGACCGCGACAAGCCCACAGCGGAGCGCCCCAAGCGTCCGTGGGAAAAAGCGGGAGCCGTGACTGCGGTCGCCGCTAAAAAAGGCCGCGCCTAGCCATCCACTTTTTCCACTGTCATCTTGAGTGTGGAGTCGAAGAGCTTGCCCCGAGCAAAGTCGAGGGGACCCCGCATAAACCAGCTCACTCCTGCCGCGAAGCAGGGTTCTGATATCCATTCCTCTGTGCGACACTGCTTGTCCCAGGAGATCCGCATGCGAATCATCTTTTTGCTGATCGCTCTGATCGCACCACTCAGTGCACAAGACTCACCCATCCTGCTGGTCCTCCAGCAACAGCGGGCCGCGTGGAACCATCACGATCTTGAAGGCTTCATGTCCGGCTATTGGAATTCTCCCGACCTAACATTCTTCGGCGCGAGGAAGACTTCCGGCTGGCAAGCAACACTCAATCACTACCGCAAGACGTACCAGGGTGAAGGCCACGAAATGGGGATGCTGGAGTTTTCCGATTTGCAAATCGAAGAACTTGCTGCGAACGCGGCATTCGTTCGAGGCAGCTGGAAGCTGACCATGTCAGATGGCAAAACGCCGCACGGATTATTTACGCTGGTATTCCGCAAATTCCCCGAGGGATGGAAGATCGTGCACGATCACACATCGCCGGAGAATTAACCTACGGCGGCTTATTCTTTCACTCCCCAAACACGCTTGTCATCCGGAGCGCCGATCCAAGCCGCGCTTGCGCGCTGAGGACACGTCGAGGGACCTGATGTTTTGCCAACAGCGGTAGAGGACAAAGCAAAAGGCACAACACCAAAATCGCCTATTTCTTCGCCCGTACCTGCACCCGCGTCCCTTCCGGTAACTCGCCGCTCAACAACTTGATCACACCGCCTTGGACCACGCCTTCAAACTCCTGCGACCGGGCTGCGGTTGGCGCGGGCGAGTCGCCCGCGGCCACACCGGGTGTGCTGCTGGATCGGCCCATGCCCTTGTCCATAGCCTGGTTCGCCAGGTTGTCCGCTTCGCGGTTGTGCTCACGCAGAGCGTGATCGATGGAGAACCAGCTCAGCTGCGCAATCAACTCCTTGGCCCGACCATGGAGTTCCTGCAGCGTCGAGTTCTTCACCTGGTACATACCCTTGATCTGTCGCACCAGCAGTTCGGAATCGCTTACCACCTTGAGCGCCTTGTGTCCGTGCTCGATGGCATACTCGAGCGCGGCAATCAGTCCCTGATACTCCGCGAAGTTGTTGGTCTGGTGACCGAGGTACTGGCTCAGCGCGGCAACTTTTCGTCCTGCTTCATCCTGAATCACGACGCCATAACCGGCGGGCCCGGGATTGCCGCGCGCGCCGCCATCGCTATGAGCGATCAGGTAGTGCTCAGGCGTCTTGGCGTGTGACACGGGAAACCGACCTCGAGACCAATGTGAAGGCATGCCGAAAGTTTACATCTCTTCGCTGCGCCACAAATGACAGCCGGAGGTGCTTTTGGGAGAATTCCCAGATGATCTTCCTCTTTCGTTGCGAGCCGCACGTAGACACGTCTGTCCACTACTCTGCGACTGCCAATCCAAGGTTAAGTCAGGCGAAAAGCCCGTGGGAAGCGACTGGTTATCTTCCCGCGGCCAGTCGGGTGGCCAGGCGCTGCGGCAGGTTGGCGGCCATAATGCGATCCTGGGCCTGCTTCAGATTATAGGGCACACGACAAAAGGTCACGATGCGCGCATCAGAGTCAAACACGGCAAAGGCGGCCCGCCAGTCCCCATCGCGGGGCTGTCCGACCGAACCAGGATTGACCATGTAGCGCATATTCTCTTTGAGTGGAAACTCCGTGGTTTCGCTCTGTCCAACAGTGTTGTACTGCGGACGATAATAATCGCTGGCCACGCTATTCGTGCAAAAGCTCCCCTGCAGATGGGTGTGCCCGAAAAACGTCAGCGGTGTAGACGCAGTGAGCAGGGGCTCAATAGCATCGCGCAAAGTGACGACATACTCGTCTTCATCCACCGGAGAACCGTGTACAAACTGTAAGGCGGGCAGTTCCCCAGTCTGGATTGGGCCGTGGGGCAGTCCCTGAAGCCATTTCAGGTTTTGGGGAGTGAGCGTATCGCGGGTCCACAGCGCCGCCAGTCCGGCGATGGGATTGAAGTCTTTCAGATCCATCGCCCCGCTAGCGGCCTTGTCATGGTTTCCGCGCACAAAGATGTGCCCCAGGCTTCGCGCGCACTCGATCACCTCGTTGGGACTGGCTCCGTAGCCGACGATGTCGCCGAGGTTGACCACCATGTCGTGCGGCGGGGCAGCCGCCATGCACGCTTCCAGAGCTTCGAGGTTGCTATGAATATCGCTTATCAAAAGAATGCGCACAGATCACCGGACAAACTGGGGATTATAGACCTGTTGAGCTTGGCCGTGCAGACGTTTCTGTCTTCATGGGAACTGGCGAGCTGCGATCAGGCCGCTTGCGGACCGCGGGAAAATGCCGGATGGGGCGCAACATAGCCAACCTCAGGCGCTAAAGCGCGACCAGGTTTTCAGCGACTTGGCGGCACGAGTGAACTCGCGCCCTTCCCAGGTTGTTGCGAGTCGGTAGTTTGTTTCCGCGGAATGCGAAAACTGCTCCGTGCTGCATCCACTCATCCGCTCTCATCCCACAAAGTCTAGCCAGCATTAATCACCGGACATCTCGCCCAATGCCCAGACGACACTTCCGTTAAAGGTGGAAGACTGCGCGCGCACTCCTCTACCCGAGACTCGCAGCGCGGCTCAAAAGGACATCCGGGAGGAACGGCATGCAGCGGCGGCACGGTGCCTTCGATGGTCGCGAGCGGACGATTGCGATCCGTCTTCAGCGTGGGCACGGCATTCAGCAATCCGCGCGTGTAGGGATGTGCCGGAGCCTCAAAAATGGCGCGCTTCGACCCCAACTCCACCAGGTTGC
Organism: uncultured Terriglobales bacterium; assembly: GCA_955652395.1. Taxonomy (GTDB): domain Bacteria; phylum Acidobacteriota; class Terriglobia; order Terriglobales; family Acidobacteriaceae; genus JAIQFF01. The sequence goes on along the minus strand of CATPBJ010000054.1, from coordinate 20,808 downwards.
CGGCATACATCACCGCCACCCGATCGGCGACCTGCGAAACCACGGCCAGATCGTGGGAAATAAACAGCATGGTCAGGCCAAATTTGGCCCGCAGCTGGGCCAGCAGTTCAAGAATCTGCGCCTGGATAGTGACGTCGAGCGCGGTCGTAGGCTCGTCGGCGATCAGCAACTGGGGACGGTTGACGATGGCCATGGCGATCATCACACGCTGCCGCATGCCGCCCGAAAGCTGATGCGGATAATCTCGCGCCCGGCGTTCGAAATCGGCGATGCCCACCTCTTGCAGGGCAATCAGGGTTCGCTTCCAGGCCTCGCTTTTGGCGAGCTGGTTGTGGGCCAGGACAGCCTCCGCAACCTGATCGCCCACACGCATCACCGGGTTCAGCGCGGTCATTGGTTCCTGAAAAATCATGGCGAGTTGTGAGCCGCGCAAAGGACGCATTGCGGCGTCGGGCAACTGCAGCAGGTCGCAAGCTCCACCGCCATTGGCAAATCGAACCTCACCGCTGGTGCGCGCGTGCGGAGGCAGCAAACGCATCAAGGCCAGGGAAGTAACCGACTTTCCGGAACCCGACTCCCCCACCAGTCCCAGTACTTCGCTGGATCTCAGGGAGAAACTGAGGTCGCGAACAGCCACCAGCCCGCTTCCGCTACCGTGGCTTGAACGGGGGAATTCGACGACCAGATTTCGAACCTCGAGAAGATCAGCCATGCCCAGTAGCGCCGGCGTCCGCGCCGGCTGTCCGGAGGGCATCCCTTCGGCTCCGCTCAGGGCAAGCCTGCCCTCCGTCTTCCGAAATCTGTTGCCCCAAGAATCTACTGCCCCAGAATCAACGGCAGACCATTCTTGCTGTTGCCGATCACCACCACTTTGGCGTTCGAGCTCTTGGCCAGACTCTCCGTCGCCTCAATGCCCTTCCATTCCAGTAACTGCGGACTGATTCCCTGGGCCACGATCTGCTGGAAGTCGCGAATGCCAGCCGCTTCAATGCGCTTGCGCTGCGCCTCCTGCGTTTCCTTCTGCAGGCGGAAGTTCATGGCCAGCGCTTCCTGCTCGGCCTGCTGCTTCGATTCGATGGACGACTTCAGCGTAGCCGGCAACTGGATGTCACGCAAGAGCACGCTCTCGACCAGGATTCCGCGCTGCCCCAGCTTGTCGCCGAGTTGGTCGTAAATCTGCTTGGCTACCATTTCCCGCTCCCCGGTGTAGAGGGCGTTAGCAGTGTGCGAGGCAGTAGATTCCCGGATGGCCGCGCGCAAGTTTGGTTCGACCAGAACCGCCATGTAGTTCGGTCCGATTTTCTGGTAGACCTCGGCGGCTTTGTCCGGATTGAGGTGATAGATGAGCGAGGTATCCAGGTTCATCACCAACCCTTCGCTCGAAGGCACGCTGGCCGATTCCTTGATCTCCTGGGTGCGAATAGAAAGCTCGTGGTTGGCCTTGAAGGGATTGATCAAGTGAACGCCCTCTGGCAGCACCTCTCCGGTCACCCGCCCAAACAACGTCAGCACCCCGACATGCCCGGAATCCACGCGGGCCACAGAAGCAAACAGTGCCACCACGAGCACAAACGCGGCTGCCGCGATCCCGAACAGCCGCAATACAGAGCCGGAGTTGGCGTCAATCACGCGGCCATGCGGCTCGTTGAATATAGTCATGGAATTTCTCCCCGCGGGCGATTGTAATGGCAACGCAAGGTCGCGCTAAGTGCCCGCCACGACACACGTAGGGGGCGGCTGCCCCCCCGCCCGGCCTAGCAAGGCTCGGCAAGCCTTCTGCCAACGCCAGCCACCTGCCTCGGCGGAAAATCAGACCCGCATGGCAATTGATTTCTGCGCAAATTTTCACACCCGCAAGATTCTGGGCAACCAGACACGCAATACTTCCTAGTTAAGATGATTCCCTGCAAAACCCGCGATATTGCTGAGGCTTCGATCCATCGCCGCAGGCCACTGCACCAATTCCGGTCACCCCCCTTGTGGAGAGGCTGCACTCGATTGTAGGCAAACGACATATGTCCGGGGATTTTTTATTGACTATAAGAATGAAAAGAGTAAAAACAACCTCGTTCTTTGACACGTTCTAAAGTTTACCCGGTTGGTGCGGCGTCCGGGGCTCAAGCGAGGTCACTCTGAAGCATCGCAAGGTGAGTCAGGGAGGGTCAGCCAGGGTCTATAGCCAAGCGCTGGTCGAGGCGAACGTGAACACCTGTCAGAGGCAAGATAGAGTCCCGAGGCGTTGAACAGTTTTTCCGGTTGGCGGTGAGCCCGGAGCCCAAGCACAGATCGCGCGCCGTCGTCTCCGCAAGGAGGCCACGAATGCAGGTCAGCAAGGGTCTAAAGCGAGCTACTGGCCGAGGCGAACAGGTTTAACACCACCTCGGGACTCTTAATTTTTGATAGCCACTTTGAATCTGCCTGGCAGTCTCCCCCAAGGTTCCGCGACTCGACGTTCCTCGTGTGCCAGGGCTCAGCGGCAAGACGCATCCCTCTTCAGAGATAGACGTTCAGAGATGGACGCAAAACCCGCGAATCTGGACTTCGCCGCAAATCTAAAACATATCGTGTAAATCGCTCCACAAAAGCTGGCCAGGCGAAGCTCAGGAGCGAGCGAGGGATCAATCGGTCGCCGCGGACGGTGTGTGGGCTCTCGCTGGAATGCGAGACGGCTCCTGAGTACGAGGAATAACAATCGTTAAACCCTCAGCATCACTGCCAGTCTGAAACACCAATCCTGTGGCTGTGCGGTCCTGTAATATTTGGACCAGCGCTCCCCCGGCCCGTATACTTACAGCCCGCGATGAAGGTCGTAGTCATCATTCCGGCGGCGGGATTGGGGACGCGCATGGCCCCTGCCTCCGATGCCAGGAGCAAACAGCGCGCGGCGTCCAAACAGTTCTCCGAGATTGGGGGAACGCCGATCCTCGTTCACACGCTGCGCAAGTTCGCCGCCAGCCCGGAGATCTCGGAAATGTACGTGGCCCTGCGGCCTAACGAGATCGCGGGTTTTCGCGCCCGTCTGCATGCGGACGAGGATCTTGCTGGCAAGAAGATTGAACTGCTGGAAGGTGGCGAACATCGCCAGCAGTCCGTAGCCAATGCGATTGGCGCGGTTTCGGCGGGTCCGGACGACATTGTTCTGGTGCACGACGCGGTCCGTCCCTTCGTCACTGCGCAAATTATTCACGACGTGATCGAGGCCGCCCGAAAATATGGAGCGGCCATTGCCGGAATGCCAGCCATGGACACGATCAAGGAAGTGCACCGCACGGCGGAAGCGGCCGTCATCACGGCCACCGTGCCCCGCGAACGGGTAGTTATGGCCCAAACGCCACAGGGCTTCCGCCACCGTGTGCTGAAAAAGGCCTTCGATGAAGCCACGGCCGACGGCTTTCTTGGAACGGACGAGGCCTCCCTGGTCGAACGTTCAGGCCATGAGGTTGTAGTGGTGATGGGGTCGCCGCGAAATATCAAGATCACCACACCGGCTGACATGGAGTTGGCGGAGTTTTTCCTGAAACGGTAAGAGCGCCACGGATTTTCGCGGATCACATGAGCCAGATGGGTTCGCGGTTTCGGCTAACGACCAATGACCAACGACTAACGACCAGACGGGAAACCTGAAACGTTGAAACCAGAAACTCGCATCGGCTATGGCTGGGATTCTCACGAGTTCAAGCGGGGTATTCCGCTGAAGATTGGCGGCCTCACTCTGCCGCATTCCAAAGGCCTGGGCGGACACTCCGATGGAGATGTTCTCTTGCACGCGATCACGGACGCTTTGCTGGGCGCCGTGGCCGCTCCCGATATTGGCTCTCTCTTTTCGCCTTCGGACCCGCGTTGGAAGGGCGCAGACTCTGCGCTCTTCCTGGCAGAAGCGCTCAAGCGCGTGAACGCGGCTGGCTATGGGGTGGTCAATGTGGACTCTGCCCTGATTCTGGCTGCACCCAAGATTGGCCCGCACGCCGTCGCGATTCGAACTCACGTAGCTGAACTTCTGGGAATCCCGTCTGATTGCGTCGGTGTTAAAGCGAAGACCCCGGAAGGCATGGGTACGGACGATGCCGCGATTGCTCATGTTGTGGTGCTGCTGGAAACAAAAACAGCCAAGCGCACGACCGGAAAAGTCAGGAAATAAGCCAGGCAATGTAACCGTGGGTCAGTCAGCTATCTCTTACCGCATCTCAAACTTTTCCAGCGCTGTCCCAGGTCGTGCCCGCGCCGCTTCGACCAGCGCCCGAAAGATTGCCCGCGAGGCCTCGTCATCCTCCACCGAACGTTCCGGGTGCCATTGCACCGCCAAAACAAAATGGTCAGGAGACGTACCCTCCAATGCCTCGACGACTCCATCCTGCGGACATCGGGCCACAACTCGAAGCGCGTCGCCGGTTACTTCCGCTGCCTGATGATGGCTCGAGTTGACCGCAATGGAGGGCGAGCATTCTTGCGGCGCCTTGTCTTTAGCGTACCGAACCAGGAGTTCACTTAGTTTCGAGCCGGAGTCCACTGTGACGGTGTGCGCGATCGGCACGTTTCTTCCCGCCTCATGATTGACCGGCGACTCAATATGCTGCAAAAGCGTCCCGCCGCGATACACGTTAAGAATTTGCAAACCGTAACAGATGCCGAGGACGGGCTTGCGCAGTTGGTACGCATCTTTCAGCAGCAGTTCATCTACGGTGTCGCGCGCGGAATCCGCCGGAGCGGTCTTAGGATCCTTGGGAGCTCTGTACCTCTCGGGGTCTACATCGGCTTTACTCCCCGGCAGTAGCGCCGCATCGCAGCCCTCGATCAGCTTTATGACGGCTGCGGGCGACTGGCCCAGCGGAATGCGCACCGCCTCTCCGCCCGCCATCTCGACGGCGTGCGCGTATTGCGGAAAGGCCCGCTCCGCATACTCCAAATCACCAGAGTGGGGAACAGGGATGGCGACGCGTGGTGGCATGCAATGATTGTATCGCTACCTAGGGGGGCCTAGAGCAGAAGATTCCCACGATAGATAAGTTCACCGTTAACTACGCGCGCCTCGGGCAGCAGGTGATGGGGTCTTACCGGTCCCGTCCCATCAACGTGGAGGACTTCATGTCCGTGGGCCGTCAGCCAGTCGGACACCAGCATGCGATGGCAGTGAAAGTAGACACGCTCGGCACACATGAAGGCGGTACGCGATGGTTCGGCGAGTCTGATCAGGTCAGCCGCGGCGCGCTGAAACTTCTCGGTCTGCATATGGTCAGCGTAGTTGCGGAAACTGGAGTTGCGCAAGGCGATGTGGGGGGAGTCGTTCCGGATCGTCTTACGCCGCCCGCCCAGTTCCTTCATCCAGACGTATTGGATTCCAGTGGCGGGCAGAGCCTTCTCCAGTGATTGGCGGTTGAAGTGAGGCAGGCGCCGCGACATGGGATAGGAACGAATGTCGACGAGCGTCGCGATGGAATGGGCGTGCAGTACCTCAATGAAGTCGTCGAGAGTGCGGGTGGAATGACCGATGGTGTAGAGGGTCGCCAAGGCGGGATTTCAGATTCTAGATTGTAGATTTGAGATGGACGAGCGCGCCCGGACAGAATAACGGACAATCTGAAATCTAGAATCTGCAATCTGAAATTTCCTGATCTAGCGCCCGCAGCGCGGCAATCACCTTCTCGTCCTGCTCCGGGAACACGGTCCGCAGGTCAAGCAGCACCCGGCCGTCTTCCACGCGAGCGATGATCGTCGGCTCTGAGGCCCGCAGGCGTGCGGATACTTCATCAGCGCTCAGGCCCTTGCGGGTCACGGCGAGCAGGCGAGTCGCCAGCACTGCCGAAGGAGCTGCGCCGCCGCCAATGACGGATTCGCCGTCGATGATCGCGACCGCCAACAGCGATGAGCGGAGCTTGACGACGACAGCTTCCGCCCGTCGGCCAATTTCTTCGTGGGACAAATGCATCATGCGCAAAGCGGGGATTGCGTCGTGGTCATGTTTCACGTAGGCCAGCAGCGTAGCCTCAAGCGCGGCGTAGGTGAGCTTGTCCACGCGCAGAGCTCGGAACAGAGAATTGGCCCGCGCTTGGGCAATAAGATCGCCGCGGCCGCTGAGAATGCCGGCTTGGGGACCGCCCAATAGCTTGTCGCCGCTATAACTGACCACATCCGCACCTGCCTGCAGGCTATCCAGCACGCCTGGTTCGCCGCTCACTCCGATAGAGCGTAAGTCGAAGAGCGCGCCGCTGCCCAGATCTTCCATCAGCGGAATGTTTCGCTTTCGCGCCAGGGTGGCCAGTTCCTCGGCCTGCGGCTGTTCGGTGAATCCGGTGATCTGGAAGTTGGAGCGGTGCACGCGCAACAACAGCCGTGTCTTTTCATTGATCGCCTGCTCGTAGTCGGCCACCCGGGTGCGGTTGGTGGTGCCTACTTCCCGCAAGGTGGCGTTCGACTTTGACATGACGTCTGGGATGCGGAACGAACCGCCGACCTCGACGAGTTCTCCGCGCGAGACGATGACTTCTCCGCCCTCAGCCAGGGTGTTCAGCGCCAGCAGGACCGCGGCCGCATTGTTGTTAACAACGATGGTAGAGATGTCTGGTGTGGCGCAGGCGCCCTCGCCCGCGAAGCGTTCATTCAGCAACTTGCGGAACAACCGGTCCACATGGACGTCGCGCTTGCCCCGGTCTCCCGTTCCTACATCGAACTCCAGGTTCGAATATCCGGAGGAAGCGTCGCGAATATGTTCCAGCGCTGAAGCCGCCAGCGGTGCGCGTCCCAGGTTGGTGTGGAGGATGACTCCGGTCGCGTTAACGACCGGACGCAGAGAGTAACTCAGCGACTGGCCAACCTGACGCTCGACTGCAGCCGAGATTCCGGAAAGCGCGAGGTCAACTGTGGCCGCCTCCAATCTCGCGGCTCGAATCTCCATGCGCAAGCGTGCCAGTACAGTACGGGCCGCGTCCGTCACGGCGGCCTGGCCCTGGCTCGAAGCCAGGGCGGCCAGCTCGGGCCTGTGCAACAACTCATCGACAGATGGCAGTTTGCGGTAAAGATCGGTTTTGGAGGTTGCGGGCACCCGGGATGATTATCCCATTCAGCCGGTTAGAAGCCAAAGAACGGGCATGGTCTCCGAGATCGAGGGGGAGGGCATGAGCGGGAGGGCACGACTGGAAGTCGTGCCGTAAAATGCCAACCTCAGGCGCTAAAGCGCCACCGAGTTGAGCAGCTTAGTGGCACGAGTAACTCGCGCCCTTCCCGTTTCGCCGCACGGCGGCAGCCTTTCCGGGCTGTAAACCCGTCCCCGGTCGCTTACCGTCCCCCGATCTTGCTCTTCAACGGGGCGATCGCGCCCACTACTTCCCCCTGTTCGCGGGCGGGCACGTTGAATTTGTTGAGCGTGTCGCCCAGGGCCTTGAGTGTGCGCGGTCTCCATATCGCGTCCTGTGTACTTGCAGGGGCCGCCGGTGGCAACGCACACGAAGTCCCCGACCTGTTGCCGGACTCCGATCTTGGAATCGGTGCTCAGGCCGACGAAGAAGCCGCCCTCTTTGGGGCAGTGGCCAGGCGTCCCACAAAGTCATCGGTAACGGTGGCGAGGGCGTCATAGCCCCCCAGGCGTTGTACAGCGAGGCTTGGGCCGCGGCCTGGGGTGCAGCCGGGATGGGTGCAGCAACGAGGCTGGTCAATGTGCCTGCCGGAATGAAGCCCAGCATCAGCGCCACCAACAGGATTGCCGAAAAGTGCTTGGCATGGCGGAATAGTCTCCTTCAGAGATGTGATTCCTGCGGCCCACACCAAATACGCGAGGGAACAGATTCCGGATTCGTACCGCCGTTGTCAACGGGAACATGTGCTGCGGGCGCCCTCACCCGCCTGGCCCGTGCAGCGGTAACGCAGTGCGGGACCTGCTCGAACCCCCGGGGCTTGGCAAAGTCCCGACATTCGGCGCGGGCGCCCGCGCCCCACAACCTAACCTACTTCCACCAGGCCGTACGTCTTCTGCCAGTGGGTGCGCATGTGGCGGAGGGCTCGATCGATTTCTTCTTTCGGTACTTTTTCGTTGGGGCCGGCCAGCACGGCTGCCGCTTCGCGCTTGGCGGCTTCCAGAAGTTGGCGGTCGCGGATCAGGTTGGCGACCTGGAAGCTGGGCATACCAGCCTGGCGGGTGCCGAAGAACTCGCCTGGGCCGCGCAGTTCAAGATCGAGCTCAGCAATCTGGAAACCGTCGGTGGTGCGGACCATGGCGTCAAGGCGGCGTTCGCCATCCTCGGAAATTTTTCCGCCGGTCATGAGAATGCAGAAAGACTTGGCCGCGCCCCGGCCGATGCGCCCGCGGAGCTGATGTAGCTGGGCGAGGCCGAAGCGCTCGGCATGTTCGATCACCATCACGGTGGCGTTGGCTACATCGACTCCCACTTCGATGACGGTGGTCGAAACCAGGATATCCACTTCGCCTTTTTGGAAGCACCGCATGACGTCTTCTTTCTGATCGCCACTCAGCCGGCCATGCAAGAGCTCGACTCGCAGATGGGGGAAGGTCTTTTTGCTCAGCTCTTTGTGCATCTGCAGAGCTGCTTTGAGTTCGTTCTCCTCGTTTTCCTCGATCACGGGGTATACGACATAGGCCTGGTGACCGGCGGCAACGTGCTTGCCTACGAATTGCCAGACTTCGTCAGCTCGATCGTCGGAGATGCGGCGCGTGACGATGGGGGTGCGCCCGGGCGGCATTTCGTCGAGGATACTGATGTCGAGGTCACCGTAGAGAGTCAGCGCCAGAGTGCGCGGGATGGGAGTGGCGGTCATGACCAGGACATCGGGCTCGCCCGCTGCTGCTGCCGACCTTTGCTCGGCCGGGCGGCCGGGGGCAGCCGTCCCTGTGTGGCCATTGCTGGTTCCTTCGTCCGCCGATTTCTTCATCAGCTTGAAGCGTTGCATCACCCCGAAGCGGTGTTGTTCGTCAACGATCACCAGGCCCAATTTGGCGAACTCGACTTTTTGTTCGATCAGGGCATGGGTTCCGATGATCAGTTGTGCGTTGCCCTGGGCGATGTGGCGGCGGATTTCGCGTTTGCGATCCTCTTCCACCGAGCCCGTCAGAAGCACGATCCTATATCCGGCATTCTCCAAGATTCGCCGAGCGGAAAAATAGTGCTGCTGGGCCAGAATCTCGGTTGGCGCCATGAGCGCGACCTGGTATCCGTTTTCCATCGCGATGATGGCTGCCTCGAAGGCCACGATGGTCTTGCCCGACCCCACGTCGCCTTGCAGCAGACGCCGCATGGGGAAAGGCTTTTCCATGTCGGACGCGATTTCCTTGAGCACCCGCTTCTGCGCCGCCGTGGGATGGAAAGGCAGGATTTTCTTGATCGCTTCCCGGGCGCGATTGTCCAGATTGAACGCGATTCCGGTTTGCGCCTTCTGCTCGCGGCGTTTGAGCTCGAGCCCCAGCTCCAGGAAGAAGAGTTCCTCGAAGATCAGGCGGATGTGAGCTGGGGTGCGGGAGACTTGCAGGTCCTGAAAGCTCTCGCCGGGGTCGGGCCAATGGACTTGTCGCAGAGCCTCTCGCGGTGAGATCAGGCTCAGGTGGCCGCGCACAACGGCTGGAATCGGATCTGTGAGCTGTGGAGAGAGATTCTCCAGCACGCCGTGGATGATGCGTCGAAACCAGCGAGGCGTGAGCCGTCCTTGCCCGGCGGACTCGTAGATGGGGACGATCCTGCCGACTTCCAGCGAGGAGGCGGCTTTCTGCTCTCCCCCTTCGGCCTCATCGGAGGAGTCGCCAAGAATCTCAAACTGCGGCTGCACCAGTTGCAACTCCCCTCCACTACGCCCTTGTTCCACCTTGCCGTACAGGGCTACAAGCTGCCCGGGCTTGAATCGGTCGCGCAGATACGTTGCGTTAAACCAGATGCATTTCAGCCGGCTTCTGCCCTGGCCGGCGGTCATTTGAAAGATGGGCATCCGGCGAGTGCGGAACAGGCCCGAGGTCCGCACTTCGGCAATGACCGTGGCCATCTCTCCCGCGCGCAGTTCGGAAATTCCGCGCGGGTTCACACGATCTTCGTAGCGGAAGGGCAGATAATGAAGCAGATCGTCTACCGTATGGATGCCCTTGGCGCCCAACACCTCAGCCAGACGAGGGCCGATGCCCTTTACATATTGGACCGAGGTGGTCAACTCCAGCATCTCAGGGATGTTAGCAGGAGACATCGGTGACTAACTTCCTCCACGCCTTGGTCGCCGTTCTGGCCGGAAATGCGGCCTACTTTCTGCTTATGCCCTACCTTCCCCTGGCAGCCCGGCACGTGCCTTTCCGGACCGATCTGGGGCTGGTGGTGGATGCCTGCTTCTGCCTTGTTGCCTTGGGGGTTACCAAGTTCGTGAGTGCATGGAAGCGCGAATCCAAGCAGCACAAATGAATGAGGTTTCAATCAACTTCCAGGTTACTTTCGGAACCTCTGTCGGGTAAGCCGCGCGGGTTACAATCCGGCTGGGCTCATGCAAAAAATCGCCATCCTTTACGACGCTAGCCAGGCGGTGCTGTCCACATTCGACCTGGACGAGGTGCTGCAGCGCATCCTAGTGATTGCGCGGGACTATTTCCACCTGCAGAACGTCGCAATCCTGTTGCTGGATAAGGACACAGACCAACTCTGCACCCGCTCTCAGATCGGCGGCGAGAAGGGCTTTGACGACGTTCGGGTGAGCATCGGGACGGGGCTGATCGGCGCCGCCGCTCAAAAAAAGCGTCCCCTTTACGTGCCAGACTTCACAAAAGACAGCCGTTACAAGCCGTGGGGGAAGAAGACTCGTTCCGAGCTGGCGATTCCACTCATGGTCCGGGACGAAGTGGTGGGCGTGCTGGACTGTCAGAGCGAAAACCCGGACCACTTCGATTCTGAAACCGTCGACCTGTTGACCCTGTTTTCTACCCAGGCCTCGATGGCCCTGCAGAATGCCCGGCTGTATTCGCTGGAACGGCGGCGGGCCTCGCAACTGGAGGCGATCAACACGGTCGCACGGGAGACCACGGTCGTGCTGGACGTGAAAGAACTTTTGGCGAAGGCCTGCGAGAAGATTCGGCCGGCGTTCGAGGTTTCGCATGTTTCAATGCTGGTCAAAGAAGACCAGGACCTGGTGTTGCAAGCGCACCATGGCGACCTGACCTTGCGCATCCCGGAAGGCGGAAAAGTGTCGGCGGAAGCAGGTTTGTGGGGACGCGCCCTGCGCGAGAGCAAGACCGTGATCGAGAACGAGGTAAAGACGGATCCGGACTGCGTCAGCATTTATCTCGAGTCCGGTTCCCGGATGTGCATTCCGCTGGTTTCCTTTGGGCAGACACTCGGCGTTCTGGTGCTAGACAGCATCCGGCCGGGCTCGTTCAGTGTCAGCGATATTCAGTCGCTGGAATCGGTCGCCGATATTTGTGCGACCGCGATTCAGAATGCTCACTATGTGGAACGGGTCAAGCATCTGGCCTACCTGGACGGCCTGACCGGAATCTTCAACCGCCGCTACTTCGAACTGCGAATCGAGGAGGAAGTGGAACGGTCCCGCCGCTTCAGCTCTGGCATGGCAGTGATCATGGTGGATATCGACCAGTTCAAAAGGCTGAATGATGAATTTGGGCACCTGCTGGGCGATGAAGTGCTGCGCCAAGTGTCCTCGATTTTCTCCCAGCAGCTGAGGAAAATCGACGTGGTCTGCCGCTATGGAGGAGAAGAGTTTGCCATATTACTCTCACAAACCAGCCAGCAGCATGCTCTGGGTGTAGCCGAAAAGCTGCGGCGAATGGTCGATAGCTGGCAATTTCCCGGAGTGCCGCGATCGGTCACCATCAGCGCCGGTGTGGCCACCTGTCCGGATCATGGCAGCACTCGTGAAGAGCTGGTAAAGGCGGCCGATGCGGGCTTATATGCCGCAAAACAGGCTGGCAGAAACTGCGTCCGGGAAGCGTCGTCCATTGAGCAGCGGCGCGCGCTCGGAATCGGGAGATAGACCTCGAGAGATACACCTCGGGCTTGTCTTTTTTGCGGCTCTTTTTCTCCTTCGGAGCTTCGACCTTCCATCCTGAGCTTGCGAGTCTCTGTCGCAGCCATTCTTTCGCGCTTTCAGGGCTAAGCCATTTCCCATTTAGTCCCGGGGCTTGCGCCCCGGGCTCCATTTCTTTCGCCGCTTCGCGGCTGAAAACCGCCCGTGGTGTCGACGAGCTGAGTGCTGCATGCTGAGTTCCGAATGTCGAGTACGGAGTGCCGAGTGCCGGTGTTGTAAACTCCACAGCGATGGCCTCCAATGACCAACTCGGGTTCAGTTTCAAACCTCCCGATCGCCGCATATTTACGGTACGTGACCTCGTGGCCGCCGTCCGCACTCATATTGAGCGTGAGTACGGCGATGCCTGGGTGGAAGGCGAGATCTCGAATTTTCGGGCGCATGGCTCGGGACATCTGTACTTCACTTTGAAGGACCAGAACTCCCAGATTCGCGCCGTGATGTTCCGGTCGCAGGCGCGGCTGCTGCGATTTCGTCCTGAGAATGGCATGCAGGTGGTGTTGCGGGGGCGAGTCACGATCTATGAAGACCGCGGCGAACTGCAGATCTCGGCAGAGTACCTCGAGCCCAAGGGCGCGGGGGCGCTGCAGGTTGCATTCGAGCAGCTGAAGGCCAAGCTCGAGGCGGAGGGGTTGTTCAATGCCGAACGCAAGAAGGTGATTCCTACTTTGCCGCGGCGAATCGGGATTGTTACTTCGCCGCAGGCGGCTGCGTTGCACGACATTCTTAACATTCTGCTGCGGCGTCATCACACCGCCAGCGTTTTGATTTTTCCCGCACAGGTGCAGGGCGAGGCTGCAGGCGCTGAAGTGAGCGCGGGCGTCCGCTACTTTAACAAGGCGCGCAGCGTCGACGTCATCATTGTGGCTCGTGGGGGAGGGTCGGCGGAAGATCTGGCTACGTTTAATAACGAGGCTCTGGCACGCGTGATTGCCGCCTCCGAAATCCCCGTAATCTCCGCGGTGGGGCACGAGACCGATTTCACCATTGTTGATTTCGTGGCTGACCTGCGCGCTCCAACCCCCTCCGCCGCCGCCGAGCTGGTGATTCGTTCCCGGCAGGAAGTGGAGGCCCAGGCCGAAGGGCTGCGCCAGCGGTTGGTTCGCGCCGTGCGGTATCGGTTGCTGATGGGCCTGCAGGCACTCACTGAGCTCGCACAGCACGGTGCGTTTGGGCGCATCGTAGATGTCATCAACCGGCGCCAGCAGCGACTCGATGACCTGAAGAACCGGCTGGACCGGGCGGAGCGACAGATTCTGGAGCAGCATCGCAGGCACCTGGAAGCGGCGGCGGCTGCGGTCCGGCATTACGATGTGCGCCGCATGCTTGCCGGCATTCACCAGGAACTCGATTCTCGTGTGGCCGCGCTCGCGGCAACTACGCGGACTTTGCTGTTGCGCCAGCGCGGCACGCTCAATCAACTGGTGGGGCAACTCGAGGCGCTCTCGCCGCTTGCGATCCTTGATCGCGGGTACGCTCTGGTGTTCGATTCCGCGGGGGAGCTGTTGAAGGATGCAGCTCAAGTCAAGACTGGAGACGAGATCTCTGCCCGGCTGGCGAAGGGGACTGTCACCGCCACCGTGAGTCCGCGAAACAGAAATAGACAACAGAATTAGCTAAGCGCACCTGTGTTGTCGAGCTTCGCTCGACCGGACGGGTCGGAGTCCCGTCCCCACATGGCCAATGGCGATGCTGTCCTGGCCTGTACCTGGGCTTTTCCCACTCGGCGGCCGCCGGGTGTATAGCTCCACACATCTTTACAAAGCCTTTACTTCGATAAAGATAGCCGGGACGGTATGACCCTGGATTACAATTAGTTTCGTCCTCAGGTTACGGCGATTTTTCCGGAAAGGGGTCGCAGGTGAAGTACTTCGTAGCGCTGTGGCCACACTTGTCGGTGATTTCGATCGTCGACATTCTGCTGGTCGCTGTGATTATTTACGAGCTTCTGGCGCTCATCAAGGGCACACGCGCGGCCTACATGCTGGTGGGCGTGGCGGCTCTGGCGCTCGCGTTTTACTTTTCCCGCGTCGGCGAACTGGGGACGCTGAACTGGCTCCTGAGCACGCTGCTGCCTTACGCGGTGTTCGCCCTGATTGTGATTTTTGCAGGCGAAATCCGGCAGGCTTTGGCGCGCCTGGGCCGCCGACTTCTGCGCAGCCGGACAGCGGCGTCTGAGGCAGACGCTTACGACGACATCGTACTGGCGGCCAACCTGTTTTCCCAGAACCAGACCGGAGCCCTGATTGTGATTGAGCGGGAAATCGGATTGCGAACCTACATCGAGAGCGGTGTCCCGCTGGATGCACGTCTTTCTTACGATCTGCTGGCGACGGTTTTTCGCCCCAGCGCGCCCTTGCACGACGGCGCCGTGATCGTGCAGAAAGACCGCATCGCGGCCGCGGCGTGCTTCCTGCCGCTGTCCATGAACCCGGTGCTCTCGACTCAACTCGGCACCCGTCACCGGGCTGGTATCGGAGTGACGGAAGAGACCGACGCCATCGCAGTAGTCGTTTCCGAGGAAACCGGCGCCATCAGCCTCGCCGTGGGCGGGATGATCGAACGTGACTTAACTGTGGAACAGCTGCGCGAGCGCATCGGAGAACTGCTGCGCCGTTATGTACCTCCCTCCACCTTGCCCACTCCCATGACGAATGGCGGCGAGGAACTTGCGGGTTCCGAGGATGAGCCTCAGAGGACTTCCGCGCCACGGGCGGCCGATTCGCGGGTTAGCCCGGGAGGCGATCGCTAGCATGAAAGACTTTTTCCGTCGGCACGTGCTGCACAATTTCGGCATCAAGCTGCTCTCGCTGGCACTGGCGGTCGGCTTGTGGCTCGCGGTGACGCGCGATCCAGTGGCCGAGGTGGCGGTAGAGGTGCCCATTGAATTCCGCAACATTCCGGAAAATCTGGAGATCAATACAGAGAGTGTTCCGCGGGCCGAGATCCGGGTGCGCGGTCCGCAGCGCATTGTGCGGCGCCTGCAGCCCGCGGATATTTACGCGGAGATCGAGCTTGGCGGGATGAAACCTGGGGAGCGTACGTTTGATCTGACGGCCCAACAAGTCCATCAGCCCAGGGAGCTCGAGGTCGTGCAAGTCATTCCCAGCCAATTCCACGTCGCCTTCGACACTCGTCTGACCCGCCAGGTTCCGGTGCGGCCACGGGTTTTCGGCAACTTCACCGCGGGCTACCAGATCGGGTACATTGATGCCGAGCCGGCTACCATTACCATCGGCGGACCTCACAAGCGAGTCGAGGCCGTCGAGGCGGCCATTACCGACCCCATCGACGCGAGCGGCACCATGGACCGGGCCACTTTTGTGCGGCAGGCTTACATTTCTGATCCCCTGGTGCAGGTGTTGAACCCCAACCCGGTGCGGGTCACGATTATGATGGAAAAGATCCCGCCCGGAACCGGCGGGCGCTAAGCGCTTCAATTCAGCATGACAACCCAGACGCGACAACTCTTCGGCACCGACGGGATTCGCGGCGTGGCCGGCGAATTTCCCCTGACCCAGGACAGCACTTACATGATCGGCCGCGCGCTGGGCCATGATCTGAAACGCTCCGGCGGGTCGGGACGCGTAGTGATTGGGCAGGACACGCGGCAATCAAGTTCGTGGATTGCGGACCGGGTAACGCACGGGCTAACCGTCAGCGGAATTGAAGTTCATAGCGCCGGGGTGATCACCACGCCCGGGGTCGCCTATCTGGCACGCTCCCGCAAGTACGCTGCGGGGGTGGTCATTTCGGCCTCCCACAATCCGTGGACTGACAATGGCATCAAGGTTTTCTCCGGCGACGGCTACAAGTTGCCGGACGCGCACGAGATCGCGATAGAACAGGAAATTTTTGCCCTGCTGCAGAACCCCGAAGCCCACGTAGATTCGTCTTTTCAGCTTTCGCCGAGTCTGCCGGGACAAGCCGAACTGCGCCAGGCGTACATCAGGTGGCTGGCAAAGAGTGTCGGCACCGATTTGAGCCGGTTGCGAGTGCTGGTGGACTGCGCGAATGGCGCCGCCGTGGTCGAAGCGCCGGAATTGTTCCGCCTCTGTGGCATTCAGGCGATCTTTCTAAGCGCAGCTCCGGACGGAAAGAACATCAACGAGAACTGTGGCGCTTTGCATCCCGAAACTGTGGCCCGGGCGGTCGCGGAGACGCCGGGCCAGTTCGACCTGGGCGTAACCTTCGACGGCGACGCGGACCGTGCGCTGTTTTGCGATGCCAACGGCCGGGTGGTGAACGGCGATGCCGTCCTTCTCATGACTGCGCGCCACATGAAATCGTGCGGAGCGCTACCCGGAGAGACCGTGGTCGCGACCACCATGTCCAACATGGGCCTGGAAATCGCGCTGCGCAATTCCGGAATTCGTCTGCTGCGCGCTAACGTCGGCGACAAGTACGTGCTTGAAGGAATGCAGAAGAGCGGCGCGGCCCTGGGCGGAGAGCAATCCGGTCACATCATCTTTCGGGATGGGGAAGCCACGACCGGCGACGGCCTGCTCACTGCCCTGCGCGTCCTGGAAACCATGGCGCGGACGGGAAAACCGCTGGCCGAACTGGTGAGCGATCTGAAAGTCTTTCCCCAGACGATCCAGAACGTTCGAGTGCGCGAGAAGGTGCCCTTTGCCAAGGTGCCGGAAATTCAAAAGACGATCGACGCTGCCGAGCGTGAACTGAATGGAAACGGACGAGTGGTGGTGCGGTACTCAGGCACGGAAGCGCTGGCGCGCGTCATGATCGAGGCGGAGTCGGAAGAGAAGATGAAAGTGCTGGCACAGAATATCGCGGGAGCGATCAAGAGCGCGCTGGGAGCGTAGTGGCCTGTAGGTACCACCGGCCGTGTGGGAACGGGTCTTTGACCCGTTCAGGCCGAGCGCAGCTCGGCTTGTTTTTTGGTTTGTCCGAGAATCGCAAGGTGGGGGAAGCAGCAAGCAAGAGCCCGTCGAGCTGCACTCGACCGGCACGGGTCAAAGACCCGTCCCCACACGGCCTGGGCCAGGTTCTCTTTCCTACTCCAGGTCGCGCCAGTTTTTTCCGACACCGACTTCTACCAGCAATGGCACCGACAGCAGGTGAACATTTTCCATCTGATCGCGCACCAGGGTGTGCATAGTCTCGACTTCGTTATCGGGCACTTCGAACACCAGCTCATCGTGAACCTGCAGAGTCATTCGTGATTTCAGCCCGCGTTCACGCAGAGCCGCATCAATGCGGATCATGGCAATCTTGATCAAATCGGCGGCCGTGCCTTGCAGCGGCGTATTCACCGCGGTCCGTTCGGCGAATCCGCGCTGATTGATATTCTTGCTGTTGATGTCAGGAATCGGCCGCACCCGCCCGAACAGGGTTTTGACTTTCTGTTCGCGGCGGGCTTCTTCCAGAGTCTGGTCGATGAAGGCACGTACGCCCTTGTACTTTTCAAAATAGGCGTCGATGAACTGCTTGGCTTCCCTGGGTTCAATACCCAGAGTTTGCGACAATCCGAATGCTGATAGCCCGTAAACGATCCCGAAGTTTACGACCTTAGCCTGGCGACGGTGATCGGCGGTGACCATTAGCGGCGGCACGCCGAAGACTTGCGAAGCGGTAAGAGTGTGAATGTCATCGCCACGACGGTAGGCTTCCACCAGTAATGGATCTTTCGAGAAGTGGGCCAGCAGGCGGAGCTCGATCTGGGAATAATCCGCGGCCAACAGCACGTGTCCCGATTCCACAGTGAATGCGGCGCGAATCTCGCGGCCCAGTTCAGTACGGACGGGAATGTTTTGCAGATTGGGATTTGCCGACGACAGCCTTCCCGTGGCGGTACCCGTCTGTCCGAACGTGGTGTGCAGCCGGCCGGTAGCTGGATTCAGGAGCGCGGGCAGGGCATCGACGTAGGTTGTCTTGAGTTTCGAGAGCTGGCGGTATTCCAGCACCAGTCTCGCAATATCATGGGTCAGGGCCAGCTGCTCGAGAACATCCACGGCAGTCGAAATGGTCTTGCCTTTGCCGTACTTCACCGGCTTGGGCAAATTCATCTTGTTGAAAAGCACATCGCCCAGCTGTTTCGGAGAATTGATGTTGAACTCTAATCCAGCCTGCTGGTAGATTTCGCGGGCCTTGGCCTCGACTTCGCGTTCCAGGCGTGACGACATCTCTTCCAGGACTTTGCGGTCGATCTTGACCCCGGCTTGCTCCATGCGGGCTAGTACTTGCACCAGCGGCAAATCGATGTCTTCATAAAGCTTCAGCAGCTCTTCGTTTTCTATCTCGCGTCGTAGAGTTGTAGCAAACCGTCCGGTGACGTCGGCCGATTCCGCCAGCGTTCCACCCAGCTTGAGGTTGAACCGGCGCAGCGCCACCTCGGGGAGCCGGTGCGAGGCATACGTGGGATCGAGCAGGTAGGAATACAGCATGGGATCATGGCGCACGCCGCGCAGGGTGATGCCTTGCGGCTCCAGCGCATGAATCGCCGCCTTGTAATCATGAATCGCTTTGGGTACGCCTTCGTCTTCCAACGCCGAGCGCAAACGGAAGCCTGAACCTTCCTGCATTGAAACCGTTACCGCTGTCCCGGCCGCGGCGGAAATGGCGAGATTCTTTGCTGGCGCAGCTTCGGCGGGCGGGGCCGTGAGGGGCAGCATGCTCCCTTGTGGCTCGTCGGCTTGTTCTTCATCCTCATCAACCAGCACGGTGGACTCGGCCTCGATCGCTACCGCTAGTGGGTGCGCCGGGGAGACTCGCTTCAGCACCGACTCCACGTCAGCCTCGGACTTGGCCTCGGTGTAGTGCGCTTCGGTCACTTCTACCACCGGCAAGAGGTCTTTCAGCAGAGAGGTGAACTCAAGTTCCGTGAACAGGTTGCGCAAGGCTTCAAGGTCGGGCGCTCCGGCGCGCATAGCATCCAGGTTCAAATCGACGGGGACATCACAGTCGATGGTCGCCATGCGCTTGCTGAAGAGCACTGTGTCGCGGTTGTTCTCGAGCGACTCGCGATAGGATTTCTTTTCAACCTCGGCGGCGCGGTCAAGGGCCTGCTCGACGCTCCCGAACCGCTGGATGATTTCGACCGAGCCCTTATCGCCAATTCCCGGAGCGCCCGGAATATTGTCGACGGAGTCGCCGCGCAGGGCCATCACGTCCACAACCCGCTCGGGTGCAACGCCCAGAATCTCTTCAACTTTTTTCGCGTCGCAAATCAGATTGTCTTTGGGCGGATTCAGCACCAGCACCCGGTCGTTGACCAGTTGCAGCATGTCCTTGTCGCTTGAAACCACATACACCAGGTACGATTGTGCGGCCGCTTTGCGGGCCAGGGTGCCGATCACGTCGTCGGCTTCATAGCCGGACAGCTCGAGGATGGGAATGCGATAGGCATCGAGGGCGCGCCGAATATAAGGCACTTGTTGCACCAGTTCCGCAGGCATCTCACTGCGATTGGCCTTGTATCCGCGATATTCGACTTCCTGGAAGGTCTGCGTCTTGAGGTCGAACTTGCGCACCTTGGTAATCAATTCTGCCTCCTGATCGCGGAAGGTGGGAGCGGCCACATCAAATACCGCAGCCAGATATTCGGGCGAGAAATCCTCGCGCAATTTGCGCAGCATGTTGACGAAGACATAAGTTGCCGCGGTGGGCAGCCCGGTCTTGGTCGTCATGCCGCGCTGTCGCGCCATGGCGTGGTAGGCACGGAAGATGAAGGACATCGCATCCATAAAAAAGATGCGGCGGCCGTCAGTGGCAGTCAGCTTCGGCGTTGGCCTAGAGGAAGGCGAGGGCCTTATCGTGACTTCAGCCGGGGTCTTCGAGGATTTTCTTCGAGGAGGCAACAGGTAAGTCTAGCAGGGCCACAGTGGTTAGTTTCGCAGTCCTCTGTTGCCAGTTGACTTTGGCCTAAATGCCAAGTGCCAATTGCTAATTGCCGCTCTTCACCGGCTTTCCGTACTCGGTTTGATAGTGCAGCCTGATCACGCCACAGGTGCGCCGCTCCTGCGAATAGACCACGCAGGTATCGAAAGGGCGGGAATATACGTGCAGGCTTACCGCGCGCTGGTTGAATTCACGAGCATTGTAGACCCGGTGCACCGGTTCCAGCGGATCGACGGCGCAGGGCTGGAGCGGATTCATTTCCACGGTGTCGGCAGTCTCGAGTTCACAGGTGCCGGCGTCCAGATTTTGCGAAATCGTCCGGTAGTTCTCGACTTGCAGTCTTCCGATGGGAACAGCCATCCAGCAGTTTTGCTCACGGTGGTTGTGGATGGAACTCGCCTGACCGACTTCCCAGCAGATGGCGACCAGTTCGTAGAGCGATGTCTTGTCAATCAGATTACGCGTGTAGTGCTGGCGATCCCAGGTCAGGTAGGGTGCCAAGGTTTCGGAAGCAACCGGTGTGCTCTGGAGAAAACGGATGACCTGGTCGATCCGGGAGAAAGTTGGCTCGGGAAACTTCCTCAGCTCGGTGCCAAAGTGCTGGATCGGAACCGGCTTGGACAGGGCTTGGGTTCCCATATTTCTCCCCCTGCAAAGCTCAGTATATCCCTGAGATCGGCTGGCGGTATTACTCCACGAACATGCAATCCCCATAAGAATAAAATCGGTAACGTTCGGCCACGGCGTGACGATAAGCGTGGAGCGCTCGCTGCTGGCCTGCGAAAGCGCACACCAGCATCAGCAGCGTAGATTGCGGCAGATGAAAATTGGTGAGCAGCGCGCCCACCACCCGGAACTCAAAGCCAGGATAAATAAAGATGCCAGTCTCGCCGCTGGTTGCCGCCACCCGCCCCGATTTCGCTGCAGAACATTCCAGTG
>CATPBJ010000053.1 GCA_955652395.1 uncultured Terriglobales bacterium | reverse complement strand
CACACCGTCGAGGTAGGCGGCAGGAAGTACCAGGCGCAGACCGCCTCGGCGGTGTTGTGTTACTCGCGTCTGTTGTTCTTCCAGATCAATCCTACGTTCCAGAGGTTCGATTGCAAGGTGTTTTTGAGCGACGCGCTGCGCTATATGGGCGGAGTGGTCGACCGCGTGATGATCGACAATACGCATGTGGTGGTGCTGCGTGGCACGGGGCGGGAAATGATCCCCGTGCCCGAAATGGAGGCGTTCGCGGAACGCTTCGGATTCGACTTTGTAGCCCATGAGCGCGGCGACGCCAACCGCTCCGCGCGCGTGGAGCGGCCCTTTAGCTTCATCGAAAACAACTTTCTAGCCGGTCGCACCTTCGCCAGCTGGAACGATCTGAATCAACAGGCGCGGCAGTGGTGCGACCGCGTCAACTCGACCTACAAGAAACATATCCGGGCTGTGCCGCGCGAACTGTTCGCGGTCGAGCGCCTGCATTTAAAACCGCTGCCGGCGTGGATTCCCGAAGTGTATCGCTTGCATGCGCGCACGGTGGACGTGGAAGGATACGTCTCGGTGAACTCGGTTCGCTACTCGGTTCCGGTCGCCTGGATCGGGCGGCGTGTGGAAGTGCGCGAGACCCGGGACAAGTTCGAGATCGAACTCGACGCCCGCCACATCGTCACCCACATCCGCGCCCTGACTCCACCGTCCCAGCGGATCACCCTCGCCGAACATCGGCCGCCGCGCGGGGAGGGCCTCAAACGCAACGACCCGCACCCCGAAGAACAAGCCCTCCTACAGGCCGCGCCGGAGATTGCACCCTACGTGGCGGCGCTGAAGCAAAAGGGGCGCAAAGTGGTGGCGCTTGCCCTGCGACAACTGTTGCGCTTGCTCAAGGAATATCCGCGTCCGCCCTTCTTGGCCGCGGTCCGGGAAGCTGCCCAGTACCGACTCTACGATCTGGACCGGCTGGAACGGATGATTCTGCGCCGAGTGGCGCAAGACTACTTTGTACTTTCGGACACCGACTCGGATCCTCATGACTGAAGAACTGGAACAACTTCTGAAGAATCTCAAGCTGCGGCGCATGCTCAGTGTTTACGACGAACAGCTGCGCGCGGCCGAGAAAGCGCAGCTCGCTTACTCGGAGTTTGTCGCCGGACTGCTGCGCGCCCAATGGCACGACCGGCAGGAAAGCGCGTTGGAGTGGCGCATCCGCCGAGCCAATCTGCCGGAACGCTGGTCGTTGGAAACGTTTCCCTGGACGCGCCAGCCCGGCGTCAACCGCAAGCAGATGCGTGCCTTCGCCGAACTCGACTTCGTCGCCCAACACGAGAACCTGGTGTTGGTGGGACCGACGGGAGTGGGCAAAACCGGGCTTGCGTGCGGGCTCCTGTTGAAGGCTTTGCAGAATGGCCAGCGTTGCCAGTTCATCCGTGCTCAGGATCTGTTTGACGAAATGTACGCCGCCCTGGCCGACCGTTCCACGCGTCAGTTACTGAATCGCCTGGCGCGCTTGGACGTCCTGTTGATCGACGAGTTCGGATACTTAAATCTCAAGCCCGAACAATCGAACACTTTCTTCAAACTGATGGAGGAGCGCTATCATCGCCACTCCACAATCATCACCACCAATTTAGTTTATGACGAGTGGCAGAACTTTCTCGGCAACAAATCCATGGTGGAGGCACTGCTGAGCCGCGTGCGGCATTACTGCCACACCGTCACCATCAATGGCCCGTCGCTGCGCGATCCGCAAGGCTGAACTCATGGAGCAACGCGACTATCTTCGAAGGCTTCTTGACGCTTACCGCACCACTCCGGGCACCTGCGGCACCGTCCGTCGTCCGGACCGTTTGCTCGCCGCCCAACTGCACCAACGTGGTGTGCCGCTCGAGACGGTGGAGAACGCGCTGACTCTGGCCGCGGCCCGCCGTCTGGCACGCCCCGCCGACGCTCCGCCTCTCGGGATCGTTCGCTCCCTGGCCTACTTCTCGCCCGTGATTGAAGAGGTCATGAGTCTTCAGGTTAGTCCGGAATACTTCCGCCATCTGCGCCATCGCATCGCAACCCTCACATCCGCTCCGTACCCTTCTGCCGAATCACATTCACGCCTACGGCGTGGATGATGCTGATTGTCCGTCAATCTCCAAACAACCTGCGCGCCTATGGCGCGGATGATGAGCGATTGCCCGCGCTCTGGATCCTGTTCTCAGTGTGCGTCACTTTACCCGATCGCTACTGGGTCACTTCTGATGAGCGCCGACGCAGCGATGTCTTCCTCGTCCATCAGAAAACACGCGGGCACTGGCGCGACGAGTGATCAGCCCGCGGTCCCCGAACCTTCGTTCGCCGAGCGAGCCCGCACTCTTGTGTACCTGGCACGCATCGGAAGCCTCTCGACCCTCTCGCGGAAGCAGCCGGGTTTTCCGTTCGGATCTGTGATGCCCTACGGGTTGGACGAGCACGGGCGTCCGATCTTCCTCATTAGCACAATGGCTATGCATACTCACAACCTCCGGGCGGACTCACGTGCCAGCCTGCTTGTTACTCAGCCTGACGCGAGCGGCGATCCGCTAGGCGTGTCCAGGGTGACGCTAATCGGAAATGTTCTGGCAATACCGGAGCCGGAGGTGCCGGAGGCACGTAAGCTCTACCTGGCTCGCTACGCTAACAGCCAGTACTGGGTGGACTTTGAAGATTTTTCCTTCTACCGCATGGGCGTGGTGGACGTTTATTACGTGCGTGGCTTCGGCGTGATGGGCTGGGTTTCTGACTGGGATTATGAGCACGCGCAATCCGACCCACTGGCTGACGCTGCAGGCGAAATCATCCGGCACATGAATGCTGACCACAGGGATGCGCTCATCCTGCTCGCCCGGGTATTGGCACGCATTGAGTCGCAGGAAGCAACGATGATCGCGGTCGACCACCTCGGCTTTCATCTGCGCCTGAAAACCCAAGATGGCATGCGGGGCGCTCGCGTTGCATTCTCGCGAGAAGTGAGCAACCCGGCAGAAACCAGGAAGGTTCTGGTAGAAATGGTGCAGCAAGCGCGGTCACAAGCGTGATGTCCGCGACGAGTATTGCCATCAAAGCGGAACGATCAGGACCGCGCGCGGGCGGTAGGTAGGAATCAATAAAATCCTCAGCCAGTCGGTCCTGTGTATCCCGCTCCGAGCGCCCCTCCGCAATCTCCGCAAGGCAAATCGTTTCCTCTCCGCGGCGCAGACAGACGAATGAATTGTCGCTGGTCATCTTGATGAGTTTCCCGCGTCAGGATTGGTCTGCGAATACGAGCGGAGGAAGTCTTCGGCGATTTTGTTCTGCTCGTCTTTCTCCGAGCGGCCTTCCGCGATCTCGGCACGGACGCGAACACAAAAGTCGCAGGGGCAGTCGGGCCGGCTCGTACATTTCGATTTCGCATCGGTCATCGTTTCCCCTCTAGTAGCCTCATGCCGTTCTGCAAAGCCGGCAACGAAACCTGCTTCTTGTAGATGCCGGTGGTAGTCGCCATGTCCTTGTGGCCGAGTAGAGCTTGCGCCAGGGCGGCGTTCCCGTTCGACCGCTCAATAACTTCTGTACACGCTCCTGTGCGGCCGGCCTTCAAGGGCTTCCAGGTAAGTTTCTTCTTTCTCAATACCGGCATGATTACTCGGCTGATCACATTGTGCAGATCCAGCGGCGAAAAACCACCGGCGAGATACTTCAGTTCGGGCGCTACGATCCGGCTTTCCGGCAATGTGCCTTCACTTGGGAATAACCAACCCTCCGCGTTACTCCTAGACTTCTGCCGCCACAGCTCTAGCGGCACTCGTACACGGTCAACCAAAGGAACCGACCGCACCGACTCTCGGGTTTTCGGCACATCCAGCTTCCCGCGCACGTAACCGCGCCGGATGTGCAACCATTCTTCGTCAAAATCTTCCCAGCGTAGCGGTGCGATCTCGTTTGGCCGTAATCCCAGGAAACAAGCAAGGGCCATGATGAGCTGGCAGTCGACTCGGTCGACCAGGGCGGAAATGATGTTCTCGGCTTCGTCCCAAGTGTAGTGCGGAGTCCTGGGTGACTCTATGGCGTCATCAGGCATGGCAACGTCGTGCCACGGGCTTACCTTGATCCGCCTCTCGATCACGGCACGTTTAAAGATAGATCCGCCCAAGGCTTTGATGTGCTTCAGTGTGGCTTTGCCTTGGGTCCCTGTTAGGCTCTGGAGGAATTGGGTCCCCATCTGGGCTTCGTACTCTTGCAAAGTGATATTCGCAAAGTGAGCCTTGAGATGCTGGCGCCAGATTTGCTCGTAGCCCCGAATGGTGGACGGTTTCTTTCGCGGGCGGGCGGTCAACTGCAAAGTCTCTTTGCAGTAGGGCAGGTATCGTTGCTCCCAAAACGCCGCGATGGTCATGTCCTCGGCGATGGCGTGCGCTTGCCGGGTGTTGACCGTGAGCATGAAGGCATCACGAAGGAGTTTCACTTCTCGAGCTTTGCTAGAATAGTACTTGTCGTTCTTCCCGCAGAGGCGGTGGGACTTCTGAATGGGGCGCGGTTTACCATTCTTGCTGACCGTCATTCCGACGGAGTACCGGACATAAAATGAACCCGAGGATTCATAGATCGTGCCTTGTGCCATTCTTCCCTCCGACCCAGGGAAAGTATAGCAGTTTTGCAGCAATTTTGCAGCAAATATTCGGTAACATCATAAATGTCTTTTATTTTCAATGTGGCGGCGTAGCTCAGGTGGCTAGAGCGACGGTCTCATAATCCGTAGGTCGTTGGTTCGAGTCCAACCGCCGCCACCAATCAAATCAGTAACTTCGGCAGGAATATCCCCTTCGTGATTTTCTGGCAGTTGCCCCCGGGTTGCGTTTTGTTGCGGAGTTGTTTTCTCGGCCTCTTCGGGAACTCGATCGAGCGAATCCGCAAACGAGACGTTGGCCCCAGGAATCAGATGCCCATAGATGTCAACTCGAAGAAGCAGATGCCATGTTAAGGAATAAAACCGCACGTCCTCAGTTCAGCAGCTTAGAAGGTGTTACGGAGAAAATAGGGGTCGGCGGGGCATGGCGTTACATCCTTAGCGCTGTTTAGAGCGCTGTTTAGCTGCGATCTAGCGCGTTCCCAGGGTGGAGCGGGCGCTGAGTTTAGTCTTTTTGGACAGAAACTATCTCCCTCTTGGGTTCGCGACTCTACCCGCAGCGCTTTGATCTGCAACAACAGGTCCAGGGACAGCCGAATTTTCGTCGATTCATGCATGCGTCCGCTTACCTCCTCGAGTGACCAATGAGACAAGGCTTGGCGAACGAAAGAGCGGCGATCACCGCCTCTCTCCGGCATGCAGATCTGCAGTACGTACGTTTAACAATTCCGTTGCAGACCGTAATGGAACGCGAGAAAATGCACACCCCCTTAATGAAAATCGGGATTTCACTTCTGGTCGTCGTTTCGCTTTCGGTTTGCGCCTTCGATTTTGCGGTCGCACAAAATAAACGAGACACTGTGTCGTCCAAAGTCCTTGCACTCGAGACCAAATGGAATGAAGCTTACAAGCGAGGAGACATTGCGACCATGGAGTCTCTGCTAGCTGATGATTTCGTTATCACCGTGGAGGACGGGAGCACATTTAGCAAATCTGGATACATCGCACACAACGGGGATTCTACCGTCCACGTAGAGATTTCAGAAATGTCAGATCTTAGAGTTCGAATACACGGCAACACCGTTGTAGTCACTGGTGCGTACCACGAAAAAGGCATATCCAAGGGTAAACGTTACGAATCCCACGACCGTCTGACAGATGTCTGGATGAACATCGGCGGCACGTGGCAAGTTATCGCATCGCACTACAGTATTCCAGCCAGCCAATAACGGAAGACACGAAAAAACATTCTGTACAGATTGCTTTACTTCGACATTTGAAATAGTCCGCTTTCTCTGAGTATCCTTACTCAAGACAAACAAAACTGCAAAACTTACCTGTTTTGGAATGAGGTTCAAGCTCACCCACGATTTATCGGCTCTCAACTATCAACACGAAAAAACATTCGCCCAACATGAATCGGAACAGAATTGTTTTCTTCTCAATTCGTGAAACTTGAAATGACATTCCTCAGCGTCAGTCCTCTGAGCACAATTCAACTTACTGCTTAAACCTGACCTCATGCCAGCAAACTCAACATACGAGCATCCAAAAACCTGAACGTCCGCCACCGTGGATTATTGCTCCGGAACAATGACGGTTGCCTTACCTGCGATTTAGCGCAACCCGAGGGACCCACTGGGGATTTGGTGCAGGGCGGCATTTTGGGCCACTCCGGCGTCGGAGAACCGACGGGGTCCGGCTTTTTCGAGTCAGCTTCTTCACACATGGCTTAATCGACGTGTTCGCCTTCCTCGATAAAGCCCATCTCTGGCGGCGGCAGCGTGTCTCCAGGGCCTGCCCAGAAGACATACAACGTGGGCCACAGAATAATACTGATGAATAGCTCAACGAGCAGTCCACCGACAATCACGATTGCGAATGGTCGCTGTGAATCAGATCCGATGTCATGGGACATGGCGGCAGGCAACAGTCCGAGCGTGGCCACCAGCATGGTCATCATGATAGGACGCAGGCGCAAGGAAGCACCCTCCTTCGCAGCTTCGCGGGGATTCATACCGCGAGTTCGAAGTTGGTTAATGTACTCCACCATGATGACCCCTATCTCAACGGACACCCCGATCAGTGCAAGAAAGCCCAAGCCGGACGAAACGCTGAAATGAGTCCCGGTTAACAGCAAGCTTAAGAATCCCCCTAAGGGCGATAGGGACACCACGGCCAAGATCAGAACCACCCACTTCCAGGAGTTAAAGGCAGAATAGAGTATGAAGGACATAAGCAGCAAAGTGATCGGTACAACAATCGCTAAGCGATGATTGGCGCGCTGCTGACTTTCATATTCTCCGGTCCAGTCCAGATGATAAGACTCGGGAAGTTGCACTCTTTGCCTCACCTCTTCAATGGCCTGCCGCACCGTGCTACCCAAATCTCGCCCGCGCACACTATATTTAATCGCGATGTACCTGGAATTCGCCTCACGATAAATGGTAGAAGCGCCGTCCTCCAGTTTGACGTTACACAGCTGACCCAGAGAGACTCTCTCGCCCGACGGCGCCAGCAGCCGGATGTCGGCGATATCTTCGACGGTCCGCCGAAAAGGTTCTTGGTAGCGCACAGTCAGGTCATATCGCTGGTCGCCAATCAAAATCTGGCTCACCGCCTTTCCTCCCACAGCTGTTTCAACCGCGTCCTGGATATCACTCACATTTATGCCGAAGCGATCCGCAGCCGCACGATCCACCACTAAATTCACATTGGGTTGGCCACGCACTTGGAAGACGCCCAGGTCAGCTACTCCTGGGATTTTGTTCATGACCGACCCTATCTCATTCGCTTTCTGCTCCAACGTTTTCAGGTCGGTCCCAAAGAGCTTTACCGCCAGTTCGCCTTTCACACCGCTGACAGCTTCTTCAACATTGTCGGAAATTGGCTGTGAGAAATTCCAATCCACTCCTGCAAACTTGCCCAGCGCCTCATCCATGGCAGTGATCAGTTCTTCCTTGGTCTTGAATTCTTTGCGCCACTTCGCACGGGGCAACAGATCGACGAAGAACTCAGTATTGTAGAAACCGCTCGCGTCACTACCATCATCAGGGCGACCTACTTGACTGACTACCTGCTTGACTTCAGGAAAACTGGCGAGGACAAGCCGTGCTTGGTTGATCAAAGCGAGGCCAGCGGAAGGGCCGCTGCTGGGGGCAAGAGTGCCGCGTACCCATATCGCACCTTCATCCAAGTGCGGCAGAAACTCCGAACCAATAACTCCGCTGAAAGCTAGAAATAGCACCAGCGCGAGGGCCACGACTCCCGCAGCCAACGTCAGCTTGATATGGTCAAAACACCAATCCAGCGCACTGCCGTAAGTTCGATTGAGCCATTCGAGAACAGGATTTTTCCACTCCTTGATCTCGTCCTGGAACAAAAAACTACATAGCACAGGAGCGATGAGCAAAGCGAAAATCAGCGCACCGAGTAGCGCAAACGCGACAGTCCACGCCATGGGGCTGAAGAGGCGGCCTTCCACGCGCTGCAATGTGAAGATGGGCAAGTAGGAAACGATAATGATAAGTCGAGCGAAGAAAACCGGACGTTGCACTTCATGTGCCGCAATTGCCAGGGTTTGGAAGAATGACTTTTTGCCTCTGCTGAACTGTGCGTGGCGCATGATGTTCTCCACCATCACCACCGAACCATCCACTACCATGCCAAAATCGAGGGCTCCCAGGGATAGCAGGTTTGCCGGAATGTGGCGCAAATCGAGCAAAATAGCCGCAAACAGCAAGGAAAAAGGAATCGTAATTGTCACTACAAGAGCGCTACGCACATTTCCGAGAAATAGGAAAAGAATCAACGTTACAAGGAGCACCCCATCCGTCAAGTTCCTCAGCACTGTGCGGGTGGTGTAATGGACGAGGTCACTGCGGTCGAGGTGCGGTACGAACTTTACCCCGAGAGGTAACAAACCATTGTTAAGCTCAGCGATCTTTTTGTGAAGTGCGTCGAGAGTCGAATCGGCCTCCGCTCCTTTGCGCAAGAGAACGATTCCCTCGACAACGTCATTATCGTTAAGGATGGTTCCGTCTTCACTGCGAATAGCTTTCCCCAATTGTCCCAATCGAACCTTGGGAGCCTGCACAACTGTGCCCAAATCACGAACTCTCACCGGCGTCCCGTTCACGACCTTGACGACGGTCGCTGCAATGTCGTTCGTGTTCCTCATCAAGCCAACCGCGCGAACGTTCAACGCCTGTTGACCCCGCTCGATGAACCCGCCGCCAGCATTAATGTTGTTGTTTGACAACGCTTGTTCCACTTGGCTCAGAGAGAGCCCGTGCGCAACCAGCTTGCCGGGATCAAGCTGCACTTGATATTCGCGTGTGGGTCCCCCAAAGATATTGACAGCAACCACGTTGGGAACCGATTTCAACTGGTTTAGCACAAACCAGTCCTGCAAAGCCTTCAGCTCCATAGCGTCATACTTCGGGTTTGTGCTGGTCAGCGTGTAGAACATGATTTGCCCAGTCGGACTGTAATCGGGTCCAAGGGCGGGGCTCACACCCGTAGGCATGGTAGTCAGGAGGAATCGATTGAGCACTTCCTGACGAGCAGCAAATGTGGTGATCTCATCGTCATAAAGAGTTGTGATCACGGAAAGCCCGGCTAACGATACGGATCGCAAATGGGTCAAGTGGGGGACGCCGTTCAACTGCACTTCCAGAGGCACGGTGATCTGCTGCTCAACCTCTTCCGCTGCATGTCCCGGCCACTGGGTAATAACCTGAGCGTAGGTGTCAGCCACGTCGGGATAAGCTTCAATGGGCAAGTTGTGAAAAGAAAGAGCGCCCCACGCAAACAGAATCACGGCCAAGCTGAGCACCATGATTCGACTGCGAAGAGCGAAATCGACGAGATAGCGGATCATTATTTCTGCTCTGCCATTGCAGTGGAAAAGTCGAGCGCGTTTATCGCAACGTTATCGCCCGCTTTCACTTCGCCTTGGACCTGCTGAAAACCGTCGGGCGTAGTGCCGAGGGCATGCACCTCAATTTGCCGGAAGCGGTGCTGTCCATCTTTGCGGAACAGCCAGTCTTTGTCTTGCAGCCTCATAATCGCCGTGCTCGGAACAACAAGGCGCGGTTCCACCGTCCGTGAATGGAAAGTTGCAGATGCATACATTCCAGGCCGCAGAGTCCCGCTGGGATTCGCTAGCACGATACGCACCTTCGCGGAACGCAGATTCGGATCCAACACTTGCGAGATGTCTGCAATCTTGCCTCGGTACATTTTGTCGGGATATGCGTTCAGGCGAATCTCGGCTGGGTCCCCAAGATGCACCTCGCCGAGATCGTTTTCGTAAACGTCACACAACACCCACACTCGTGATAGGTCAGCGATGGTGAACAGGTTCGGACTATTGTCCAAACTCTTAATCCCTTCGAAACCGGAGATATTTTGTTCCACGATCGTTCCGGAAACCGGGGAGCGAAGCTGAATCAACGTACTCGGGTGAGCGAGGTCGCCGCCTAAAATGCGGACATGTTGTTCCGTGTTCTGTACATCTGCTTTGGCCTTTTCCGCGGCATCTTCGGATTGTTCTAAGTCTTTTTGCGCCAGAGCGCCATGGGAATACAGCAACTTCGCGCGTTCCAGCGCTCGATTGGCAAGCCGTTCATCGGCTACCGCCTTCTGGTAATCGGAAAACGCTCCGGCCAGTTCGGCGCTGTAAATCGAGAGTAGAATTTTGCCTTTCTGAACGTATTCCCCCAGCCGAACTCTCAAGTCCACAACCCGGCCGGTGCCTTGCGAGGTAACGTGAATTGTGCTGTTCACATCGGGGTTAACGCTTCCTGTTGCTGTCAGTACGGTTGGCAAATCGCGGGTTGTGACAACTGCGAGGGGGAAAACTTCCGGATGTTCGACCTCGTAGATGCCAGGGTCCCGCGTGACTTCTTTCTTTGTCGGTGCTGCTTTGCTACCGTCCGAACAGGAAACGCCGAAGATAATCATCGGGAACAGGCATATTGCCGCAAAGCGGGACGATCTCTTCTTCATGGGGTTACCTCGGGACCTACCGACAGATTCAGTTGACTGGCAGCGATCAGATAAGAGCCCACCAGATTGACGAAGCTAAGTTGAACGACTTCTAATTTACCAGTACTCGTCTCATGGGCGGAATAGCTGACAATCGGGGTACGGCACCGCGGTTTCCTCGGAGCCTTAAGAAGAGTTTCTCTGTAATAGCGTCTGATTAAATGCAGGAGGCGATGCTGATGGCTAATAAAATCAGAAACCGTTTTTCTACGAAATAAAGCTGAACTCGATGATTTGTGCACTAACCCAAGCCTGCGTGCATTCTTTAAGAAGCCGACGAGGACCGCGGGGAGAGTACATGGGACCAGTGTAATGCAATTGTAATGGTTGGACATTCGTAACCAATCATTTCCGATCAGATCCGGTCAAATTCACTTGCTTGTAAGCGTTTGGAAAGTAAGGTAGAGTAGAAAATTTTACATAACGGTTCAGAACCCGCCTGTGTTCTCATAATCCGTAGGTCGTTGGTTCGAGTCCAACCGCCGCCACCAGATTCCTTCGGTCCAGCCCGGACATGGGTTACAGGACGTACCGATCACATACGTAACATAACAACCTCGGGCCGAACGGCATTCGACCCTAAAAGGGGCACCACAGCTGCGGGTGCGAGCGTGACAAAGCAGCTTCGAGTACCGTTAACTTCGCCCCCATACAATTGACCGGGCCACGGGGTGGCAATAGCCTGTCCGGATTATGAGCCAAGCGATCTTGATCAATTGCGTGTAGCCTACAAGAAGGCGTCGATGAGTGGGTTGACGCCATTCGCTCGGAAGGAGCCTTAGCCACTCCCGACCATTCGATGATCGCCACGGAACATTGGGATACCGCTCACCTCCAGGAACACGACGCGCATACCAAAGCCGCGGAAGCCCGCGAAGCCTACAAAGACGCGCTTCGTACCGTGAACTACGGTATCTAGCCGGGTTCATCACGGCGCACTCAAACTCTAAATAGCGCTGCACGAGTTTTGTCCGAGTCCGACCAGTGGTAGACTGCGCCTATGGCTACCAGGAAAAGAAGCAACAAGAAGAAGGCTAAGAAGGTGACGCCGAAGAAGAAGGCGCCAAAGAAGCTGGCGAAGAAGAGCGCAACTCCCGGGAAGAAGTCAGCGAAGAAGGCACCCTCAAAGAGGGCAGCAGTCAAAACGAAGGTCGCTGCCCAGAAGAAGACCGCCTCAAAAGCTCGCGCACCTAAGAAGCGGGTTGCGGCGCATAGGCAGAGTGTGGATGCGGAAGCCTTGGTGCGCGAGGGAGGGACAGCACGGTCGGGCGGACAATCTGGAGACCTGCAGGGATTGTCCAACATCGCAGGCGCCAATTCGGAGAGTGTGGACGAGCTTCTGGAGGAAGGAAACGCGTTCGAGGCCGACGTGGTGAAAGGCGTGGAGGACGCTGGTGACGAAGGGGAAGTTCGCACTCACGAAGTGTCCGAGGATGATGTTCCCGAAGAATATCTGGAAAAAGACTAGAT
>CATPBJ010000052.1 GCA_955652395.1 uncultured Terriglobales bacterium | reverse complement strand
TCCTGTCGGCGCGGGCAGCGGCACGCGAACGTGAAATCGCCGTGCGCCTTTCCTTGGGAGCAACCCGTACGCGGCTGGCGCGTCAGCTTCTGAGTGAATGCATCCTGCTGTCTGGTTTCGGCGCAGTGCTTGGTATCGGGATCGCTTACTGGTGCAGCGCCGTTTTGCCTAAGTGGGCATCCGGCGGAGGCGCGATGATCCTGCTGAATCTTGCGCCGGATGCCCGCGTTCTCTTTTTCAGCACAGCGCTTGCATTGCTGACTGGATTCCTGTTTGGCTTGGCTCCGGCAGTGCAGGGCACACGAGTTGAGCCGGTCCACGCGCTGAAGGCCAGCTCGCGAGGATTCGCGGGCACAGGGCGCGTTGGCGCCGGCCGGTCGTTGAAACAGACGCTCGTAGCCTCGCAGGTCGCGCTTTCCCTCGTTCTTCTGGTTGGGGCCAGCTTGTTTCTTCGCACTCTCCGGAATTTCTCCGAGCTGGATCCTGGTTTTGATCAGGCTCACATCCTGACGGTATGGCTGGACACGCATATGGGGGGGGGCAAGCAGGAGCAACTATCCTCTTTATATCAGCGGCTAATCGAGCAGGTGGAGGCCATCCCGGGTGTGCGCTCGGCATCGCTGGCCAGCTGCGGCCTCGCGATTGGATGTGGTGACTCGAGCGACATCTACCTTCCCGGAATTCCACATACCAATGGTGAAACAGATGCCCAGGAGCGGCGCGTCAATCACCACTTCTTCGACACGGTTGGAATTCCGCTCGTCGAAGGCAGGAAGTTCGCGACCACTGACAACGAGAAAACTCCCCCCGTCACGATCGTAAACCAGACTTTCGTTCGCGAGTTCCTGAAAGACAAGAATCCTATTGGCCAGTACTTCGGCTATGACCAGGTTAGCGATCACCGCTTCCATATTGTCGGCGTCGTCAAAGATGCGCGCGTGAACGACATCCGCGAAGAGGCGCCGCCCATGATTTATCACTCGATTGCGCAGGACGTCATCGATGTGGAAAGTCTCGACGTGCGCACGGTTGCCGATCCGAGCCAGTTGATCTCACAAGTCCGGCAAGCCGTCCGCACTGTCGACCCGAATCTACCGATCGGCGGCATGACGACATTGGCCGAACAGGTACGGAACAACCTGACACAGCAACGACTGATTGCCCGGCTCACGACCATATTCGGCGTCTTGGCTCTGGGCCTGGCCTGCCTGGGCCTGTATGGCGTGATGTCTTACAGCGTCGCGCGGCGTACCAGCGAATTGGGAATTCGACTTGCCTTGGGATCGACGCGCTGGCAGGTGCTGTGGGTCGTGCTGCGTGAAATTTTAATCGTGATCGGAGCGGGGATACTTGTTGGAGCGTGTCTGTCGCTGGCCGGAACGCGTCTTGTGAGCAGCATGCTCTTTGGCTTGAGTCCTCACGACCCTTTGACATTGGCCGCCGCTGCTGTGCTGCTCTTGTTGGTGTCGGTTGCCTCGGGTCTGCTGCCGGCGTGGCGAGCCGCGCATGTGGATCCGACAGAAGCCTTGAGGTCTGAATAGTTCGTTCCTGTAAGTATGGATATCTCTGAAGCGAGAGTGAAATGATTCAATTGAAGAATGTCGAACGAAGCTATAAAACTGCCGCCGGTCAAACATGGGTTTTGCGCCGCATCGATTTGGAGATTCGCCAAGGTGAGTTCGTGACTATCATGGGGCCGTCCGGGGCAGGGAAGTCTTCCCTGTTAAATGTGCTTGCCTTACTCGACGATCAGTGGGGAGGAGAGTACTGGTTTCGCGAGCAGGCCGTCCATGAGATGAAGCGTAAACAGCGTGGCGAGCTGGCCAAACGCAACATCGGCGTGGTGTTTCAGAGCTATCACTTGCTCGATGATCTGACCGTGCGCGAGAACATTGACCTGCCGCTCTCTTATAAAGATGTCCCAAGCGGTCAGCGGCAGAGCCCGGTGGCTGACACACTCGACCGGTTCCAGATCGTCGCCAAGAAAGATTTGTTTCCCAGCCAGCTTTCCGGAGGACAGCAGCAGTTGGTAGGAGTTGCCCGCGCCGTCATCCACAAACCCGCGCTCCTGCTTGCCGACGAGCCCACGGGGAATTTGCACTCGTCACAGGCTAAGGAAATCATGGAACTCTTTCGCGAGCTGAACCAGCAGGGAACGACGATTGTTCAGGTGACCCACTCAGAAGTTAACGCAGCCTATGGCACTCGCACTATTCAATTGCGCGACGGCTGGATGGTCGGCGACACGGCAAACCCGGACTTACAGCCGTATGAAACGGTGCAGCAATGAGGGAGCTTGCTCGCTGGCCTAACTTTCTAATGCGATGCGTGTCATGGTTCCTCGTCGCCGTGACTGCGACAGCTTCCGGACAGACAAACGCGTCTGTTCGCCTTGATATGCCTGCATCGCACAATCCTCTCAGCGCGTATTCGGCGGATCAGGTTCCTCGCCCAGACCTTGCGAATTCTCCGCTGCTTGGGCAATTGATCCGCGACGGCAAACTGTACCTGTCTCTCGAGGATGCCATCCGGCTGGCGCTGGAGAACAATCTCGACCTGGCTATCGCCCGCTACAATCTGCCCATCGCCAACATGGATATATTGCGCACTCAAGCGGGCGGAATTTTTCGTGGCGTAAATGCCGGCGTGGTGCAAGGAACTCCCGGCGGCGGAGTTGGCGGTTTCGGCACAGGAGCTCCGGGAGCGGGCGCAGGTGGTACGACCGGCGGCGCGGGTGGAGCAGGGGCGGGCGCGTCCGGATTGGTGCAATCTACCTTGGGGGCGGGCACAGCAGTCGCTTCGTACGATCCCTCAATCATCGCGTCGGTCGGCGCTGAACACCAGACTACCCCCCTGGCCAATCAGCAGGTCTACGGTGTGCCGTCGCTGCAATCGAACACCGGACAGGCAAGCGTTACCTACTCGCAGGCTTTTCCGACAGGAACCAGTTTTACCGTCGAGTTCAACAATAGCCGTCAGACCACGAACAGTCCGTTCTTCAATTTGTCCCCAGTCCTGAATTCGATGTACCGCTTCTCCTTCCAGCAGCAGTTGCTGGCGGGATTCGGTTTTGGACCCAATCTACGCTATCTAACGATCGCAAAGAACAATAAGAAGATCTCTGACATCGGGTTCAAAGACCAGGTGATCGCAACCATCACGCAGATCAAGAATATTTATTGGGACCTCGTAAACGCCTATGAGCAGGCTCGGGTCAATGATCAGTCGCGAGCGTTTGCGCAGCAGTCGCTGGACAATGCCAAGAAACAGCTTCAGCTTGAGAGCGTTCCGGCGATGGACGTGATGCGCGCTGAAGCTGAAGTGTCAAAGCGCGATCAAGACTTGACAGTGGCGCGTACCAGCCTGCAACTTCAGGAATTACTCATCAAGAACGCATTGACCAAGAGTCTTGATGACCCAGTACTTGAAGCCGTGCCGGTTGTGCCTGTGGACCGCTTCGAGTCCGTCGAAACACAGGGCACGGAGGCCGTCCAAGACCTTATCGCCCAAGCGTTGCGCGACCGTCCTGAACTCGCCGAATCCGATGTTGACCTGGCAAGCCGTCAGATCAGCGGGAGGGCTGCCCGCAATGCGCTGTTGCCGTCACTGGCCCTGGTCGGCTTCTATGGAGGATCGGGATTGGCCGGACCTCTGAATCCAATCTACAACCTTCCAACTCCGAATTCTTCGAGCGTGCCCATAGATTACTCCGGGGCTCTGGCGAACGCCTTCAACAATTCCTCTCCTGATTACTACATTGGGCTGAGTCTCAATATCCCCTTACGAAATCGGGTGGCCAGGGCAGATCAGTACCGCTCGGAGTTGGAATATCGGCAGGCCGAACTGCGCCGGGAGCAATTGAGAAAACAAATCCGGATTGAAGTGCGAAACGCACAATATGCACTGGAACAGACCGGGGCGCGGGTAGGGGCCGCTCGAAAGGCACGGGACCTGGCGCAGCGTACGTTCGAGATCATGCAGAAGGAGCAGACGCTGGGGGCGGGATCGACTTACCAGACCATGACCGCCCAGCGGGACCTTTCCGTCGCCGAACTGGATATGGTCACCGCCATGACGACCTATGAAAAGGCAAAAATTGAGCTCGATCGTGCAACTGGCAACACTTTGGAACATAATGGAATAAAGGTGCAGGACGCGGAAAGCGGCACCATCGCCAGTCAGCGCCCTTAACTCATGCCAAGCTCAACCAAGACCGGGGAGATCGGGCTTTCCGCCGGGTTGGCGCAAAGCGCATCCAAACTTCCCCGCATTCTGGCGGCTGACGATCAGCAGCATATTCTCGAGGCCATCGAACTCCTGCTAAGACCGCAGGGCTACGAAGTTGACGTCGTTCGCTCTCCAGAGCTCGCACGCGACGCCCTCGCGAGTTCTTCCTACGACGCTGTGTTGATCGACCTGAACTACACCCGGGACACCACATCCGGACAGGAAGGGCTGGGCCTGCTTTCCGATATTGTCGCGATCGACAGTACGCTCCCCGTAATCGTCATGACTGCGTGGGGCAATGTGGACCTGGCGGTTGAGGCGATGCGCCGGGGAGCGCGCGATTTTGTTCAGAAGCCATGGGAGAACGAGCGGCTCTTGGCCATTCTGCGAACCCAGGTCGAACTTCACCGCGCGCTGCAGCGGGCGGAACGGCTGGCCGCCGAGAATCGTTTGCTGAGTGTCCAGGGGCGTCCTGAGTTCATTGCCACGGCACCATCGATGACCCCGGTGCTGGAAGCCATCACCCGCTTCGCTCCATCAGATGCGAATGTCCTGATAACCGGCGAGCATGGGACTGGCAAAGAAGTAGTCGCGCGGACGATCCATGTCCTGTCGCTGCGGGCTTCGCGTCAGCTGATCGCAGTGAATACCGGAGGCTTGGCAGAAGGCGTTTTTGAGAGCGAACTCTTCGGCCACGTGAAAGGAGCCTTCACGGATGCCCGGACGGACCGCATCGGCCGATTCGAACTGGCGGATGGCGGCACAATTTTTCTTGACGAGATTGGCAACGTGCCAATGCGCCAGCAATCCAAGCTGCTGCGCGTGCTGGAGTCGGGAGAAATTGAACGGGTGGGATCGTCGCGTTCCAAGCAGGTTGACATACGCCTCATCTCGGCCACGAATTCAGATCTCCAAGCTGCCTGTCAGGCTGGCCAGTTTCGCGAAGACTTGTTGTTCCGCCTGAATACAGTTGAAATCCATTTGCCGGCCTTGCGCGAGCGCCGCGAGGATATTCCGGTTCTTGCCCTCCACTTCTTATCGCACTATGCTTCGCGATACCGTCGTGCAATTCGAGGGCTCGACGCATCATCCCTGCAATCGTTGATGCAATATTCCTGGCCCGGCAACGTTCGCGAGCTGGAGCACACGCTGGAGCGAGCGGTCCTCATGTGCCGCAGCGAACAAATCCAGGCCGGCGACCTGGGCTTGGGTCTGCAGCGATCACAGGCGCAGAACCTGGAGGAACTGAGTCTCGAATCGGTGGAGACAATCCTGATCCGGAAGGCGCTGCAGCGCTTCCAGGGCAATGTAAGCCAGGCCGCCGAAGCGCTTGGCCTGAGCCGCGGCGCCCTGTATCGTCGAATGGAAAAGTATGGGCTTTAGCCCGCGCCAGTCAAGAATATCCAAGCGCAAGAAACCGCGTCGAGCTCCTTTTGAGCGCCGGATTATTCGTTCCTCGTTGTGGTTGGCAATCCCCGGCTTGGTGACCAGCGGTATCTTGATCTGGCTTCAAGACTGGACCAGCGAGTCAAAGTTGGCCCTTCTTTTCGGTGAATTGCTCATCTGCGGATTGATCGTCGCCGCTCATCACGATCAAATTATTCGTCCGTTACAGACATTGGCCAATGTGGTTGGCGCTCTGCGGGAAGAGGACTATTCCTTTCGCGCGCGGATGGCGGTTCCAGACGACGCTCTCGGGGAACTCTCTCTCGAAGTCAACAAGCTGGCCGACCTGCTGGCGGAACATCGCATCGGAGCGATTGAAGCGACTGCCCTTCTGCAGCGTGTGGTCGAAGAGGTGGATATTCCGCTGTTTGCGTTCGATCCGAGCGAAGCACTGCGGTTGGTGAACTCTGCCGGCGAAAGACTTCTCCAACGGATTTCTCCGAGACTTCTCGGCCGGACGGCCGCGGAGCTAGGCTTGAAAACATGTCTTTCTGTCCAGAATGCCTCCGTGATTCCATTGCGCTTCAACAGGGACGCGCGCTGGTTCGTACGGCGAAGCTCCTTTAGACAGGGGGGAGTACCGCACACCCTGGTCGTGCTCTCCGATGTGAGCCGGGCTTTGCGGGAAGAAGAGCGGCTCGCCTGGCAGCGCTTGATTCGGGTAATGGGACACGAACTGAATAACTCATTGGCGCCCATTAAATCGATTGCCGGGAGCCTGCATGCGCGGCTCTCTGGAACTACGCTGGCCGCGGAGGAGCGTGAGGATTTCGAGCGTGGGCTGGGAATCATCGAAGCTCGGGCCGCGTCCCTCAACCGCTTCTTGCAAGCGTATCGGCAACTGGCGCAGATGCCGCCACCCGTCCTAAAAAAATCAACCCTGTCGCCCTTAGTGACCCGCGTGGCTGGATTGGAGACTCGGATAGAAGTCAAAGTGATTCCCGGACCCGAGGTTTCTGTGATGGCAGATCCGGATCAACTCGAGCAGATGCTCATCAATCTGGTGCGCAACGCAGCCGAAGCTGTGCTGGAAGGCCCGCCATCCAAAAGCCCTAGCGAAGCCGATTCCCCTCCAAAGAATGGGTTCGAGCCGACCGTTGTCGTGAGCTGGAAGCTGCTCGAAAAAGCTGTGGACTTGACCATCGAAGATAACGGTCCGGGCCTGCTGAATCCGAGCAACGCATTTGTTCCGTTCTACACAACAAAACCTTCCGGTAGTGGTATCGGTCTCGTTCTCTCCCGGCAAATCGCAGAAGCACACGGCGGCTCCCTCGAACTCACGAATCGGCCTCACGAGCGGGGCTGCAGAGTGAGAGTCATTCTGCCGCGACCAGCGCTGTAGCGGCGTAATGCGCGCGGGCGATCCCGCTTTCGCAGGAAAGCGTTTGCCGTCCTACGACTTCTGGTGGAACACAGCGGCCATCTGGCCACGAAACCGCCCGTGCTGGAAACCGTGTGCCGGGTGCCTTCGCGAGCGATTGCCGTCCTCAAGGACAGCACCCGGCAATTGCACGTAAGGTGTTTGCGGCCACCCCCGCCAGTGATTTCATCTGTGGCACCCAGCAGCTGGCGTCGATGAACCTGCACGTCTTTACCACCGGGGAGGGGAGTCCGTACGGGCTGGCACTGGTTCCGGTGGTCAAGGTTTCGTCGCGAAGCGCGTTGGCAGAGCGCTGGCCCGACCTGATCGACATTGACGCAGGCCGGATCGCCACAGGCACCGCCACCGTCGAGGAAGTTGGTTGGGAAATCTTCCGCTTTATTCTCGATGTGGCCAGCGGCCGCAAGAAGACGTGGGCGGACCACTGGGGGCTGCACAACGCCCTAGCACTTTTCAATCCCGACCCGATCACCTGAGTCGCGTGGCGACGCAAAGAACGTTGAAGCAATTGCGAGATAGCTACACCCAGGGCCGTCCGTTTACCGGCGAGCGATCTACGCGCCTCTGCCCGCTAGGCTGCGCGACTGTAAACGTCAGAGCCGTTCTGCTTGACCATTTTGTTATAGACACCCATTAACATGAAGGCCGCAGGCCACTGTCCAACAAAAAGGGCCCAGTCATCTTTGCCAACCAGTTTCAGAATCGCTGAGGCTGTACTAAGACGCGAACCTTGTACATCTGATTGTTCCAAGTGTCAGCATCCAGCGCGCCGTCTACGATAACGATCCCAACCTCACGAATGTGTTAACTGGGAAGGACTGGAAGACTTAGAGGATTTGATTTCACTCGCGCCTTCCGCCTCCAGGAAAACCTCAGACCCCCCCTGACCTGGCGCGCTGCGACCGGCACTTACTGGAGAGACTGAAGGCGCTGGACGGGAATGAACTGGCAGCGAAAACCAAGGGCTACCTCACGAAGAGTGAGGTGAAAGCAAGATTGTGGCACTGTTCCAGAAGCAGATCTCTGAAAAAGGCGAGAACGAAGTGCTGTACTGAATCCTGCGACTCCAGTGAAGCGCGCTGCCTGGCTTGCGACGTTGAACCTACGAACTCGCGGCTTTGAACAATTTCGTAAGATTGTCGATATCGGCAGTGCTCGCGTCGCCGATCACGAAATAGCGAAGTCCGCCTTGGCTCCAGGTTGCCAGGTTGAACGACACCTGTTTTGTCACAGCAGAGCTATTGTCCCATCCACCCCGCATCGCTGCTTCCCGGAACACGAACACGGAAATTTCGTGTTTCCGCACGGTGTAGATCAAATGTGCGCCGGGTGTTTGACCGAGGTACGTCATGCGACCCCCTAGAAGGGAAAACTCGGAGTTCTGGACTTCCGGCAAATCGAAGGCGAAGGGGATCTTTCCTTGAAACCAGGGCTTTACTGTGTGGCGATCTGTGGATACCACGTCTACTGGTGATGAGCTGGCCAGCGCCGCGACATGCAGGTCGGCGATTTCGCCATAAGCCTGCTCTCGGCTGGATCGGCGCACTGCCATGTAAGTTGAAAGCAGGCCCACGACCGCGAGAATGGATAGGGCCGCCGCGAACATCCACGTCAGATGGAAACTGCGGCGTGTCTTTGTGGCAATAGTGCTTTGCACACGGCGCCGAAATTCAGACGTCGGAGCAAACCGCTTTCCGGCTGCCTGAATGCCGCGCTTCATCCGCACCCGCGCGAGGGTATCTGCGGCGCAGGAGGAGCAGCCGTGCACATGAGCGTCAAAGGCGCGCATCTCGTCCGACGGAAGCTCACCATCGAGGTAGGTCTCGAGTTTTGCCTTCCAGGACTCACACACCACGGTTCGTCCCCTTTGCCATCGCTGCCGCAGCTGATCCTTGTGGCAACTGTGGTCGCAGGCGTGCACGTAACGTCTTTCTTGCACGCGATAGACGCGACATCACCGTACCAATAGGAATGGAAAGCGTTTCGGCAATCTCCTGATACGACATTTCCTCCACCTCACAGAGGAGGAGGATCTCCCGGAAATGGACCGGCAGCTCATCGATGGCGTTCTGCAGCAGTTCGCGGTTCGAGCGCTCAAATAGAATCGTTTCCGGCGTGTCGCACTCGACTGCCGGTTCAGTTCCGTCCTCCTCGGGATCCAAAGGTACAGTCATGGTCACTTTCAACCCGGTGCGCGAGGTCAAAAACGTGTTACGCAGGATGCGATACATCCACGCCCGAAAATTAGTCCCCAGCTGGAAAGACGAGAACCCTTTCAAAGCCTTGGCGTAGGTTTCCTGAACCAAATCTTCAGCTTCTTCGCGATTCTGCGTCAACCAGTGCGCGAAGTTGTACAACTGATCGAAGAGCGGCATCGCCAATTCTTCGAAGGAATCGGATTGAGGGCCCACTCCGGACATCCACTCAAGATTAAACCAGCGCGAAGGACTTTTATTCCTCATAAATAACAATAATTCTGCTGGGAATAGAGCACTCTCGGGTCGGTTATCAGCTTTGAACCCCGGGGACAGGGTAGAGCCGTCGACGGTGCAGGGCTCATAACCTGCGGGCCTGGAGTTCTTGGGATGTGACATTCGGGAGATCTAAGAACAGGCGCAGACGATGGCAAACCCTTTCGATCTCAAAACCGCGCTCTTGCCGAGGCATGCACAACACGTCGTGCTGATCCATTTTCCAATCGCGCTGTTCATTTCAGCAGTGGCCTTCGATCTCATTGCCCACTGGACGAAGCGACGTGGCCTGGCGGACACAGCCTACTACAACCTGCTCGTGGCAGCGATTTCGACCGTCCCGGTTCTCGCCAGGTGTCCTCGCGTGGCAGCTCCAACTCGAGGGCCAGAAGCTGAAGGGCATCCTATTGCTGCACCTGGTACTTGCGTGCGTCTCGAGCGTAATGATCGGGCTGGTCTGGTGGCTGCATTTCCGCGGGCGGCGGCGGGCCGAAGCGTTGCCGCCCTACCGCCTGGTGATTGAATTTCTGACGGTTGGTATTGTCGCGTTGACAGGGCACTTGGGTGGCTACCTAAGCGGTCTAAACGGACCTGGCTAGGCGCCCGACGAGATCTCAACTGGGACACGTAAATGGAAAATTCAGAGTCGTTAAAGAATCACAGAAATTTCCTGACGCCACCTCAACGTAAATGGGACTAAAAGCGAAAGGTGCCAGTTATCAACTCGGAAGTTACAAATTACGGAGATCTCAATCATGATGGCGTCGATCGTCGCGGGTTCCTGAAGTGCATGGCATGGGCAGGTACAGGCCTGGTTTGGACTTTGAGGGCTGGCATTGGTATCTCGGGCATTCGCCAACGATTGCATCCGAAGATGACCGGCAGGATTGTCGTGCAGTCCTATTGACAGCTTTCGCTGTACCTGGCTGCCGGTTGCATCACTGACATTTTCACCAACACGGTTGTGAGATTTTCGTACTCGATCTTTTGTTGCTCGATCTTTCGTTACTCGATCTGAGGAGCCGATATGTTTGAAGGACTGTTTCAACCCACGCACCTGCTGGTGATCTTCGGAATTGCGCTGCTCGTGTTCGGGCCCAAAAAACTTCCGGAACTGGGCAAAGGAATCGGAGAGGGCATCCGCGGCTTCAAGTCCGCCATAAAAGACG
This sequence comes from uncultured Terriglobales bacterium, assembly GCA_955652395.1. GTDB lineage: Bacteria > Acidobacteriota > Terriglobia > Terriglobales > Acidobacteriaceae > JAIQFF01. Next base: position 24,623 of record CATPBJ010000052.1, on the reverse strand, counting down.
TTGAGAAGCCGTCAGCACAATGACCACCATTGCCAACCAAGGCCTAACCGAGGGGGGAATCTTGGGTTTTGGCACGGAGATCCTGTGCATGCTTACGCTCGGGCTCCGATGTCGGGCTAGTGCTGCACTGGTGATGTAACAGTAATTTCATCTGACGGGAGCAGGCATGGCCAATCCGATAGGTGTAGGATCGAAATGATTCCAATCGACAGTTGATTCAACAGGAGAGCATTTTGTCATGACCCCCGTCGCCTCCGCCGATTCCACCCTCTCCAGAGTTTCCAACCAGCCTCTTACTTCGGAAGAACTACGCAAGATCAATGCCTATTGGCGCGCAGCCAACTATCTTTCCGTGGGCCAGATTTATCTGTATGAGAATCCGCTCTTGCGCGAGCCCCTGAAGATTGAGCACGTAAAGCCCCGACTGCTTGGACACTGGGGCACTACTCCAGGGCTGAACTTCGTCTATGTGCATTTTAATCGGCTTATCAAAAAATACGGTTTGAACGTGATCAACATTACTGGACCTGGACATGGCGGCCCGGGCATTGTTGCCAATACCTATTTGGAAGGCACTTATACAGAGCTCTACCCCGATATCCAACAAAACGAAGAGGGCATGCAAAAGCTGTTCAAGCAGTTCTCCTTTCCCGGAGGAATTCCCAGTCATGCCGCTCCGGAAACGCCGGGCTCGATCAACGAGGGCGGAGAACTGGGTTATTCCATTGCCCATGCCTACGGAGCGGTGTTTGATAATCCCGACCTGCTGGCCTGTTGCGTGGTTGGCGATGGTGAAGCAGAGACGGGTGCGCTAGCTACCAGCTGGCACTCCAACAAATTTCTTAATCCGGAGCGCGATGGCGCGGTGCTGCCAATTCTCCACCTGAACGGTTACAAGATTGCGAACCCCACTGTACTGGGGCGTTTGAGCGACCAGGAACTTACCCAACTGTTCAACGGATACGGTCACAAGCCTTACTTTGTTGAGGGCCATGAGCCCGAGCCCATGCACCAGATCATGGCTGCGACGCTTGAAACCATAGTCGACGAGATCAGGGCGATTCAGGAGAATGCGCGTTCGCGTGGCTCCAAGACGCGTCCGATCTGGCCGATGATCGTGATGCGCACGCCGAAAGGCTGGACCGGACCGAAGTTCGTGGATGGTAAACCAGTGGAAGGTACATGGCGTGCGCACCAGGTGCCAGTTACGGATTTGTTTACCAAGCCGGGTCATCTCCAAATCTTGGAGGACTGGATGAAGAGCTACCTTCCCGAAGAACTTTTCGACGAGAAGGGTGAGTTTCGTCCAGAACTGGCTGAGCTCGCGCCCAAGGGTGAGCGGCGGATGGGCGCCAACCCGCATGCCAACGGCGGCTTGTTGCTCAAGAATTTGCTCATGCCGGATTTTTGTGACTACGCTGTGAAGGTGGCAAGGCCGGGTACGGAGACTGCCGAGGCAACCAGGGTGCTCGGCACCTTCTTGCGTGACATCATGAAGCTGAACCTGGATGCGAAAAACTTCCGGGTATTCGGTCCCGATGAAACCGCTTCCAACCGGCTGGATGCGCTCTACGAAGTGACCGACAAAATCTTGATGGAACCGCTTTTGTCCACGGACGAGCACGAGTCCACCACCGGACGGGTCATGGAAATGCTCAGCGAGCACATGTGCCAGGGCTGGCTTGAGGGTTATCTGCTTACCGGGCGGCATGGCTTTTTCTCGTGTTATGAGGCTTTCATTCACATCGTCGATTCCATGTTTAATCAGCATGCTAAGTGGCTGAAGGTAACCCGCCATATCCCCTGGCGACGGCCGATCGCATCGCTAAATTATCTGCTGACCTCACATGTCTGGCGTCAGGACCACAACGGCTTCAGTCATCAGGACCCGGGCTTTATTGATTTTGTGATGAACAAGAAAGCAGATGTTGTGCGCGTTTATCTCCCGCCCGATACCAACACGCTGCTCTCGGTTGCCGATCACTGCCTGCGCAGCCGCCATTACATCAATGTGATCGTGGCGGGAAAGCAACCATCTTTGCAATACCTCGAAATGGACGCCGCCATCGAACACTGCACCAATGGGATCGGAATCTGGTCATGGGCCAGTACCGATCAGAACAGCGAGCCCGATGTGGTGATCGCTTGCGCCGGCGACGTGCCTACTCTCGAAGCCCTGGCCGCGGTTGACCTACTCCGCAAGCATTTCTCCGATATAAAGATCCGTTTTGTGAACGTGGTGGATCTGATGACGCTCCAACCTCCTTTGGAGCACCCGCACGGTGTCTCCGACCGCGATTTCGACTCGATGTTCACCACTGACAAGCCCGTGATATTCGCCTACCACGGTTATCCCTGGCTGATTCATCGACTCACTTATCGCCGGCACAATCACGATAGCTTCCACGTTCGTGGCTACAAAGAAGAAGGCACGACAACTACGCCTTTCGATATGACCGTGCTCAATGAGATCGACCGCTATCATCTGGCGGGCGATGTCGTCGACCGCGTGCCCAGGCTGCAACGCGTAGGTGCCCACTTCAAACAGTTCCTGCGCAACCAACTGGTGGAGCACAAGCGATACATCGAGCAGCATGGGGATGATATGCAGGAAGTGCGCGACTGGACCTGGCCTTACTAACCGATGAAAGTTCTGGTGCTGAATTCGGGTTCCAGCAGCCAGAAGAGCTGCCTGTACGAAATCGGCGACGTTCTTCCTGAGGATCCGCCGGCCTGGCTTTGGCAGGCGACAATCGAATGGGAAGGCGAGGCAGGTACGGCCGAGATCAAGAACGGGCGCGGGTTCAGCCGAAGGGAACAGATCAAGATCTCCTCTCGCGCCCGAGCGACCGGCCGCCTGCTGGATTCTTTGTGGAAAGGAGAAGCCAGCGCCGTCTCCTCGCTCTCGGAGATTGACGTGGTCGGACACCGGATAGTGCATGGTGGGCCGGCATTCGCAGATCCGGTCGTAATCACCGCCGAAGTGAAATCGGCGATTGCCGCGGTTTCAGCCTTCGCTCCTCTCCACAATCGCGCGGAACTCGAGGGCGTCGAAATCATCGAGAATCTGCTAGGCGTGGTGCCTCAGGTTGCTGTTTTCGACACGGGCTTTCACAAGAAAATGCCACTTTCCGCGGCGGTTTACCCGGGACCGTATGAATGGTTCGCGGCGGGAATCCGCCGCTATGGCTTTCATGGCATCAATCACAAGTATTGCGCTCAGCGCGCGGCGCACCTGCTGCGCCGAGATTCGAAGTCGTTCAGGCTGGTGAGTTGCCATCTGGGAAACGGTTGTTCTCTGGCGGCCATTCGAGACGGGCGGAGCGTAGATACCACCATGGGGTTCACGCCGTTAGAGGGTTTGATGATGGGCACTCGTTCCGGATCGGTTGATCCCGGAATCCTCACCTACCTGATGCGTCAGAGCCAGCCGACAGGAGAACAGCTCGATGAACTTCTCAATGAACACTCCGGCCTGCTGGGAATCTCCGGCGTATCCGCAGACATGCGCGAAGTCCTGGCTGCCGTAAAGAATGGGCACGAGCGAGCCACGCTTGCGCTTGAAATCTATGTCCACCGCCTACGCGCGGGGATCGGCGCAATGATCGCGGCGCTGGGCGGTATCGATGCCCTGGTTTTCACGGCCGGAGTCGGTGAGCATTCACCCGAGGTGCGCGCGGCCGCTTGCCAGAACCTTGAGTATGTCGGGGTGAAACTTGATCCGAAAAAGAATGCTGAATCGCCGCCGGACGAGGACATCGCTGATCCAGGTTCGGCGGTTCGCGTCTTGCTCATTCGAGCCGGGGAAGATTTGGAGATTGCGCGCGATTGCTGGAAGCTGCTGCATTGAGCCTCCTGCTATGCCGTCGCAAGATAGATGTAGCGCAGGATGAACAGAAGGGTGAGGATCCAGACCAGCAGGTTGACCTCGCGAAACTTCCCCGCTGCAATCTTCACCACGGTGTAGGAAATGAGTCCCAAGCTGAGGCCGGTGGCTATGCTGAAAGTCAGAGGCGTGGCCAGCATGGTGATGAATGCAGGCACGGCTTCGCTGAATTCTGCCCAATCGACGTGCGCGATGGACTGCGTCATTAACGCGCCCACCAGGATGAGAGCAGGGGCGGTGGCGTAGCCCGGAATTGCGGTTGCCAGCGGCGAGCAGAACATGGCGAGCAGAAAAAGCACCGCGACGAATACGTTGCTGAGTCCGGTGCGGGCGCCAACCGCTATACCGGCGACGCTTTCGATGTAGCTGGTCACTGTGGAGGTTCCCGCCAGCGATCCAAAAATAGTTCCGGTAGCGTCGGCCAGCAGCGCCCTACCGACGCGCGGTATTTTTCCGTCTTTGATGAATCCGCCCTGCTCGCACACTCCCACGAGGGTGCCCACGTTGTCGAAGAGGTCCACGAACAAGAAGGCAAACAGGATTTCTAGAAACCCGAGATGGATGGCTCCGCGAAAATCAAGTTGCAGAAAAGTAGACGATGGGTGAGGCATGGAAACGATGGAAGAGGGCCAGCTCGAGATGCCGCGCAGCATACCGAGGAGCGCGGTGCCGACGATACCGATGAGGATACCGCCGTTGATCTTTCGCGCCATCAGGATCAGTGTCAAGGCGAGACCGAAGCAGGCGGTCTGCACTTCGCGGTCGGCGAAATTTCCCAGGCCGACAAGAGTAGCCGGATTTGCGACCACAAGTTTCGCATTCCGCAGCCCGACGAATGCGATAAAAAAGCCGATTCCGGTCGCAGTGGAATGCTTCAGGCAATCGGGCATGCCGTTGACAATCTGTTCGCGGACGCGTGTGACCGTGAGCACGAGGAAAAGAACACCGGAGAAGAAGACTACGCCGAGCGCGGTGCGCCACGGAACGTGCATGCTCAGGCAAACGGAATACGTGAAGTAGGCATTGAGCGACATTCCGGGAGCGAGCGCGATGGGATAGTTGGCGTAAAGGCCCATGACCAGAGTGCCAATCGCGGCCGAGAGGCACGTGGCAAAAACCACGCCCTCGACCGGCATCCCCGCCTGGGCCAGGATTTGCGGGTTGACGACGATGATGTAGGCCATCGTCAGGAAGGTGGTAAGGCCGCCCAGAAATTCTTGCTTCACGGTGGTTTGGTTTGCCGTGAGCTTGAAATAGCGATCGAGCAATCGTCTTCCCTCGATTGAAATGGTCAGCAATACTCATTTAGCCACGGCTGGGCGGCGTCAATAGCGTATCTTGTCGGGCTTTTCCTGCCAGGCGCGAAACGCGGCCAGCGCCTCTTCGCGCATCATCTGAACCATAGGTATTCCGCGGTCGGCATGCGGCTGGGCGATTTCGCGGTAGATAAACGAGTCGTCGAACCCGGCATGGGATGCGTCCGCGGCCTGGCTGCCGTAGTAAACGTGAGAAAGGCGCGTCCAGTAAATTGCGCCCAGGCACATGGGACAAGGTTCGCACGAGGTGTAGAGTTCGCAGCCTTTCAGTTCGAACAGGCCGAGCTTCCGGCAAGCCACGCGGATAGCGAGCACTTCGGCGTGCGCAGTGGGATCGTTGGTCAAAGTTACCTGATTCGCGCCCTCGGCGATGATGGTGCCATCTTTCACGATTACCGCGCCGAATGGCCCGCCCTGTCCGGAGCGGACATTTTCAACTGCGAGTTGAATGGCGCGCACCATGAAAGGGCTGTTCATGTTTGGGCCGGATGGCGCGTGAGCTGGCGCGGATTCTGCGCCCGCCTCAGTCTGCAAGCAAGCCAGTATAAGCGGAGCACGGAAGTGCGCGAAACTTTTCTCAGCTTGAACTCTCGAGAACGGCGAGTTGAAAAAGTAAAGCTGGCGGAATAGGCTCGGCTCCTGATGTCCACTTACTTGCGGGACGGCGACTGACACCATGAGCTTGCAGGCTTTCGTTTCCCGCCAGGTGGTCACTCCTGAAGGAGTGCGGCCGGCCGCCGTTCTCGTAGAGGGTGAACAGATACGAGAGGTTGTTCCTCCCGCGGAAATAAGTTCCGGCGCGGACATTCACGATTTCGGCAATGCCGCCATTCTTCCTGGGCTGGTCGATTCTCACGTACACATCAATGATCCCGGCCGGGCAGACTGGGAGGGCTTCAACACCGCGACGCGTGCCGCGGCAGCAGGCGGCTACACCCTCTTGGTGGACATGCCTCTAAACTGTCTGCCGGCCACGACCACGGTTGTCGCGCTCGAGGCGAAACGTTCCGCGGCGCAAAGCAGGTGCTGGGTGGATTGGGCCGCCTGGGGCGGCGTGGTTCAAGGCAACCAAGCAGATATCGAAGCTCTTGCCACTGCAGGTGTACTGGGGTTCAAGTGCTTTCTGATTCATCCCGGGATCGATGGCTTTACCATGGTCGGCGAGGAAGATCTGCGGGCGGCGCTGCCTCACCTGGCGCGGACTGGACTGCCTCTACTGGTTCATGCGGAACTTGCCGGGCCGGTAGACACAGCGACCGAGCGTCTGGGTGAGGCCGACTGGAGATGTTACTCAACCTATCTGCAATCGCGGCCGGACGAAGCCGAGCTGTCGGCGATTCGAATGATGTTGTCGCTGTGCCGACAGTATGATTTTCGTCTGCACATCGTCCATCTCGCGACCGGCCAAGCGCTACCCGAGTTGCGGGCGTCCCGCTCCGAGGGACTGGCGGTGAGCGTGGAAACTTGTCCGCACTATCTGCATCTCGCCGCTGAAGATATTCCGGACGCTGCGACTTTGTGCAAGTGCGCGCCGCCGATCCGGAGCCGCGAAAACCGCGAAGCATTGTGGCAAGGGCTCAGCGACGGAGTCATCGATCTGGTAGCCACGGATCATTCTCCCTGTCCGCCGGCCATGAAGCGACTGGAAGAGGGAAGCTTCAGGACGGCGTGGGGTGGTATTTCAAGCCTTTCGGTGTCGCTCGCAGTGATTTGGACCGAGGCCAGCCGACGGGGATTTGCGCTCGCGGATATTGTCCGCTGGATGGCCGAGGGTCCGGCGCGACTGGCGGGCTGCGCAGCGCGCAAGGGTCGCATAGCCGCAGGCTACGATGCGGACCTGGTTGTGTTCGATCCGGAGGCCGCATTTCAGGTGACACCAGAACGGCTGCATTACCGATTTCCACTGTCGCCTTATCTGGGCGAAACCCTGCGCGGAGTGGTGAAGGCCACATATCTGAGAGGACGGCCGGTGTTTGTGGGAGGCGAATTTCCCGGGGAGCCGAGGGGACGGGAATGGCAGCGGTAGGCCGCGCACCCGGGATGCGATAATCAAATTCTATGACCGGTGACCATATCGTCGGCGTATCCGTTCCACGCAAAGAGGGGCGCGACAAAGTCACGGGACGAGCGCAGTACGTCGATGATCTGACGCTGCCCGGCATGCTCTTCGGTGCGACGGTTCGCAGTCAGGTTCCGCGGAGCAAGATCGGGAAAATTACATTTGGACCGGGCATCGCCTGGGACGAATTCATTGTCGTCACGGCTAGGGACATTCCAGGAAAAAATGTCATTGCGCTGATTGCCAACGATCAGCCCTGCCTGGCGGACGGGGTCGTGAATCATCCCGAAGAGCCGATTCTTCTGCTGGCACACTCGGACCGGCATCTTCTTCCTCAGGCCGTGGCGGCGGTCTCCATCGAATACGACCAGCTTCCGGCGTTGTTCACCGTGGAACAGAGTGAGACCCGATCTGAAGTCATTTGGGGCTCGGACAACATCTTCAAGTCTTACTTAGTGGAGAAAGGCGACGTCGACGGCATCTGGAAGAAGGCCGACTACATCGTCGAAGGTGAATACAAGACAGGCGCGCAGGAGCAGCTTTATATCGAGAATAATGGCATGATCGCGAGCTTCGATGCGCAGCAAGGGATGACCGTGTGGGGCTCGTTGCAGTGTCCCTTCTATGTACACAAAGCTTTGATGGCGCTCTGCAACTTGACCGCCGACAAAGTTCGCGTCGTACAAATGGAAACGGGGGGAGCCTTCGGTGGGAAGGAAGAATATCCGTCGATGATTGCGGCGCACGCTGCACTGCTGGCAATCAAATGCGGACGACCCGTGAAAATCATTTATGACCGCTTGGAAGACATGGCGGCCACTACCAAGCGGCATCCTTCGCGAACCCGCCATCGCACGGCGCTGAGTAAAGACGGAAGGATCTTGGGTGGCGAAATTGAATTGACCATCGACGGCGGGGCCTACGTAACTCTGTCCCCGGTGGTGCTTTCACGCGCCACCATCCATGCCGGCGGCGCCTATTATTGGCCTAACGTCCGGATCACCGCCAAGGCCGTAGCCACCAATGCTCCACCCCACGGGGCATTTCGCGGCTTCGGCGCTCCGCAAAGTCTGTTTGCGCTGGAGCGGCACATGGATCGCATCGCGCAGGTGGTGGGGCTCTCACCGGTCGAGATCCGGAAGCGAAACTTTTTGCAACCCGGGCAGATGACAACCACAGAACAGACAGTGCGCGAGCCCCTCGATCTGGTAAGACTTCTCGACCGTGCACTGGAACTCTCCGACTATCACGCTAAAAAGCAGCGTTTCGCCAAGGAGAATGAGCTGGGCACGAGTCGGAAGGGGATCGGCATCGCGGCGTTCTTGCACGGTGCGGGATTCACCGGATCGGGCGAGCGCAATCTCAGCTCGGTGGTTGGGGTGGAGGGATGCGCCGATGGAACTATAAAAGTCCTAGTTTCGAGCACAGAATTTGGCCAGGGAACGAAAACTGTTCTTTGCCAGATCGCGGCCGAGACGCTGGGATTGCCTTACGAGAACGTCGAAATTGCGCAGGCAGATACGGACCAGGTGCCGAACAGCGGCCCCACGGTAGCGTCGCGAACCGTCATGGTCGTGGGCAAACTGGTGCAATCGGCTGCGCTGGGAATCAAGCAGACTCTGATGGGAAGCGGCCTGCTTGGAGATTCATACTCTGCCGAACAGTTCCGCTCGGCGTGCCGGACTCAGGTTGCGGCGCACGGACAATTCCGGTCGTGGGCACGCTACGAGGCGCCAGCCGATGTGTTCTGGGATGATGACAAGTATCGCGGGGAGGCTTACGCGGCGTTTGCCTGGGCGGTCTATGTCGCAGAAGCGACGGTTGATATGACGACCTACAACGTGTCGGTGGACGACTTCCTGGCGCTGCAGGAAGTTGGTAAGGTGTTACACCCGGTCTTGGCCCGCGGGCAAATCGCCGGCGGCGTCGCGCAAGGCATCGGATATACGCTCTACGAGAAAGTGATTTGGCAAAATGGGCGCATGCAAAACGGCCAGATGACGAACTACATCATGCCAACTTCCGCCGACCTTCCTGTTGTTCGGGTGTTCTTCGAAGAAATGGGCAATGTTCACGGGGCGTTTGGCGCGAAAGGAATCGGCGAGCTGCCGATGGATGGTCCGGCTCCGGCCATCGTGAATGCGGTGGAAGACGCGCTTAAGGTTCCTTTCGATTCGATTCCACTGCTTCCCGAGGACGTATTCGAAGCGCTTCTGGCAAAGCGTGAGCCGCAGTCCGTCGGTGGAGTGCGATGACCGAGTCGCTCTCATTGGAGATTCGCGCCTTACACGAGGTCTCATTGACGGTGAACGGCGAGCTGAAAACCGTGCGCGCCTATCCAATGGAGAGATTGCTGGACGTATTGCGGCACCAGCTGGGATTGACCGGTGCAAAAGAGGGATGTGGCGAAGGCGAGTGCGGCTCCTGCTCCGTGTTGCTGAATGACGCGCTGGTGAATAGCTGCCTCGTACCTGTTCTTCAGGCCAAGGATGCAGACATCGTTACCATCGAAGGACTGGCCGCGGGGGTGCAGTTGGATGTTCTGCAGGAGGCTTTTCTCAAAAGTGGTGGAGCGCAGTGCGGCATTTGCACTCCGGGAATGATTCTCGCAGCCCATCATCTGCTGCGACGAAAGCCTAATCCCACAACAGAGGAGATCAGGGAAGGACTTTCGGGAAATCTTTGCCGCTGCACCGGCTACATCCAGATTGTTGAAGCTGTGGCGGAAGCGGCGCGGCGCAGGGCCGCAGCATGAGGTCGAATCCAGCCGACTACCAGTTAGTCGCGCCCGCCAGCTTGCAGGCAGTGGTATCGCTATTGGCTGCCGAGCCCGGCGCCTGGCTGCCGATCGCCGGCGGCACGGATGTGATGGTGCAGTACGCTGCCGGAAAACTTCCGGCACGAAAACTGGTCAGCATCTGGAATCTTCCCGAGCTGCGGCGTATTGAAGTGTCGCCGGAGGAAATTCGTATCGGCGCGGGATGCACCTACACTGACCTGCGCGAGCATGAGGTCGTGCAAAGTGAGTTCTCGCTCCTGGCCCGTGCGGCCGCGTGGACTGGCGGAATTGCGAACCAGAATCGTGGCACGCTCGGCGGCAATATCGTAAATGCATCGCCGGCGGCTGACTCCCTTCCTGCGCTGTTGGTGTACGACGCCGAACTTATTCTCATATCAGTTCGCGGCGAGCGGAGGGTGCCCTACAAGGACTTTCACACAGGGTACAAGAAGACGAAACTGGCCTCGGATGAACTCGTTCGAGCGGTCTGCCTGGCGCGGCGATTCTCGGGCTATCTCGCCTATACGCGCAAAGTTGGAGCGCGCAACGCGCAGGCCATTTCCAAAGTGTGCATCGCGGCGCTGGGCCGGCGCGCCAGCGGAGTGGTTGAAGATGTCCGTATCGCACTCGGGAGCGTGGCGCCGGTCCCGCTGCGTTTGGCGGAAACGGAACGCCTGGTGACAGGAAAGCCGGTCGAGCCGTCGCTCCTGGTTTCGGCAAAGAGGGTGGCAATCGCGGAGATTCAACCGATCGATGACATTCGATCGACCGCGAGATATCGGGCGGCAGTTGCGGGGAATCTGGTGGCAGAATTCCTTGAGAAGATCGGCGAGAACTGAACATGAGCGGAGTGCTGGCACGATGGAATCGGCTTCCGGTCGAGAATGCGGTGAAGGAAATCCTCCCTTGCTGCGGCTCGAAGGCCTGGGCTAGCGGGATGGCGGTCCGAAGACCGTTCCAGGACGTAACCACTCTGCTAGCAGCGTCCGACGAAACCTGGAGTAATCTGACTGCAGTCGACTGGATGGAGGCGTTCCATAGCCATCCTCGAATTGGCCAGTCGCACGCAGCGCAATCTGCTTCAGCTCAGTCTGCCACCTGGTCAGCGCAGGAGCAAAGAAACGTCGCAGCTGCCGGTGACGCTGTAATGATCGCGCTGGCGGAGGCGAATCAGGAATATGAGCAACGGTTTCGCCATATCTTCATCGTGTGCGCTACGGGGAAGTCGGCGCCGGAAATTCTGGAGATTCTGCGGCGCCGGTTGCAGAATGACGAGCGCACCGAACTTCTGGAAGCGGCGGAGCAGCAGTGCCAGATCACTCGTATCCGGCTGACAAAATGGCTCTCGGGATGAAACGCATCACAACTCACGTTCTGGACACCGCCCAGGGCAAGCCGGCGCAAGACCTGCCTGTACGCCTGGAACGGCAAGAGGCCTCCGGCAACTGGTTGCTGCTGGGCTCGTCGCGCACCGATCAGGACGGACGATGCGTCCAGTTGTTGCGAGACGATACCGTTCTTTCGGCTGGGCTTTACCGTCTGGCATTTGATACGGAAAGCTATTTCGCGGCCGGGCAAACCACAGCCTTGTATCCGCTCGTGGAAGTTACGTTTCAGGTGCGGGATGGTGAATCACATTTACACATCCCGCTCCTGTTGAGTCCTTATGGATACACGACTTACCGGGGAACTTGAGCGCATGACTCTCCTGCCGAAAACCGATGAGGAGCCAGGGTGACGTCTTCCGTCCGAGAGTGGCTCAATCTTAGTGTGCGGTGGTTTCATGTTTTTGCCGCCATCATGTGGGTCGGCCAGACCTACTACTTCACCTGGCTGGACGGCCACTTCGGAAAGCTTGAGAAGAACGCTAAGGGCACGCCCGCCGCGCTTTGGATGGTCCACAGCGGGGGCTTTTACACTGTCGAAAAACAGAAATCGCTGCAAGTCGGTCCCGAGCGAGTGCACTGGTTCCGCTGGGAAGCCGCCCTGACCTGGCTGAGCGGAATGGTGCTGATGTTCCTGGTCTATTACCTCAGCGGAGGACTGATTGATCCTGACGTGGCGGAAATTTCGCAGGGGCGTGGCATCGCCATCGGAATCAGTGTGCTGGTCTTTGGCTGGCTCCTCTATGATCTGGCGCTGCGGTCGTTCCTGGGGAAGTCCGAAACTGGGTTTGCGATATTTTCCCTTATCATGACGGCCGCGATCGCATTCGGACTTGTGCACGTCTTCAGCGGGCGCGCCGCTTACATCCACCTTGGGGCAATGTTCGGAACCATTATGACCTTCAACGTGTGGGAGCGAATTCTTCCCGCCCAGCGCAAGATGATCGCCGCGGCCGCAACCGGCGCTACGTTCGACGCGGCGCTCGGGGCTCAGGCCAAGCTGCGATCCAAGCACAATACGTTCATGGCGGTGCCAGTCGTTTTTATTATGCTCAGCAATCATTTCCCTGTGGCCACTTACGGGAACACTTATAGCTGGGAAATTTTGGTCGGCCTCGTACTCATCGGTTGGGTAGCGGCGAAGATAATCCGCCAGACTTGAAGCTGGCGAGAAAGTGTTTATCGCCAACAATAGAATCCCAGTGCGGACAACGGTCGAGACTACAAGTCGCGCGGAAGACGTCATCTCCCGGTGTCGGAAGCTGGCGCATTTCAGTGAAGATACAGGCAGCACGCGGCGGACTTTTCTTTGCGCGCCCATGCATGATTGCCACAGGGAAATCGCCGTGTGGATGGCGGCGATCGGAGCCGAGGTGAGAATTGACGCTGCTGGGAATTTGCGCGGATTCTATGCTGGGGCAGAATCCAAAGCGCCACGACTGCTTATGGGCTCACATCTCGACACGGTTCCCAATGCCGGAGCCTACGATGGAGTTCTCGGCGTGGTGCTTGCGGTGGCATTGCTGGAAGCTCTCGAGGGACGCCGGCTTCCGTTCGGAATTGAGGTCGTTGGCTTCTCCGAGGAGGAAGGAGTTCGCTTTGGCGTGCCGTTTGTCGGCAGCCGGGCCCTGACGGGACGGCTCGATAGAGAGCTTCTGGAGCGTAAAGATTCCCGAGGAATTTCCGTTCGGAGCGCCATAGAAGAGTTTGGATTGAATCCCCAAGAGATTCCCCGGGCTGCTTTGGGGAACGATAATTTTGGCTACGTGGAATTCCACATCGAGCAAGGTCCGGTTTTGGAGGCACGGAAGCGACCGCTGGGAGTCGTGGATGCGATCGCTGGCCAGAGCCGGTTGGAGTTCACATTCGTTGGCCGGGCCAACCATGCTGGTACAACGCCAATGCATCTTCGATACGATGCAATCGCAGGCGCGGCGGAGTGGACTACCGCGGTTGAACGGGAAGCAAACAAGATTTCAGGGCTGGTGGCCACGGTTGGAAAAATAGAGGCCAAACCCGGAGCCACCAACGTCATTGCCGGCGAGGCTCGGCTGACTCTCGACGTGCGTCATGGGTTGGACCAGGTTCGAACCCGCGCGGTGGAAAATCTTATTCGCGAGGCGGAAGAAATTGCGAGACGGCGCGGGTTGTCTGTAAGCCAGAACATCATGTTGAATCAGCAGGCCGTGTCGATGGACCCGTTTCTCATCTATGAAATCGAACAGGCGATTCGAAAAACAGGTTGTGAGCCGCATCGCATGGTGAGTGGTGCCGGGCATGACGCGATGATCCTGGCCGAGAAAGTTCCTGCTGCCATGATTTTTCTGCGCACTCCGGGCGGGATCAGCCACCACCCGGCCGAATCAGTCGCGACTGAGGATGTAGCCAAGGCGATTGAATGCGGTTTGCACCTGCTCGATCAGCTGGCTTCTTCGCCCACACTTCAAAGAAGGATGTGTCGTGCATAACCTTGGCCAGACGCGAAGTTCTCAACAACCCAATCATCTACTACTGACTGCTGACACTTTCGTCAGTACCAGGCTGCCGGGCATGAAGGCATGCTCCGCGATTGTGCATGCGGGTCCGGCCATGGGCGCGAAGTTCACCCAATACACGGCTGAGTTCGAAGCGGGCGGTGAACTGGGCAGCACAGCGGCTCAGCGTTTTGTGTTTGTGATCGAGGGTGCAGTCGCTCTGGAAGTCGAGGGCCAGCGAAACGAATTGGGCAGACGCGGCTATGCTTATTTGCCTGAAGGCTCGCGGCACCGCGTCGTGGCTGCGAAGACGAGCCGTGTGGCTGTCATCGAAAAGCTGTACCAGGCGCTCGACTCAGTCCACTCGCCGCGCTTACTGGTATCGAATGAGGATGCTGTCTCTTCGCATCCCCTCGGAGATGATCCCGACCTGCAGGTTAAATGTCTGCTTCCCGATGAGATGAGTTTCGACTTCGCTGTAAACACCATGGTGTACCAGCCGGGTGCCGCGCTCAGCATGGTCGAAATGCACGTGATGGAACACGGGCTCATCATGCTCGAAGGCGGGGGAATTTACCGCTTGGGCGATTCGTGGTATCCGGTGACGGCAGGAGATTTTATCTGGATGGGCCCGTGGTGCCCGCAATGGTTCGGAGCGCTCGGCAAAGTGCCCGCGAAATATCTCATTTACAAAGACTGGAACCGCCATCCGCTGGCTGATCGTCGCCCATGAATCTCGAAATTGATCGAGACCGCCTGTGCTCCGAGATCGAAGTGCTGGCTGCGATTTCTGATGGGGAGCCACCAGCCGTTACCAGAATCGTTTTTACCCCCACCGATCTTAAAGCCCGCGCCTGGCTGAGAGCGCGATGTGAAGACTCCGGACTCACGGTGCGGCAGGATGCAATCGGAAATACTTTTGCGCGGTGGAATGGCTCAGACCCGGCGGCTCCTGCGGTCGGTACTGGTTCCCACATCGACGCAATTCCGAACGCCGGGAAATACGACGGTGTGGTGGGAGTTTTGGGAGGACTCGAGGCGATACGGGCGCTACGGCGCGGGGGCTTCCGTCCGACGAACTCGATTGAGCTGCTGGTTTTTACTTCGGAAGAGCCGACACGCTTTGGAATCGGATGCCTTGGCAGCCGGTTACTTAGCGGAAGTCTTTCCGCCGAGGCTGCCAAAAGGTTGAAGGACGGTGACGGAGAATCGATCGAGGATGTACGCCGCAAGGCGGGATTCCGCGGAGACCTCGATGAAGTGAAGCTTCCCGGGGGGTATTACCAGGCGTTTGTCGAGTTGCACATCGAACAAGGCCCGATTCTGGAACGTCAGCAGACGCCGCTCGGAGTGGTTACGAGCATTGCCGCACCCGCCAGCATGCGGATTGCGATCGAAGGCGCCGGCGGACACGCCGGCGGAGTCCTCATGCCAGATCGGCACGACGCACTTTGCGCGGCTGCGGAATTGATTCTGGCGATTGAGAACGCGGCGCGAAGCAGTGGTGCCGTTGATACGGTTGCGACCGTGGGCATTTGCGAAGTGTTTCCGGGCGCGATCAATAGCATTCCCAGCCGGGTCCGGCTCAGTGCCGACATCCGCGACACGAATCCCGAGCGACGCGACGGCGTGATCAGGGCGATGGAGAATACCTGTAACGCGATATCCGCCAATCGGCGGGTTGCAATTCACATCGAACCGCTGAACGCGGATGCTCCGGCGGAATCCGCGCCTTCTGTCGTCGAAGCTCTTTCTAACGCCTGTAGGAAGCACCAGCAGGCGTTCCTTCCCATGATCAGCCGGGCCTATCATGACTCGCTTTTCATGTCCCTCATCGCGCCGGTGGCGATGTTGTTTATCCCGTGTCGCAACGGATACAGCCATCGTCCTGATGAGTATGCATCTCCCGAAGACATTGCCCGCGGGACACTGGTGCTGGCCGACGCGCTGGCCACACTTTCCGCGTGAACCAGGAAGCCGCCGTGGCCACGACCGTACAACGCGATCCCCAGGGCATCATGGTGCGCCAGGACTCACACGTCCGCTCACCACGTGTGGCGCCAAGGGTGAACTCGGCACCGGCCAACCACGCACCGACACTCATCGAGAACGGCGCCTGGTGGCGTCGGGCAAGTAACTTTTCACCAACCGTAATTAGTCCCTTCAGCGAGCATCAGGGTGTGCGATTGTGCACAGAATTGAGGAAATCTTAATGAGACAGTTTAAGCATTCCGGGGGAGTAGACCATGGGGATGCTTTCAAGACCTCAAACTAGGCAGTCGCTCAGGCAATCTCGCTCTCAACTTGAATTGCTGGTCCTGGAGCGCAAGGTAGAACTACAAAACCTTTCACAACAGCTTCTTAGTTAGAGTTCCGGACGAGGAAAGGCGCCGGGTGGCTCGTGACTTACACGACAGCACCGGCCAAACCCTTACGGCGTTGAAAATATCGGTTGCACTGCTGCAGCGAAAACTGGAAAACGACAAACAAAGGTGCGACGAGCTTTCCGGAATAGCGAATTTAGTGGATGAGGCGCTTCGAGAAATTCGTACGACTTCCTACCTGCTCCATCCACCCATGCTCGATGAATCAGGTTTCGTTTCTGCCGCGCAGTGGTATGTCGAGGGGTTCGCCAAGCGGAGCGGGATGAAGGTGCGGATGGACTTTGCGGCAGAGGCTCCGCGATTGCCCGAAATGATTGAGATCGTCCTCTTCCGCGTGTTGCAGGAATGTCTCACGAACGTAAATCGCCACTCTGGAGCATCTCAAGTAGACGTTCGCTTTCGCCGGGATGCCCGTTCTGCGATTCTTGAGGTGAGGGACTACGGACGAGGCATGCTCAGGGAGTGGTTCACTCGCATAAGCCCGCCGGTTCAGGAGTCCGGCGTAGGATTGGCCGGAATGCGCGAACGGTTGAATGAGCTCAAAGGGGGATTGGAAAGAACCAGCCGATCCCGGTACCAGGCTGCGGGCGATCGTCCCTGTGTTTGCCGGGCTGCACCTGCTCGCCCTGGATAACTCCGTCGCTGGTCGAGGATTTCCTTTCTGCGAGGTCAACCAGTCGTTGCCCAGCCCAGCCATCTAAACGGCTGGCAAACCACGCGGCCCCTATCATTCGACCATTACCTGATCAGATCGGTTTGGGGCTTTTAGTCGCCACCAGCACTGCCAATACTACGGCAGTGTTGCGAACGCTCCCCGCGATGGTCATGAGGGCTTCGGAGACGGGCGGATGTTGCTCCGCCAGCCCCTCCAGGCGCGTACTGACGCTATGAAGGTGCTCAACCTCGTTCAGGATCGCTTCAAAAGGCATAGGGACACCGCTCTTCGCAAGAAACCTAAGGTGTGGGAGTACTTCAGACTGGACTGGCTTAGGTCAGAAGACCTGCAAAGAGGAGAAGGCGGTAACCACCTCAAACTCAAGCGTATTACGCCCCGAAGGGATATGCTCGTTCCAAATCGAACTTGTCGTGGTTTCGATATGTCCCTATTGTCATCGCCTGAATGTAATTATTAAATGATTGCTGTTAATCGACTGAATTTGCGGTGTTTATTGTGTCATGCCAAAGGCAATGAAGAGCGAAAATTGATCCTTGAGTTCGCTAAGATTTATGTGAATTTGCCATCTTTTGGGACTAGAATATGGGCGATGAGGTCTGCTGGAACACCCAAGAAGACCCGCGAGTTCGACCCGAACACTTTCCTGGCGACCATTGGCGAGGGCAGGAAGCACCTCGCTCTTTCGAAAAAGGAAGGAATATTCGCCCAGGGCGATGTGGCCGATTCCGTTTTCTATATCCAGAAAGGCAGGGTAAAGCTCACCGTCGTATCCAAGATTGGCCGGGAGGCGACGATCGGGCTATTGGGTGAGGGAAATTTTTTTGGGGAAGGCGCGCTGGCAGGGCAGTCTCTCCGAATGGGCTCTGCGGCGGCGATGACAGATTGCGAGATTCAACGGATCGACAAGAAGGCGATGATGGACGCGCTTCACCGCGAACACGCGTTTTCCGACATGTTCGTGGCCTATTTGCTGGCGCGGAATATCCGTTATGAAGAAGACCTGGTGGACCAGCTTTTCAACTCCAGCGAGAAGAGGCTGGCTCGTGTCCTTCTTCTGCTGGCCCATTTCGGCAAGGAAGGGGTGCCTGAAACCGTGGTTCCCAAGGTAAGTCAGGAGACTCTGGCAGAAATGGTCGGCACCACCCGTTCGCGCGTGAGCTTCTTCATGAACCGGTTCAGGAAACTGGGTTTCATTCACTACTCCGGAGGTATCGAAGGCGGGTTACAGGTTCACAGTTCACTGCTGAATGTAGTTCTGCACGACTGAGCAACTCCGCCCCGATTTTTTCTTCGAAACCACACTACTAGTACCGAGGTTGTGCGGCGCCTCCAGCGGAGTTCCCGCCGTAATCTGGTAGTCCTGGTAGTCGATGGTGAAATTGGCCTGTCCTCCCAGTCGGATCACGCTGGTGCTTCGGTTGGACAAAGGGAGCCAAAACTCGCCCACTTTTGTGTAGACCTGCACGATTTTAGTTTCCTTCGTCCAGAACGAAGGGTTTTTCGCGGGGGCCGCTTCAATGCGCGTCACGGCAAAGTCTTCTGCATCGACCCAGATTCGCCCACGGTACAGCAGTTTGTTGTTGGTGCGGGGCTCTACCGAAAGAATGTAGGACGCACCACCCGGCGTGTTCTCGTAGCCGGCCAAAGTGAAGCTATAGTTGTCGTTGTTGAGGGCGATGCGACTCTGGTTCTCTTCGGCGACCGCCTCTTTCTCGCTCTGTAACATTCGTTTGAATACTCTCTCAATGATTAACTGGGAGCCCTTTTCCGACCGGATGCTGAAGTCCTTCGTTCCCGGAGTGCGGTACTTTACATCCACGATCATTTCCGCGCTTCTGGAACCCGGGAAGCCATGATAGTCAAGGCGATAGATCCGGGTTCCCTGGTAAGCGCCTAACGTGCGGGCGCGTTCCAGGTTTCTCTGGACCAGCCTGGTTACGATTTCTTCAGCGCTCAGCCGGGCGTTAGGAGCTGCCGGAGGCGTGTCCGCTGGCTGCGCGAATGCGGCTTGCGAAATGCCGATGCCGACAAGGAACGAAACGGTAAACCGGGCGGAACGGCTCTGTAGTTTCATCGGAGGACTCGGTTGACTCAAGATAACCCGGGCGGCCCCTGAAAGGGTGAGCAATTTTGAACACTTATTCCTGAGGGTAACGTTGCTAACGGAGTACGTAGGAGGCAGTTACATGCTCCTAACGACCTGAAAATAATGCTATTTGAAAGAATCTCAATGATGTCTCCTGAATCGCACACTGATTTCGCCGATTCCCGAATCGAGACTCAGTTCATAAAAGCCCGGAATGCGAAAACATCAGGGTAAGGCTAGCCACAGTGGACGTGGATCGGTAAGGACCCAGCGAATTGTCCCGGGGAGACTATAACCTTGCCGTTGACGCCCGTTAGGAAGCAGCTTCATGCTACGCCGCGCCGTCCGCTCAGCAAATTGATGACAAGAATCACTAACGCTACAACCAGCAGCAAATGGATGAGGCCTCCGCCCACATGGAGACTAAAGCCCAGAAGCCACAAAATTCCCAGAACGACGAAAATCGTCCAAAGCATATTTTTTCTCCTCTGCGAAATTGTCAGCACACCCGGAGTTCCGACTCCTGTCGACGGGGCCGCCTCGGAATTTCCTGGGATGCTAACTCTCGTGAGTTTGCATCATTCGTATTGGCATTGCTGAGCAGGATTGCTCATTTGTGGTATTTGCAGCTTTTCACCGGTTAGAACCGTTCTTTAGATTGTGGTCGCGCTCCAGGCAAAATGTTTCGTTGCGGGACTCGACGGCACACAAAGAAAGGCCGGCAAATTGGTGGACTGGGCCGGCCTTTGGTTAGTTTGTACTTTCGCTCTGCCTTAATTGCTGCGCCGTTGCCTTTTTATTGGCGATGGGCCTTATTCGTGCTGTCGGCTCTTTGCTGCTCGAGGAGAGTCAATGCATGCGCAGCGTTGAACGGGTATTGGCGGACGGATTGTTGACCCGTGGTGCTCAGAGTGACGTCCACACGTCGATTGCTCGCCAGGATGATGGTTCGCATATTCTTGAGAATTCTCTGCCGCTCTTCGGGAGTCAGCTCGGGATTCTGCTCAACCGCATCTCTCACCTGGGCATCGGTAAGGTTTTGTTCTTTGCCAAACGCCTTGGTTTCGATGTTTGCGGCCGGAACGCCGTGGTCGATGAGGAATTGTCGGGCGCGCTCGACCCGCCGTTCGGAGAGCGCCTGATTGTATTCGACAGAGCCCCGGGGATCGGCGTGAGTTCCCAGAATCAAGTGCGTCCGGCTTGAGCTCCAGATATTTCTGGAAATGGTGGACAAAGGAAGAGCGTTTGCTGCTGGCCAGCAGTCCGCGCCTCGGGATTCTGCAGCGTAGGCTTGGCCTAGGAAAGTAAATGCTGTGCAAGGCGAGTCTGCTTTCGAGTCGCCGGACCTCAGGCGATACCGTGGGCGGGTTCTCCACCACAACCTGGGCAGTGGCGGGAGTATTCAGGCCGCGAGCGTCGCTACGCGTCGCACTCACTGTGACCAGGCCGGCGGCCGCGCTGGAGGAGTCCAAGGTCGCGGTGCTGCCGTTGCCAGAAACGCTGCCGCTACTCGCGGTATTTGGGTGACCGAATCTCAGAAAAATTTTCAGCCACCCTCCTCCTCCCACTCTTGCTGAAGCCATCTGGCACCCGGCGGCGGATACCAGCTCTCAGCCATCTTCTTCGCCCCGAAGAACTTAGTTCTCAGTCGTTCACCTGATGGTGTGGCCGCGCTGCTGTGGCCCGCGGAGCCGACTGAGTGCGGAAACCATTGTTCCCCGCAAGACTGCATGGCGCAGGTTCAAGAAATCCGTTCTATCTTGGGAGAGGGCAATTCCATTTGCGGAAAAGAAGCGCGCGTAAAAGCAGAGGGGTGTCGTTCGCGAAGTCGGCGACGTTTTAAGCGGGTTTCAATGACTTGCCGCACTCCAGGCAACATGTTCCGTGGCGCGGGGTGATGAGGCCACAAAACGGGCACATCCGCTGGGATGCGAAATCGCCGTCGCGTGGTGTCATGCCAAGCAACTTTCTCAGCCAAGCGGCCATGAAGGCACGTAGACTGCGAATACGACCGAGGAACGCTTGCAGCAGGGAAGTCATGGCTGAAATTCCGCGTTCATCGCTCGCTGCCCCATCGGCAGCGCCGAGCAAAGGTTGAGAGACATGTAAAGGTAATGCACTCCAGATTTGCCAGGCGCGGGGAGGCCCTCTTTCATACTCTGACCGAACTAACCATGACACGTCAGGGCCGCCGATTCTGTGCAAGATTGCTCGCTTTTGTGCGAGAGACGTGAGTTGAACTGGGGAAATCGAAGCCCGGCGGTCAGGGTCTGCGACCTGAAGGGGAGCTATTCAGACCAGCTATTTCCCGGTGACCGGGCCACTATAACACTAGAGACGAGCACTTCTTCTCTCTCTTTCAGGTCCTCTGAGCTAAGTCGGTCCATCTGAAGCTCTCTTCTCTTAGTTTCGTAGCTCCTCGAGGAACAATTCATGAAGAAAACAATGTCAGTCTTGCTTGTGGGTCTAATTGGCCTGTTTGGAACGTTGGCCTGGGCCGGCACCGCCCGTCAGGACTCGATCGCACGTTTGCAATCGTCCGTCGACGTTCTACAGTCGATCATGGGGGCACCGGATAAAGGAATTCCCGAAGAAGTGTTGAGCAATGCGAAGTGCATCCTAGTGGTTCCTAACTTGATCAAAGGCGGCTTCATTATTGGCGGCAAGCACGGACGCGGAGTAGCATCGTGCCGCACATCCGATAGCTGGACCGCGCCAGCGTTCGTTTCTATTGGCGGCGGAAGCTGGGGCTTGCAGATTGGCCTCGAAGGCGTGGACCTGGTTGTGTTGGTCATGAATGATCAGGGGTTCCAGCATCTGCTCTCCAGCAAGTTCGCACTCTCGGGAGAGGGATCGGTGGCAGCGGGCCCGGTTGGCCGTCATGCTTCCGCCGGAACTGATTGGAAGATGAAGACCGAAATGTTGACGTACTCACGCTCCAAAGGTGTGTTCGCCGGCCTTACGCTCGAAGGTGCAGTCATCGAGCAGGACAACGACTCCACTCGCGCCATTTACGGCAAGCACATGACCTTTCGCAATATCCTTTCGGGCAAGGCGTCAACCCCGAAAAGTGCGGACGCATTCATGAGGGCCGTGTCACAAGCCGGGCACCAGGCAGCTATCGCCGAAGTGAACGACGACAAGAAGTAATGGTGTGAGCATTTCTATTCTGGCCGAGGCCATGTGCCGGTCTCGGTCCAGCCACGTGGAGACAGCCGCCCCTTCGACCACGCTCAGGGCAGGCTCTCGGCTGTCCAGCCGAGCGAGACTCGGCCAAGTTGCCTGTCGTATTTCCAGGCACCGCGAGGCAACGTCCACCTTCAGAGTCGAGAGTTACAACCGCCGAGCCTGGCTTGGCCGGACAGCCGGGGCGGCTGTCCCCAGGTGGACCGCTGGTAGCCAGTTAGAGGAAGGATCGATATATGCCAGACACAGGCGAGAGACGAGAAATTACCCGACGTGTGAATGCGAAGGAAGCAGAAACGGTCGAGCAGTCCAAGAAGTTAGTGTCCAGAACCCGGCCTCTCTACGCGAGCCCGGAGGCAAACAACAAGGCGCGACTCGCTGATACCAAGAAGGCCGATACCAAGAAGTAAAGACCGAGCCGGAGCCCGGCTGTCGGAAACTTAGTGAGAACCTGGTTTTCCGCGATGTTTGGCGAGCCTGCAGATCGACAGACATGATTATTACTTTGTCCCGTTCGGGGTGGTGGGGGCAGGTACGACCGGATCAGAGAATCCGCCTGTTTCCACACAGCGGCATCGCATTCAATCTGGGTGTGAGCCTTCACGAAGACGCGGTCATACCACGGATACTTTTCGCAGCTGTAACGGTTCGCTGTGTAGTCGGATCGAAAATTCCCGATGATACGCGTGCGGGTGGGATCGGCAGCGCGAATCTCGGACTGGCCGTGCAGAAGTCCGTTCGACTGGTAGAAATTGGCGGCCTGGGCTACAGTCGCGGGGATGACCCGATCATTGTGATGAATCCTGGAGACACTGTCTACTTGCACGGTGAGAAGCACCGGGATCCCCTCTTTCGCCAGTTCACGTGCCAGGGCAATGGCCTGAGAGCCGCCCCAGCTATGGCCGTAAATGATGAGGCGGGCGTTTTGTTTTTCATCGGTTGTCAAAATTCCATCATGGTTGGTGTCGAGCAGGTCCAGGACTTTCTTTCGGGCGTCACCCCGGTGGTGGCTCTCAAAGGTCTCCACGTCCACCCCCGAGGGGTAAGCCTGGCGCAGGCGCGCCGCCAGCTGTACCTCGCTGTGGGCGAGATTGTCATGCCGGATGAAGCCACGACAAACCCGATAACGATTACGGGAGGCATGGCGCGGATAGCCGCCCTGGGAACAGATTGCGCCAGGCCGGTCTGGCCCAGCGCAAGGACCAGCCACGAAGGAAAAGATCAGGGTCCGGACGGGAATCATCGGGCAGCCTGGCCCGCGAGAGTCGGAACCGGAGCCAACGACTTCAACTGGTCGAGCGCTACCAGCACCTCTTGCCAGTGAGCCGCGTCCTTCTTGGTCGCGATCGGTGCCGAGAGATCAGAGTAGAAGCGCAGAATGTTATCCCGCAATTCCACCGTGGTCAGATCGAACTTCCGATCGGAGAGTTGGCCCAGCAACTTGGCGTAGGTCTCATCGGTCAGCGAGTATTCGGCCGCCCTGGTTTCATTGCCGCTGTCGAAATCGCAATTGGCGAGCGAAAGTGAGTCAGTGCGCACCTGTTCGAGAAAGGCTCGATATTGATCGACGGTCGTATTGATGCTCTTGATGTAGAGGTCTTCAGTTTGCGGAGTCGGGCTATTGAAAGCCATCCCTTTGAAGGGACCAATCTTCGGCATGTATCGCAGGAGAGTTGACAAAATTCGCGTGCCCAAGCCCGGCTTCACGTAGTCCTTTCCCCACTCCTTTTCATAATCGGAGCGGGTAAGACGGAAGAGGAACTTTCGTTTCGCAAAATTGGGCGTCTCGCGCATCAGGTCCTTCTTGTGGGTTTGCAGCGCGACCTTTGTCATTTGCGGAATCAGCCGGCTGACCGCGTACCGATACGAGCCGACCGCCAGATCCTCGTGGGTAAGCACGTCTTTCAACTCCACCCCGTACACGACGGGAAAGACCCGCTCCAGCAGGGATTTCGACACTTTGAAGCCGATGAAATCGTGGTACTGCTGCGACGCATAACGATTCTTTGCAACCTGTACCATGTCGAACCCGAACTCCGTTTTCAAATGTGCCGTCTTGTCCTGGGCATACCGGACCGACCTGCCAAACTTCGCTCGTAGCTTCGGATACTCTATTGCGACCGCCTGGTTGACCGCAGGGTGGCCGACGATATCCGACGCATAGTGCGACAATGCACCCAGGGCGAAGGCGAATTCGTTGACATCCTGGCTTTCGAGCAGCAGCTCACGGACGAAGTCGCCGCTACGGACGTAATGCACCAGGCTGCTGAACTCCACACTGCCGAATGGATAGTAGCCCAGATCCTGAATAACGGCGCCGCCATAAGCGTAGGCGTGTGCCTCCTTGATCTGTTCTTCCGAAAGACCCGGATATCGCTTCAGGAGGAGGGGC
>CATPBJ010000051.1 GCA_955652395.1 uncultured Terriglobales bacterium | reverse complement strand
GTGGCGGCGGATGAACGGAATCAGGCGGTCTGGGCTGACGCATTGCGGAAGGGAAGCAAGACCAAGGTCTGCTGGACGATTGACCACCGGCGCTGGAAGGAAGCCTTGTTTTTGGCGCTGCGGTAACTCAGCACAGTCCCGTGTAGCTAATTTAGAAGGTCAAAGCATTCCGCCCGTCTTCACTTCGAGGATGGCTAGTGCCATCTCCAGCTTGTTGACGGCCTGCCCAATCTCGGGATGTTCACCAATCTTGTCCTGCAGGACCTTTAGCAGGCGGTGAGCTCCGGTGACATGCTCTGTCACCTTTTGCGAGTCAGAGCCCGGTTTGGTTTCGTCTTGCGTTTGCATGCCGCTCACCTCTGTTCCTATTTTAGTCCCGGCATCCACAAGAACGCATCTGGCGGGCGAAAGAGAGTTCGATCGAAATCAAATCGAGGCATCGAACGCAGGCTCGTGCCGTAAACCTGTGGCGATTAGCATTTCGATATTCTCCACAGATTGAATGCCGCCACGGGCGCCGGCGGCGGTGCAGTTCAGCGCGGCGGCGGCACAGGCGAAGTCGAGCTGGCGGGGCAGCGGCCAGCCCTGCAGAAGCCCATAGATGAATCCGGCGTGGAAGATGTCGCCGGCGCCGGTGGTGTCTACGGTCTGCACGCGAAACGCGGGGGCGTAGTGAAACCTTGAGCCATCCCATGCCAGGACGCCCTCAGCGCCCAGGGTTGCGGCGGTGAGGCGGCAACGGTATCGGTTGCGAACAGTGGCTAGCGACTGGCGTAAATCCTGGTCGCCGGTCAGTCGTCCCGGAATGTCGCGGCTGGTAATCAGATAGTCGATTTTCTCCAGCAGCGCTTCCACGCCAGGGTAGAGGTCGTCCAGATCGGCGATCACAGGGATTCCGGCATCGCGGGCCCAGCCTGCGGCGACCACCGCCGCGGCGGTATCATGGCCGTCGACGTGAAGGGCGTGAGCATTGGTGATCCATTCGCGCTGGAGTTCATCCGGCTTAAGGGTCAGGCCGTTGTCGCGCTTCCAAAGAACGGTGCGCTCGCCGGCGTCATCCACGAGGATGACCGCTTGCTGGCTGGCGCATCCTGAAGCAGTGACAAGATGGGTCTCGACACCCAGGCGTTCGAACTCGGCTCGATGAATCGAGGCGGCGATGTCATCGCCGATCTTGCCCACGTAGCGAGCGCGCAAACCCCATTGCTGGCATGCAGCCACCGCGGTTGCGACCTGGCCACCGGGCAGGATGTCGGCCGAGTGAAACTCGACCTTGGACCCGAGCGCCGGATAATGCGGAAGACGAATCAGAGTGTCGGTAGCGTTCAGTCCCACGCCGACCAGGTCAACCTTGGTTGATTGATTCACTATGGGTTCAGTTAAAGCGAGTGGTCCGCCAGAGTGTAGTGCCACAAACCAGAAGCAGGGCTAACGTCGCCGTTATCAGGAGCATCGCTGGCCCCCAATGGAAAGACATGCGCGGCGCGCGTGCCAGGGTCGCGAAGAACACGAAGAGACCCGTGGCAACGGCAACCAGCATCCAGTCCCACATGGTACGCGGCGGCCTGATTTCTCCTTCTACCTGCCTTCCCTGCATCCGAGCCTGGACGTAATCTTCCGCGATGTGGTAGCGCTGCGACTCACGGCGTGCAGCTTCCTGCCATTGTGCCTGCTCCTTGCCAGCTGCCGAGGAAAATGCAATGGCGCCCACTCCCAACATCATTAACAGCGAGCCGCCAATGACCTGCATGTAGGTGGAGGCACTACTGCCGCGCAATTCGCCGAAAACAAGAACTCCCCACAGCAATCCCCAGAGCTGATTGGAATTTGACAGCGGGATGCCGCGGCTGATACCGACGTACTTCGCGGCGTATTGCTGAAAGACATCGCCAATCACCCAGATGAAGCCGCCCAGCATCAGCCAGAAAAGTACGTCCCGCGCACCGATCAATTCATGCCAGAGCGGGGTCAGACCAAGGTATCCGATGGCGAGCGCAGCCATCATTCCCAGTTCTCCGAAGGTGAAGAACGTAACAAAGGAAAGGGGATTCATCCCGGACAAGTAAGCCTTACGATAAGGGATATACATCGTTCCCCAGAGGATCCCGGCGCCCAGGGCCGCCCCAACGCCGCGCATGGAATGAGCCGCAGGCGCCTGGGTCGAGGATGCAATGGCCAACAACGCCGCACCCACACACATGATCAACGCCCCGCCCAGCACGCCGGTCCAGCGACGCCAGCCGGCCTGGCGCAGCTCATTAAAGAAAATAAAACCCCAAAGTATGCCCAGCAAACTATTTGAATTCCAGAGAGGGAAGGCGATGCTCAGTCCGATGTCGCGGATGGCGAAGATGGTCATGGTGTTGGCCACGGCCCAGAGACATCCCGCGAGTACAGCCCAGATCATGAGGTGAGGCGCGCGGCGAAGGTCGGCGCGGACGGACGACGTGCCCAGGACCAAAGCCGGCACACTCCAGCGCGCCAGAAAAACTCCGGTCACCATGATCAGTGAAATCACGATCGGCGACACGCCCACAGAAACGAGCTTCGTCGGCGCCTCGGCGGCACCGAGCCAGGCGCCCGCGGTGAACCCGGAAAGGATGCCCAGAACTTGCAGCTTCCGCGGACGCGAAGTTTCCCGAGCTGCAGCTTCGTTCCCGCGCGCCACGACAACTTGCATATTCGGCCAATCTCCGTCCGGCTTATCCATGAATGAATTCCAGAAGCAACAGACCGCCGATCAGAACCGCGACCGGGACCCAAAAGTGCACGTCAGTCAGGACGCTGCTCAACCAGTTGCAGGGTTGGTCGTGATTGTCGGTTGTTTGCATGTGGTTCCGCTATATGAGCCGATCGATTATAGCTGTTGTTCTTCGTTTCTAGGATGTTTCGAGCCGGCGTCCCTATGCCAGTACGCTTTGCGTTCTTTGCCGCCCCCGGCGAACTTTGCGGTTTACGGGTTGTCTTGGGCAACCTCCAACCTTTTTAACCGCTAAGTGCGCAAAGTTCGCTAAGAAAAAACCGACACAAGTAAGTCGGGACCCGAACAGGAATCTCGAAGGCGCGGTGACGTCTAGGCGAGGGGGCGCGGCGTTCTGAAGAAAGCAATCACAAACAAAATGCCGAACACCAAGGCGATACCGCCGAATGCGAGGTCGGACGAATGCATACGCCCTTGAACGACCAGAATTACCACGGCGATGCCGTAGCTAAATTTTTCGAGCATGGACGGAACCATCAATGGCCGATATCGCGCCGGGTCGGTGGCGATAACGAAAAACGCGATCTGCCACGCCAGCGCGGCTCCCACGAATCCGTAGAAGAATGCCGGGTGTGTGATGGGCGGCGGATCTTTCTGGCCGATCAGATTGAACATGAAGTAGAGGGGTGTGAGGATCAGTACACCCCAGATGCCAGCCATCCAGAAAGTAATTTTGGCAATTTTCTTAGCTTCTCCAACGGCGTGCGTTCATGACAAGATCGTGGGCGTCTGTGTCACCCGAGGTCGTTCGCTCTTTCAGGGCTCCGTCATTCGCCACGTTTCATCAGGAAGGTTTTCGCGGCTAGGCCTTCGATCTACTTCCGTCGCTATTCGTAGTGCAGGGCTTCGATGGGATCCAGGCGGGAGGCGCGAAAGGCCGGCACCATGCCGCTGATCAGTCCCACAGCGCCGAGGATGAGGGTGGCCGCGATCAGCGTTCCAGGAGCGATGATCAGGCGGATGTCACCGGCCTCGCCATTCTTGGCGAAGGCGCTGTACAGAGTCAGCCGGCCCACGGAAAGCGCGACGGCATAGGCCAGGAGGATTCCCAGCACTCCGCCGATGAAGGTGATCGTCAGGGCTTCGGCGAGGAATTGCATGAGAATGTATCGCCGGCGGGCGCCCAACGCTTTCTGCACCCCGATCTCGCGGGTTCGCTGGGTCACCGAAACCAGCATGATGTTCATCAGGCCAACGCCGCCGATGCCCAGCGTAAGGGTGCCGATGAAACCCATCAGGACTTTCAGACCTAGGGTAATGATTTCGAACTGGTGGACCTGAGTCATGAGGTTGAATACCCTCACGGCCTGCTGGTCAGTCTGGTTGAACTTATGCGGCACTGCCATGATGGAGCGGACCGACTGTTCCAGACGCTCGTACTCAGGAGTCTGATAGGTAAACCAGATCGAGTCCAAGTAATGGGTATCCTTTAGATCGCTCATGGTGGTGAAAGGGACGTAGATCGTGCGGTTGATATCGCTGTTTCCCTCCTGCATTTTGGCGCTCAGGATGCCAACGACTTCGAAAGTGAGACCATCCACCCGGATGCGCTCACCCAGCGGGTTGCGCCCGGAGAACAGTTTCTCCTTGGCTTCCGACCCGATCAGCGCCACCCGCGCGTGCTGTATCTGGTCTTCGGCGTTGTAGAAGCGTCCCTGTCCCAGTTTCAGGACGCGGATGGCGGGCACGTTGGGATAGTTGCCGGTGACATTGAAGTCGAAGACGCGGGTATCGTACTGGATGTGCGCCTGCTTGCTGACTTCAGGGGTGATATTGGTGATTTGGGGAAGATTGGTGGTTAGCGTGTCCACATCATCCAGAGTAAAGCGGACGAGGACCCCCGCCTTCTGACCCCCGGCTTGCATGGCGGTACGGCCCGGAACGACGATGACCAGCTTGGTGCCAAAATTAGCAAAGATGTTGGCGCAGGCCTGGCCAAAACCATCGCCATAAGCGAGCAGCATAACCACGGTGGCGATGCCCCAGGCCATGCCCAGCATGGTGAGCGCGGTGCGGCGGCGGTTGTGACGCATGGCGCTATAGGCTTCCCGGAGCAGATCACGGAACATTTTTCACTCCCGCTTTTACTCCTGCCGGAGCGCTTCCACCGGCTGCAGCATGGCCGCCTTGCGCGCGGGATAAAGGCCCGCGACTACTCCGGCCAGCGTCAGGCTGCCAATCGCCAGCATGGCCGACATCGGCACCAGTTTGGGAGGGTCAAATCCTCCTGGCCCCTGCACCGTACCCAGCATCGCCATCAAGGCGGTCGCCAGACCCATGCCGATCAGCCCACTTCCCAGGGTGAGAAGCAACCCTTCCAGAAAAAATTGAAACAGGATACTGCGGTTCGTCGCGCCCAGGGCCTTGCGCAATCCGATCTCATGGGTGCGCTCGCTGACCGCCACCAGCATGATATTGATGACGCCGATGGCGCCCAGAGCCAGTGTGACCATTCCTACCGCTCCCAGAAACATGTTCATGACATCGAAAATGGTCCCTACCATTTTTGACTCCTGGATCGTGTCCCAGGTGTCGAAGGCGTTGTCGTCGGTGGCATCGAGGGCGTGATTGCGCGCCACGATTTTGCGAACATCGTCCTCCGCGAGCAGGTGCTCGGCGGTCACGCGAGGCTGATATTCAATAAAGGAAATGGAGTTTTCGTGGTTTTCCCCCTTGAGCGGGAAATATGTGGCCATCACCTGGAATGGAATGTAGCCCCGCATATTCAGCCAATTGTTGTCGCCCCGGCCGAGGTGTGGCATGCTGCCAACGACTTCGAACCTGACTCCGTTCAGCAGAACGATTGCGCCCACTGCTGGACGCCCGGGGAATAGGGTTTTCAGCAGTTCGTTACCGAGGACGATCACATTGCGTCTCTGCACTCCATCTAGTTCATTCAGCCAGCGTCCCTCCTTGAGGGGAAGATAACTTATCTCGCTAAGCTGGGGCTCGACGCCCAGGATTTCGCCACCAGCATTGGCAAATTCGCTTACCTCGTGCAGGTCGGTGCGGGAAAGCAAAGGGCAGGCATTGCGGACGTGTGGGCCTTGCCTACGGATGTCCACGTAATCCTGGTAGGTGAGCAAATAGGAACGGGCGGAGTTCATGCTACCCTTTACCGCCGGTGCGCGGCCGGGAAAGATAAACATGATGTCCTTGCCGAACTCGGCCAACTCGCGCTTGTTGCCCGAGCGGAAGCCTTCGCCCACCCCGACCAGCAGCAGTAAAGATCCGACACCCCAGGCGATGCCGAACATGGTGAGGAACGAGCGCAGCTTGTGAGCCCACAGGTTGCGGAAGATTTGCACGAAGATGTCCAGAACCGCGCGCATAACCTGGGCCATTGTACCTTCTCCTGGTTCGAGGGAGGCGCGGGCGATCGCGCCCATGCTGGCATTCGGCCGGATGAGAGAGCCGTTCGCGCATCCATCGGCACGTCGGATGCTTTCAATTGGCACGGCGCCGGGTAGCAAGTCAGTCGAACTGGATCAGCACGATCTCAGGGGTCGTTCCCAGCCGGAGCGGAGGTCCCCAGGTGCCGGCTCCATAGGAGACATAGACCATAAGATTGCCCAGGGTCTGCAATCCGTAGACAAACTTGCCATAGATGCGGGAGGTGATCCAGGTAAAAGGGAAGAACTGTCCGCCGTGAGTGTGGCCGGAAAGCTGCAGGGAGAAGCCTTCTTCCTCGACAATCTTCAGCCGGTCGGGCGCGTGCGTAAGCAGGATGCTCGCCCGGTCGCGATCCACATCAGCCTGTCGCAAGACGGAACGGAAGTGGTCGTCGTTGGTCGAATCCCGGTAATGCACACCGACAATCTGTAAACCATCCACGGTCACTTTTTCATTGTTCAGCACGCGTACGCCCGAGTGCTCGACCGCGTCGAGGTATTTTGTGGAATCAGTAAACTCTTCATGATTTCCCGGGACAAAGAATGCTCCCAGCGGAGCTGCCAGCCGCGCCCACGGCTGGGCAAGTTCCCGCACCCGAGCGACGGTTCCGTCGTACATGTCACCTGCAATAAAGACGATGTCGGGCCGCAGCCGCGTGAGCGTCGCGACGATGCGGCGCATGAATCCGGAACCGCGTATGTGGCCTAGGTGGGTATCGGTCACCAGCGCCGCCACCCTTCCACGCCAGGATTCGGGCAAGTTCGGCAGCTTGACATTGACTCGCCTCACCCGGGTCCAGGCGGCATTGATGATGCCATATAAACTTGCCAGCAGGGCGACCCCGAAGAGGACAACAACCAGCTCTCGCCGGTCCGGATGGAGTCCGAAAAGGCGGGCCCCGCCGTAGATGGCCCAGCACCCGCACGCCGCCAGAAAGCAGAAACTCAAAGTCCCGAGCCAGACCGCGGAAATAGTGTAAAGGACCCGCACCAGAACATGCGAAGAGCGCCAGGCCAGCAATGACGCCAGCACAAAGCTTACTGACAGCAGGGCCAGCGTTATTTGTAGGCCTGACACTCGGGAAGGATCGGGTGGGGCCCAGAAAGCCGTCCAGGTCTTGGACAAAAACCAATGTGCCAAGAATAGAATCGATTGAACGACCGCAATAAAGACAACGATTCGGGACCTCAAGGTTTGTGTTTTCTCCGAGTTATTAAATCAGGCTGTTTAGATGAGGTCCGAGGGCAATTGGATTTGCCAACCTGCGGGAGCGTACCTACTCAGGCGACGGCAGCGTCGGCCTTAGAACGTTGTCGCGAGGGTTGGCGGCCGCTGGGAATGACGGAAGTCGGTTTCTTCCCGGCTAACGCAGCGCGTGTTTCGGTGAGAGTATTGACAGCCTGGCGGAACTTGGCCCGGGTGATGTTCCTTAGGGCGG
The DNA here is from genome assembly GCA_955652395.1 of uncultured Terriglobales bacterium. Lineage (GTDB taxonomy): Bacteria > Acidobacteriota > Terriglobia > Terriglobales > Acidobacteriaceae > JAIQFF01. Next base: position 13,352 of record CATPBJ010000051.1, on the reverse strand, counting down.
CCACCAGTGCGGAATCCTGGACCCCGCCAAACAGTTTTTCTGCTCGGTCCGCTAGCTGAACCCAGTCATGCCAGTCGCCGATCACGTCCTGCATATGATGAAGCAGTGCGATCAAGCGGGTGGCCTCGGCGTCCTTGCCCGCGAGTTCTGCAATATAACGCGCCCGCTTGCCGACCATCCTGAACTGGTGCAAGGTTCTTTCGGTGACGTTACCCGGATCCATTTCGAGGTCAGTCAGCTTTCGCCGGGCCAGGGTCAACGGGGCGGCGTTTTTCGGAATCGAAAGGCTGGCGGCAGTGCGCTTCAGGCGCCTGCGCACTTCGGCCACAGTCGCCTTGTCCAGGGACTTGGCCAGCTTCTTCTCCCGCTTGGCGCGTTCCTCGGCCAAGGTGCGCATAAGTTGCGACTTGCGTGCCGGCTCTTGCGGAATCTTCAGGCTGTGCAAAGCCGCGCACTGAACATCGAGGTCGCGCACGCGTCCCGCCGTCTTTCGCAGCGTGCCCAGGAGCTTCAGCAACTTCCTGTCATTGCCACTGTGATTCCTGGCCAAATCCGAAACCAACACCTCCACTCTGCGGCTGGAGGTGCGGAACTTATGGACGTTGTCCGGAGCCGGTTTGGCTGCGAGCTTGGCCATTTGCCGGCTCAGTTTGCGGAAGGTAGCGCGAGTATGTTGCGGAGGTAGCAGCATTAGGGTGAGAGGCATGAGGCCCCAAAAATAGTTTGAACCAACACCGGTTGAGCCTGATGAGTCGCTGACAGAAGCTTCCCTTAAGGCGAGGCCAAACCGGCATTTTAACACTGCTGTAACACGATCGTGCTACCTTGCCGAAAATGGCTAATCGAGCTCTAGGAGCGCCTCGACTGACAGGTCCACAACCCGTTTCGGAACAAGCAGTTACGGCAGCCAAAGGGACCCAGGTGCAATCCCTCATCAGCGCTGGGGACAGTCAGCGCGCGGACGCCGTGTTCTTTTACGCCATGCTGGCCTGCGGTATGTCGGTGCTCGCTCTGGTTGGTCTGATTGTTTACGAGTTGTTGACTAAGTCCAGCCTTTCCTGGCACGCTTTTGGCTGGAAATTTTTTTTCCGCAGCGAGTGGGACCCGGTCAACGATCAATTTGGCGCTCTGCCCTTCGTTTACGGCACGATCGTATCTTCGATACTAGCGCTGATCATCGCGGTGCCCTTGGCCATCGGAGTAGCGGTCTTCATCACCGAGATGTCCCCGCGCTGGATGCGTGGAGCACTGGCTTTTACCACCGAGTTGCTGGCGGCAATTCCCAGCGTGATTTACGGATTGTGGGCGATCTTTGTCCTGGTCCCGCTGCTGCGCCAATACGTGCAGCCCGGGCTGGCAAAGTACCTGGGCTGGACGAGCTTGTTTGAAGGGCCGCCCTACGGCATCGGAATGTTGGCCGCGGGAATCATTCTGGCGATCATGGTGGTTCCAATTATTTCCTCAATCACGCGCGAGGTCATGACCGCGGTTCCGCAACAGCAAAGGGAAGCTGTGCTAGCGCTGGGTGCCACCCGTTGGGAGATGATTCGCACCGGGGTGCTGCGTAACGCCCGCGCCGGCATCGCGGGCGGCATAATTCTTGGTCTGGGCCGCGCCCTGGGCGAAACCATGGCGGTCACGATGGTGATCGGCAATCGGCCCGAAATCGCGAAGTCTCTTTTTGCTCCCGGCTACACCATGGCGAGCGTGATCGCCAACGAGTTCAGCGAGGCCACGGGCGATGTTTACCTCAGTGCCCTGGTAGAAGTAGGGTTGGCCCTGTTTATTGTAACCATCATCGTGAATATTCTTGCCCAGTTTTTGGTGTGGACAGTAACGCGTGGTACCCCTGCGAGGAGCCATGCCTGAGGCCACAACCAAGGTGATGCTCCCAGCGGACTTTGCCGACGCGCCCATCAGTGTCTTTCGGCGCAGCCTGAACTTCCTGGTCACTGTTGCGGCCGTCACTGCCGTGGTCCTGGTGCTGCTGCCCCTCGGAGCCGTCTTCGGCTACCTGATATACAAAGGGATGGGCTCCATCAACTGGGCTTTTCTGACTCAGATTCCAAAGCCCCCTGGTGAAGCGGGTGGGGGTATGGCGAATGCCATTGCCGGATCAGTTTATATTCTGCTCATCGCCAGCTGCATGGGTGTTCCGCTCGGGATCGGAGCCGGAATTTATCTCTCCGAATACGGCCGCGGCACGCGTTTTGGAAACTTGATCCGCTTCACCGCGGACGTGCTCAATGGCGTCCCGTCGATTATTGTGGGCATCGTGGCGTATGGCCTGGTGGTGCTCAGCCAGGGACACTTCTCGGCCCTGGCGGGCGGAGTCGCCCTCGCCATCATGATGGTTCCGACCATCACCCGGACCACCGAGGAGATGCTCCTGCTGGTGCCGCAAGCGGTGCGCGAAGCGGCTTACGGCCTGGGGGTTTCACGCTGGCGAACCACGCTCTCCATCACTCTTCGCACCGCCACTTCGGGCGTGATCACCGGCGTGATGCTGGCCTTCGCCCGGGTCGCGGGAGAAACCGCTCCATTACTCTTCACTGCGTTCGGCAATCAGTACTGGAACTGGAAAATGAACCAGCCCACGGCTGCTTTGTCCCTGCAGATATTCACGTATGCCATTTCGCCCTTCGATGAGTGGCACCGTCAGGCTTGGGCGGGCGCGCTGATCCTGATCGTGCTGATTGTCGCTTCGGTCGGTGCGGTGCGGCTTGTGGCCAATCGCGGTATGCTAAAGGGGACAAACTGAAACTATGGGTGTGGGCATCCAAGTCGACAAGCTGAACGCCTGGTTCGGTAAGACCCAGGCTCTGCAGGACATCAACATGACGGTTGCGGCGAACCACGCCACGGCTGTGATCGGGCCGTCGGGCTGCGGAAAATCCACGTTTGTTCGCTGTCTCAATCGCATGCACGAGACGGTGCCGGAAGCCCGCGCCACGGGTAGAGTTCGAATCGGTGAGATGGATGTTTACAACGGAACTTCAGCCGTGCAGATTCGCCGCCGCATCGGCATGGTGTTCCAGAAGGCCAATCCGTTTCCCACCATGTCGATTTATGACAATGTCGCGGCCGGGTTGACGCTCAATGGTTTCCACGATCGCAAGCGCCTGGATGAAATCGTCGAGCGCTCGCTGCGCCTCTCCGCACTTTGGGATGAGGTAAAGGACACGGCGCGGAAGAAGTCGGGTGCGAGCCTCTCTGGAGGCCAGCAACAGCGCCTCTGTATCGCCCGCGCCATAGCCGTGGAGCCGCAAGTCCTTTTGATGGACGAGCCCTGTTCGGCGCTCGATCCCATTTCCACCGGCAAGATTGAAGAACTCATCTTCCAGCTCAAGGAACGCTTTACAATTGTCATCGTGACCCACAACATGCAGCAGGCTTCGCGGGTCGCCGAATTTACCGGATTCTTCCTTCTGGGAAAGTTGATCGAGTTCGACAAGACCGAGAAGATTTTCACTACCCCGTCTGACAAGCGGACGGAAGACTACATCACAGGCAGGTTTGGATAATGGCGCGCACCCGTTTTCTGCAAGGACTGGACGAACTCCGGGCACGTTTGCTGCGTATGGGCGGACTGGCCGAGCAGGCTGTGGACCGCGCCTGCCAGGCGTACATCGAACGCGACCTGGCACGCTGCCGCATGGTGCTTGATGGTGAAACTCAGATCAACCTCACCGAGCGCGAAATCGACGAACTGGCCTTCGACTTACTTGCCATGCAGCAACCTATGGCAGTGGACCTGCGCTTCATTCTCGCGGTCACCAAGATCAATGCCGATCTGGAGCGGGTAGGCGATCAGGCGGTGAACATTGCCGAGCGAGTGATGGACATGGTGGACCTGCCCAAGGCCGACCTTCCCGTGGACATCCCGCGCATGGCGGCGGCGGTTTCCGCCATGGTTCGACGGGCCCTGGAATCCTTCATCGAAGGCAAGGCCGAACTGGCGCAGGCTGTCCTTGAAATGGACAACGTGGTCGATCGCATGAAGGACGAAGCCTTCATCGTGCTGGTGAAGTCCATGAATGAACATCCCGACACGACCCGTCAGGCGCTGGATGCACTGCTGGTGGCCCGCAATCTGGAACGCGTTGCCGACCACGCCACAAATATCGCGGAAGATGTGATCTTCTGGGTTCGTGGGGCCGATGTTCGGCACAACGTGACACCAGAACAGCCAGAACATCAGGAAGTTACAGATACTCATTAAAGTATTGCAGTCGGCGTATCAGCCCCATTCGCCGATTCGAACCACCAAGCCAAAATTATCCACGTGACAGATCGACCTCAGCTTTCGTTTTATTTGAGGCAGTGCTACGAGGTCCTCAGACCTTTCCTGGAGGAGTCTTGAAGCAGCTGCTTGGCCTAATCTTCCTCTTCGCCATTTTTGGTTCGTCCGTCTCCGCCCAGGATTCAGTCAAACCGCGCCAGATTCCGCTGCCTACGAGCAAGGTGCTGAACACACCCTCTCCCGGAAGAATCAGTGCAGTGAACAGCTTTCCCGCGACCATCGCGCTAAGCCCGGACGGTCGCTACGCAGCGTTGTTGAATAACGGTTACGGGACGCAACAGGCGCAAGCGCATCAGTCGATCGCGATTCTCGATCTCACTACCAACCAGCTGAGTGATTTTCCCGATGCCCGCCTTTCCGACAGCGCTCATCAAACCTATTTCCTCGGCCTCGCCTTCAGCTCCGATAGCAGCCATCTTTACGCCTCGATCGGCTCAATCACGGATCCTAGGGGCGGAAAGCCGGGCAACACCGGCAATGGCATCGCGGTTTACAAATTTGAAAATGGCAAGGTGACCCCGGAACGCTTTCTGAAAATCGCGCCACAGAAGATTGCCGCGGGCAAGAAAGTCGCCTTCGGAGTCCGCAAAACCGCGGCGGGGACCGCGATTCCGTATCCCGCCGGGATGGCCGTGATTTCAGGCCAAGGCAGCGACAAACTACTGGTTGCCAACAATCTTTCCGACAATGTCGTGCTGCTTGATGCCAGCGATGGGCGCATGCTGCAGCAGTTCGACCTCAGCACGCGCGAAATGATTCCCTCGTCATTTCCCTATACCGTGGTCGCCACCCACGATGGCCGTCGCGCCTGGTGCAGTCTCTGGAATTCCTCCCGCGTAGCAGAGCTCGATGTGGTGAAGGGAACGGTTACGCGCTGGATCCCTCTACTGGAACCAGAAGATCCCATCGCGCCCGGTTCTCATCCCACCGCCCTTCTGCTCAGCCCGGATGAGAAGCGGCTCTACGTTGCTTTGTCCAATGCCGATGCGGTTGCGGTGGTCAACAGCGCTTCCGGATCCGTGAGCCATCTTTCCTCGACCAACGTTGCCGGGCAGGAGCACGCCGGGACCTATCCCAGCGCCCTGGCCCAATTGCCCGATGGCACGCGGCTGTTTGTGGCGGACGCATCGTTGAATGCAGTGGCAGTTTTTGACACAGCGGCCCTGGAAAAGCCGACTATCTCTTTTCCTCTGCCTGAGGAGGCGCTCGGCCTTATTCCGACCGACTGGTATCCCAGCGCCCTCGCCGTGCACGGAGACGACTTGCTCATCGCCACCGCCAAGGGAGAAAGCACGAGCCCCAATAGCGGAATCAGTCAGCTCAAAAGGGAGCGCTGCCACCGCGAGCATCCCTACATCGTGACTCTGATGTATGGATCGCTCTCCCGCTTGAACTTTCGCAACGCCGAAAAACACTTGCCGGGGCTGACGCAGCGGGTCAAAGAAAGCAATCTCTTCCTTTCCGATCCCGGGAAGATCACCTTTCGGGCTGGCCCGAACCCGATTCGACACGTGATCTACATCCTCAAAGAGAATCGGACGTACGACCAGGTCCTCGGCGATCTGAAAGTTGGCGACCACAAAGTGGGCAACGGCGATCCTTCCCTTACTCTGTACGGCGCGGACGTCACGCCCAACGAGCACAAGCTGGCCCTGCAGTTCGGAGTGCTGGACAATTTTTACGACAGCGGTGAAGTCTCCGGCGACGGCCATGACTGGTCGAACGCCGCCATCACCAGCGACTACAACGAGAAGACCTGGCAGATCACCTATCGCGGCCACGAGCATATCTATGACTACGGCGGCACGGTCGCCGATGAATTTCCCCTGGAGCAGGGCGAACCCAACGTCGATGATCCCGGCACCGGCTATCTCTGGGACAATCTTGCGCGCCACGGCTTAACCTACCGCGACTACGGGGAGTACATTGCCGGAGTGTGGTGCAAGGGAGCCAAGAACACGGGGGCTTCGCCGAAGGAAGGTACGCCATCGCCGTACAGCGCGGAGTGCGAGCGCCCGGCGGTCCGCAAAGGCGAACCGCTTCCGCCCGATGTCGGCCAGCCACATGGTTCAGCAAGCCCATGGCCTTGGGCCGTGCCGCTGGTAAAGCGCATGAAGCCCACCAAAGCCTCTTTGCGTGACCACTTCGATCCGCTCTTTCCGGACTTCAACACGACATATCCAGACCAGCTTCGCGCCGACCTTTTCCTCAATGAGTTCGAGGATTTCGTCCGGGCCCGCACGGAAGGAAAAGGCACCGGGCTCCCCGCCTTCGTGCTTCTTTATCTACCTGACGATCACACCAATGGCACGGCGCCCGGCAAACCCCGCCCCGCGGCATCGGTCGCCGACAACGATCTAGCGGTCGGCCGCGTGGTGGAAGCGCTCTCGCACAGCCCTTACTGGGACGACACAGCGATCTTCGTTATCGAAGACGACGCCCAAGATGGCGCCGACCACGTTGACGCGCACCGCTCCATCGCTTTCGAGATCAGCAAATATTCGCCGGGTTCGCCGGAACAACCCTTTGTGGACAGCCGCTTCTACACCACCGTGAATATGATGCACAGCATGGAAACCCTCTTGGGTCTGCCACCCATGAATCAGAACGATGCCTACGCACCCGTGATGGCACCCTTGTTTTCGGGGCCCGGCAGTCAACCGCCATTCACGGCGGACTGGAGCAATCGGGACAACGGGCTCATTTACCAGACCAACCCGATCAAGGGCCAAGGCGCGGCGGAGTCGGCCAAGATGAACTTCTCCCGCCCGGATGCGGTCAACACGGCTGCGCTCAATTTGATTCTGTGGCGCGACCGCCAGGGAAGCACTCCGATGCCAGTGCCGAAGCACATAGTCTTTCCGCGGAAGCGATCGCGCGATTACGACTGAGTTCGAGACGATGACATCGAGACGAGCCGCGCTCGTCCGGACGGGTCAGAGACCCGTCCCCACACGAGCAATCTCGCTGTGAACCTAGTTGGCGGCTGCCGCCTTTCCGGCATCCACATCGGCAAAGGAAAATGCCAGCGAGAGGTTGGAATATTCCTTGCCGGAAACCTCTACATAGGGATACACGAAATAGTTGAGGGAAGCGCCGTCCTGCGCAGGATTCAGGCGCAGATCGCGGCCCATGCTGAACTGCACCCGGTTTACGTCGTGAGCTCCGAAGAAATAGTCGCGCTTTTCCTGGTGCTTCCACGCCTCCGAGATGTCGACCGGTACCCAACCGTGTTGCGGTTCGAAGAAATCCGCCCAGCAATGATAGCCGGCGATCTCCGACGTATGTTTGTCCGGCGACAAGGGAAATCCAATTTCAAAGCGTGCGGGAATCCCCTGCGAACGCGCCATAGCGATGAACAGCGAATGAAAATCAGTGCAGTTACCCTTCTTGGCATCGCAGGCATAGAGGACATCGCCGTGTCCCCAGCCCGTGCCAGTCTTGTCGTAACGCATGGTAGTGAATACGTAATCGTAGATTGCCCGCGCCTTGTCGAGCGGCGTGCGTTGGCTCTCGGTGACCTTCACCGCGAGCTCAGCGGGAAGGCCGGTGACGGGCACCAGTTTGTCCGGCTGCAGATACTCTTTGCGATCGCGATCCTTGAGTTCAACTTCGGCCAGATGTGGCCTGGCCACTCCCAGGGTCAAACGCTCGTGGCGCATCACGTCATAGATGACTTCGAAGTGCAGCTCTGGGTCTTGAGCTTTCGAGCTTTCGGCGTAATACATTTCGTTGCCGAATCTCGACTCGCGAGTCTTCTTCACCTTCAAGTCCCCGTTTGCCGAAATCACTTTCACTTCCTGAAAGTCATCCGAGTGCGCCGCCGGAAACCAGACTCGGATGTGCTCTCCAGCGGGGACGTTCTTGACCGTGAAACCGTAGTGGAACGTGAAGTGGCGAGTGTTTTGCGCCGAGGCGAGCGAAACCGTAGTCAGCAATAGCGACAGCCATAGCTTACGCATAGGGAAGATCCTTTCGACTTTCCTGGTTAAGAACGACTGATGGGGAAACGACACACGGGCATTTCAGGAGGAAAGCCGTCAAGTAAAGCCGTGACGTGGGGATCGCATGAGAAGGCTTAAATTTTAATTGAAAACTACCTGTGGAGACTACGGCTACGATCCACGCTGGCACTCTCCATCCACAAGCTGCGCTCAGTTAGAATCTCTGCGTGGCCTCCGCCATTCAATGCCGCGACTTGCGCAAAACCTACGATGGCAAGGTTGAAGCTGTCCGCGGGCTAAATCTGGAAATCGAGGCGGGGGAGTGTTTCGGACTGCTGGGGCCCAACGGAGCGGGGAAGACCACCACCATTGAAATCCTGGAAGGTCTGCTCGCTCCAACTTCTGGACAAGTCACGATTCTGGGCCAGAACTGGAAGGAGAATGAGCGCGAGCTGCGCGAGGTGATGGGCATCTCGCTGCAGGAAACCCGGCTGTCGGAGAAGCTGACCGTCCTCGAGACCATCAAGCTGTTTTCTGGCTTCTATCGCCAGCCGCGCGCGCCCCTCGAAGTGCTCGAGCAAATGCAACTCAGCGAGAAAGCCAATTCCTGGGTGGGCAAGCTTTCGGGCGGCCAGCGCCAGCGGCTCGCGGTCGCCACGGCTCTGGTAGGCAATCCCAAGATTCTTTTTCTGGACGAGCCCACAACCGGGCTTGATCCGCAAAGCCGCCGCCAGCTCTGGGACATCATTCGCCGTTTCCAGCAGGCTGGAGGCACGGTGCTGCTCACGACTCACTACATGGACGAAGCCGAACGCCTGTGCGATCGTCTGGCTATCGTCGATCACGGTCAGGTGATTGCCGAAGGCACGCCGGCGGATTTGATCGAGCGCCTGGGCGGCCACCACATGGTGGAATTTCAGGTGAGCGTCCACTCAAACAGCGATACCGCCGCCTGGCGTGCGCTTCCGGGAGTGGAATCCGTCCGGCACGACAATGGCCTGGTCTGCCTGAATGTGCGCGAGCCACACCTGACGATTCCGGCGCTGCTCGATGCGGTCGAGAAGGAGGGCGAGCATCTGCTGCACCTGACCACCCGCCAAGCCAGCTTAGAGGACGTGTTTGTACGCCTGACCGGCCGCCATTTGAGGGAGGATTGATGGAAGTCGCTCCGGTCCACGCTCGCGCGATGCCCAGCACACCCCACGCTGGGGCGGATGTCCCCACCCGCGCGGGTCGAGCGAAGGTCGACAGTCTTGAACCGTTTCAGATGAGCCCGGAGGCCGCTCGATGACGGTCGCGCAACCCACTCGAACAATTCCGGCGCCGCCGCGCAACGGGCGCTGGTCCGGCTTCCGTCATCTGTTGATGGCGCGCCTGCTGGAGCTCAAACGCGAGCCGGAAGTGATCTTCTGGGTATTCGGATTTCCCGTGCTTCTCGCCCTCGGACTGGGCATCGCCTTTCGCAACAAACCGGCCGACGTTACCCCGGTTGCCATTGTTGCCGGCCCCGGCGCTGAAGATGCTCTGAGCCTGCTCCAGCGCTCGCCGCGCGGTTCCTCGATTCGTGCGGCCGTCATGGTAGAACCGGAGGCGCTGCAGGGATTCCGTCTGGGGAAATACGATCTGGTGGTTGTGCCGGACGGCAAGGACGGTTTTCAATATCGTTACGATCCCGCGCGCCCGGAGAGCGTACTCTCCCGGGCAGAAGTCGACGATGCCCTGCAAACCGCAGCCGGACGCAAAGATCCCGTGCCGACTTCGGCGGTGGCTTCCAGCGAGCCTGGGTCGCGTTATATCGATTTCCTGATTCCCGGCCTGCTGGGAATGAACCTGATGAACTCCGGCATGTGGGGCATTGGGTTTGCCCTGGTCGACATGCGCCAGCGCAAACTGCTTAAACGTTTTGTCGGCACTCCCATGCGCCGCAGTGATTTTCTCCTAGCCCTCACCAGCAGCCGGCTGGTGCTCATGTTGATTGAAATCGTCCTTCTGCTTGGTTTTGGTGTACTGGCTTTCCACATGCGGGTGCTGGGTTCGGTGTTCACGATCTTGCTGCTGGCTACTATTGGGGCGGTGGCTTTCGGAGGTCTGGGCCTGCTCACGGCCAGCCGCGCTCAAAAACTTGAAAGCGTCAGTGGGTTAATGAACCTGGTAATGATGCCGATGTGGATTTTCTCGGGAGTCTTTTTCTCGTCGGAGCGTTTCCCCGCGATGTTGCAACCCCTTATCAAGTTGCTGCCGCTGACCGCGCTCAATGATGCCCTGCGCGCCACCATTTTGCAGGGCGCGTCCCTGGGAGCCCAGTCGGGACGCCTTCTGGTTCTGCTGCTGTGGGGAGGTATTTCGTTTGCGCTGGCTCTGCGCTGGTTTCGCTGGACGTAGCCCCTGGCGCTTTGCTCGGCCTCTTGTAAACGCTTGCATTTTCATTGATTTCCGGCCGCACAGAGAACGCTCCCATGCTAGAATCACTATAAGTTCTGCGCAAAAACTAGCGGCCCAGTGCGCCAGGTGCCGCCCTCGCGGGCCTCGCCAGCCCTCAATCGCGAGACTTGTGACTACTATTCGGTGGTCTGGCCGGCATTTCTTTCCTGCCACCACGCGTCGGGTATAGCCTTCGTCGCTGTTGCTTGCTGAAGTCAGGAGCTGGCATGAACGTACTCGAGCGGCAGATCACATACGGTCCCTTCCTGGAGCGCCTGCGTTCCGCTCCGGCTCGCGTCCTTTTGCTCGACTACGATGGGACGCTGGCTCCGTTTTGTGTCGATCGCACTCTGGCTTTTCCTTACCCCGAAGTCCCGCCTCTAGTCGTTCGCATCATGAGGAAGGGTACCCGCGTAGTGCTGATCAGTGGTCGTCCGGTGCGGGAAATACTTCTGCTCAGCGGGATCTGCCCGCAGCCGGAAGTGTGGGGGAGCCACGGCCTGGAGCGGCTCAAGGCCGATGGCCGTTATGAAGTCAGTTCCGTGCCGGCCCACAAAGACTATTTGCTGGCAGCCGAAACCATGCTGCGTGATGCCGGACTTGGAAGTCAGACGGAAATCAAGCCGGGCGGAGTCGCCGTGCACTGGCGAGGTCTGGACCCCGCCAAAGCGGAGAGAATCGCCCGGGAAGTTCCGCGGCTTTGGAAGCCTCTGCTGGACCGGGCGCCCTTAAGGTTGCTGGAATTCGACGGCGGCCTCGAAATTCGGGTCGCCGGTCCAGGCAAAGGGGACGCGGTGCGCGCCATCTTAAAAGAATGTGAGCCTGGCGCAGCGGTCGCCTATTTGGGCGACGACCAGACCGATGAAGATGCATTTCACGCGCTTAAGGGCAACGGGCTGACGGCTCTAGTTCGTCCTCAGTCACGGCCAACCGCAGCCGATATCTGGCTGCAACCACCTCACGAACTGCTCCACTTTCTCGAGGAGTGGCTCCGTGCTTCAGGAGGGCAAGGATGAACGAAATCAAGGGACGCGTGATCAACGTATCGAACCGGTTGCCAGTTCTAATCCGGAAATATGCGGGCGGCGCCCGGCTGGAACGGAGTTCTGGAGGACTGGCCACGGCTCTCGAAGCGGGTTGGCGCGACCAGCCGGGAGTTTGGATCGGCTGGGCCGGCACCGGCCCGGACGAACCCATTGAACCATTGCTGGTGCGGGCCGCACATCGTCGTTCGTACACTCTCCGGTCGGTGGCACTGACTGACGAAGATATCGCAAAGTTTTATTCCGGCTTCGCCAATGAAATCATCTGGCCTCTGTTTCATGACATGCCTTCGCGTTGCAATTTCGATCCCGAGTACTGGGCAACCTACCAGCACGTGAATCGCAAGTTTGCGAATGTAGTCGCGGACACAGCGCAGGAAGACGACTTTGTCTGGGTCCATGATTACCATCTCATGTTGACGGCCTCATCCCTGCGGCAAAAGGGAGTGCACGCACGTATGGGGTTTTTCCTGCACATCCCTTTTCCGTCACCCGATGTATTTGAAAAACTTCCGTGGAAAAAACCTATCCTGAAGTCACTGCTGGAATTCGACGTGATCGGGTTCCAGGGCGATCGCGACCGCTCAAATTTCGTGAGCTGTCTCGAACGCCTGCTCCCTGAAGTTGTCGTCGAGGGCGGCCATCCGCATTTTCTGGTGGGTCTGGAAGGGCGGCGGTCGGTGGTGGGCACATTTCCCATTGGCATCGATTTCGACGCGTTTGCGGGAGATGCGGCGCGTCCGGAGATCGCAGCTCATGCGGCAGAGATCAGGAAACGCGTTTCGGATGACGTGCTGGTCCTGGGAGTGGACCGGCTGGATTACACCAAGGGGATTCCGGAGCGGCTCAAATCATTCCGGCTGCTGCTGCGCCGCTTTCCGGAGATGCGTGGCCACATCACGCTGGTGCAGGTCGTCGTCCCCAGCCGTGAGGAAATTCCCAATTACAAGCATCTGCGCCGGGAAGTGGAACTGCTGGTCAGTCAGATTAATGGTGAGTTCACCGAACCGGGATGGGTCCCGGTTCATTACATCCACCGCAACCTGGGCCGGGAAGAACTCTTGGCCTACTACCGTGCCGCTGACATCGGCCTGGTTACTCCGCTCAAAGATGGCATGAATCTGGTAGCCAAGGAATTTTGCGCGGCGCAGATTGACGAGCGCGGCGTACTGATTGTGAGCGAGTTCGCCGGTGCCGGACCGGAGTTGCGCAGCGGGGCCATCATCGTCAATCCCAACGATTTTTCCGAAGTGGCCCAGGCTCTGTACGACGCCGCCCACATGACGGCCGAAGACAAGCGCAGCCGGATGCGCCTGCTCCGGCAAATCGTGAGAGATCACAACGTACACCGCTGGATTCGTTCGTTTCTGCAGGCTATACCGGCGTCTGAACCTGCGAAAGGCGGCTCGGGCAGCGATTCCTGGCTGGAGCGGACCGGATCGCCCGTCGGATCAACGATACGTGTGGACCCGAAGATGCCGGGCGTGGCCTTGGTAGCGGTAGGACTCTCGGCGCGGCGTCGGCCGCGGTATGCGATGGGGAAGGATGCCAATCTTCGCGTGATGGGCAGCGCCGCAGGCGAGGACTAGAAACTATCTGCTCGACTCGTAAAAGTGTCTCCAGCGTGCACGGCTACAAGCG
>CATPBJ010000050.1 GCA_955652395.1 uncultured Terriglobales bacterium | reverse complement strand
GTCCGTCGTGGAGCTTCCCCGCGAAAGAGTGGGTCGCTGCGGACCCGCCTATTCTGGCGACCAAACTCGCGGCTAAATGGTCATTGACGTTTCGAGTAGTACCCGATTTTCACCACGGGTGCTAGAGCGAATCCAACTGCTGCCAGATGGAGGGTTCGACGGGGATGCCGTTGGCCAGGTTGTCCCTGCGCGTGGTCAGGACCCGGTAACCGGGATACCTTACACGTGTTCCGGTTGAGTCTGGCGGCAATTGGAAATACTCGATGATTTGATCGGCGATCCGGGAGGCATCCGCGCCAGCGTTGACGGAAGGAGTGTTGGAGGAAGAAACGTTGAGCGCAGAAGCGTCGAACGCGAGGAAGACTTGCGATTGTCCGTTCTCCCGGTCTGGATCAGCCGTAATCTGGTGCGTGGCCTTCCCGCCCGACAACGTGGCGGCCAGCAGGTCCAGCATCAATGCGAGGCCTGAGCCTTTCCAAAAGCCTATGGGCAATGGGCGCTTGGACGCCTCGATCTCTCCCGGAACCCGAGTCAGCCGGCCGCTCGAGTCAAACCCACCATCCATCGGTAGGAGTTCGCGGCGCATTCGATACGACGCTAACGTGCCATAAGAGAATTGCGACATCGCCATATCGAGGACAACATGCCCGTCTGCGCGAGGGACCGCGATCACCAGTGGATTATTTCCGACGCGCGGGTCCGAAGCACCCCAGGCCGGAAGATTGGGCAAGGTGTTGGTCCAGCATACTCCGATGACGCCCGCGTCGGCCGCTTGCCATCCATAACTGCCGCCCCGCATCCAATGATTGGTATTCGCCAGCGCCACGCATCCCATCCCGTGTTCGTGGGCCAGCGCGATGGCTCGCTCCATGCAGTGGTAGGCATTCAAATTGCCCGGTCCGATTTTTCCGTTCCACCGCTCCAGCGGCCCTGAAGCCGCCAGCAACTCTGGCACAGCGTGAATGTCAATGTATCCGTTGCGAATCATGGAGACGAACCTTGGAAAGCGGTTCAGTCCGTGCGAGTAGACGCCGTCGCGACTGGTGTCTGCGAAAAGCTGAGCACAGAGACGGGCAGGCCTGGGTTCAAGTTCGAGCTTCAGCAATACTCGCAACAGAGCGTCGAAAAGATCCTGATAAGAGACTCGAAGCATCGACTCGTTTTCTGTGGATGTTGACGGCGCGAGACGCGCGCGCCAGGTGCAAGCATAGCAGGCGACTTACGTGCTCCGTCCTGCACCAGAGAACGTTTTTTGTTTAGTTCAACTTAATGTTACCTTCAGTTTTTACACGTTGACCTTTGATTTGCAGCTTCTGTAGTCTGCGACGCTGGCTTGACATGTGCATTTGCCGCCCTAGCACCCAAATAGATCAGCACACCAGGTCTTTGAGCGGTAAAGACGAAGGGGACAAAGAACTCATGATGAACAGATACCGAAAAGTGGCGGGACTACTGCTGGTCTTGGGCATGTTGGTGCTGGCCCTGCCGCTGCAGGCGCAGAAGCAGCCGAAAGAATTCAGCAAATGGCCGGCGGGCAGTTCACCGCAGGAAATTGGCAAGCGCGTGGCGGAGCGGTTGATCGCAATTCCGCATTCGAACTTCGGCCGGCCCGGCCCTCCCCCCTTCATTACATACCCCGAAGTTGCGACGTGGTACGGCGCGTTGACCTTTGCTCAATTGAGCGGCGATAAAGATCTCGCCGCGCGCCTGATCAAGCGCTTCGATCCTCTGTTCGGCGAAGAATCCAATTTAATTCCCGTGCCGGGCCATGTGGACAGGAGTGTGTTCGGCACGGTGCCGTTGGAAATTTACATCCAGACCAAGGAACAGAAGTATCTCGATCTGGGCAAGAACTCAGCGGACAAGCAATGGGAAGATCCGACGCCCGATGGATTGAGCTCGCAGACCCGCCTCTGGATCGATGACATGTACATGATCATCATCCTGCAACTGCAGGCGTTTCGGGCGACGGACGACGCCAAGTATCTGGATCGCGCCGCGCTCGAGATGACCACATATCTGGACAAGCTACAACAACCGAACGGGCTGTTCTATCATGCGCCGGATGTGGCGTTTTACTGGGGTCGCGGAGATGGGTGGGTGGCGGCGGGCATGGCGGAGATGTTGCGGTCGCTGCCGGAAAATCATCCGCGCCGCGCGCGAATCATGGAGTCGTATCGCAAGATGATGAAATCGTTGCTGCAGTATCAAGGCAAAGACGGAGTCTGGCGACAGCTAATCGACCATCCCGAGTCCTGGCCGGAGACTTCTTCGACGGGGATGTTCACGTTTGCCATGATTACGGGAGTCAAGAACGGGTGGCTGGACAAGAAGACATATGGCAAGGCGGCACGCAAGGGATGGCTGGGGTTGATCAGCTATCTGGAACCGAACGGCGATCTCCGCAATGTGTGCCAGGGCACGGGCAAGAAGAACGACTTGCAATACTATCTCGATCGTCAGCGGCTCACGGGCGACCTGCATGGGCAGGCGCCGATCTTATGGTGCGCGTCGGCGTTCTTGCGCTGAGTTCCTGAGTTGTGCAAACCAACTGAGGCAGGGTCCACGTTTTCCCAAAGACGGCGCGGGTCCTGTTCCACCACACCTGCGGACGCATCCTCTTTGGATAGACACCAGGTGAAGAGATGAGACCAGAAGAGTTCCGCACCCGGCTTCGGGGTGTGATCGCCTTTCCGGTCACCCCCTTCAAGCCCGATTTATCGCTTGACCAGGTGGGGCTTCGGAAAAACGTTCACGAGCTTCTTCGGCATCCCATCGCAGCAATTGTGGCCGCCGGCAGTACGGGAGAAATGTATTCGTTAACGCCCGCCGAGCACCAGGCAGTGGTAAAGACCATTGTGGACGAAGTCGATGGCAAGATCCCGGTCATCAGGGGAACGGGTGTTAACCGTCAAATGGCGATGGAACTGGCCCCGCAATCAGCCCAGGCGGGCGCCGACGGGATCCTGGCCCTGCCTCCCTATTATCCCAATGCTGATGAAGAAGGACGGGCGGAGTACTATGGCGGCGATCGGCGCCGCCACTTCTTTGGGCTTGTTCGTCTATAGTCGCGACTGGGTGAAGCCGTCAGCGGGGTGGGTCGAACAATTGGCGCACAGGATTCCGACACTGATCGCGTGGAAAGACGGGCAGGGCGACACGGTGCGCTACCAGCAGATCATGGATCGCGTTGGCTGTACTGGATCGGCGGTGCGGGTGATGCCTGGCTGCCTGCCTATTATCAGATCGGCATTCGTACTTACACTTCAAACATTGCCACCGTCGCGCCCAAACTTTCACTGCGTCTGGATGAACTGGCTTCCGCCGGGGATTCCCCCGCACTTACCGAGCTGATGAACGAATTCGTGAATCCACTCTACGCGGTTTCGGCCCCGTCGAAAAGGGTACGAGGTCTCGGTCATGAAAGAGATGATGAACCGGATTGGCCTCGCCGCTGGCCCGGTTCGCCCTCCCCTCCCCAACCTGCGATCGGAGGAAGTCGAGGAAATTAAGATGATGCTTGAGAAGTGGAAGCCTTACTTGTCGTAAATGATCAGGCACCGAAAAGGGCAAAGGAGCCAGCCACAAACCCGCATCGAGTACCGAGGCGAAATCTCTTGTCGCATATCTTCCAACGCTTGCGCGACATGATAAGTACGGAATGCGCATGAGCGAAGTCGTGGCCACTCGAGTCCGATGGAAGATCCTTGCCTGGCTTTGCAGCCTTTCCGCCCTGACCTACATAGGACGCATCGGCATCATCCAGGTTCAGGACCATATCGAACTGGACTTGCATCTGACGCCGCAGCGACTGGCCTACGCCTTCTCCGCATTCTCTCTCGCGTACGCCATGTTCGAAATACCTAGCGGTTGGCTGGGCGACAAGTTCGGGCCCCGCCAAGTTCTGATTCGCATTGTCCTTTGCTGGATTGCTTTTACCGCTCTGACCGGCCTCGCCTGGGGCCTGCTCAGTCTCATGGTTTTCCGCTTCCTCTTCGGAGCCGGCGAGGCTGGAGCGTTCCCTAATATCAGTCGGGCATCGCGCGAGTGGTTTCCTTTCAGCGAAAGAGGTTTCACCCAGGGCATGGTGTGGATGTGTGCCCGTTGGGGTGGCGCAGTCGCGCCTCTCCTGATGATGGTCCTGGCGTACCCCTTCGGATGGCGAGTCGGCTTCGTGATCATGAGTATTTTCGGAGCGATCTGGCTTTGGGGATTTCGCTCGCGCTACAAGGATTCGCCCCAATCGGACCCCGCCGTAAACGACGCAGAGCGGGCTCTCATCGTCGAAGGGCGCAAGGAAGCTGCGAAGCCCGCTCCGCTGTCATGGAGCACGATGCTCCGGAGCCCGACTCTGTGGTCGCTAAGCTTGATGTATTTTTGCAGCAATGCCGGCTGGTCTTTCTTTACATCCTGGATCACGCCCTATCTGCGAAACGATCTCCATCTGTCCGGCATTGGACTGGTGCTGGCTTCTGGTGGCCCGCTCTTCTTTGGCGGAGTCGCCTGCGTGTTGGGCGGTTTCCTCACCGATCGGCAAGTGCGACTCTGGGGACCGCGGTGGGGTCGCACTTTGCAAGGTGTGATTGCTTACGGACTCGGTGGCGCGTTCATGCTGGTGGGCGTTTCTCTTACGCCCAGCCACATTGGCCTTGCGTTCGCTTCGCTATGTCTGTCTTCTTTTGCAAAAGATTTTGGTATGGCCGCCAGTTGGTCCACCACGATTGATATCGGACATCGCTATTCCGGTACAGTTGCCGGCTTCATGAACACTATTGGCAACCTGGCCCAGGTGATCAGCATACCGGTCGTCGCATGGCTGGCGGTACTGGCCGGCGAGCCCGGTAACCCCAGTTGGAAAGTTAGTCTCTACTTCAATGCCGCGATGTTCTTCGTCGCCGCGCTTTCCTGGCTGTTCGTCAATCCCAGGCGAGTCATCGTCTACGCAGGATAGACAAGCACCGCTCTCGTCCTGAGCCGGCGTTTATTTGAGCGTGCCCGCCCCTGCCTGCGCGCAGATCCCGTCATGGTCGGCGCTGTCGCCGGAAACGCCGATGGCGCCTACGATCTTACCGTCCATGATGAGAGGAATGCCGCCTTCGATGGGTACAGCTCCCGGCAGACCAAGAATGCGTAGCCCGGCGCCGCCGCCCGCAACCAGGTCCTGAAACGTTTTGCTGGGGCGCTTGAACCGCACCGCGGTGCGAGCTTTTTCAATCGCAATGTCCGCGCTGCCAATCTGCGTGTTGTCCATCTTCTCGTAGTACACCAGCACGCCGCCGGTATCGACCACCGCCACAGCCATCTTCCAAGTGCCCTTTCGCGCTTCCTCCAGCGCCACCGCCGCCGCCTTCTTGGCGTTCTCGACGCTGACCGGCAGTCCATAGGGAATGTGCGCCTGCGCCAGCGCACTCATGGTGCACAGCACTGCAATCAACACGACGGGAAACTTGATCAACCGTAGTGACATGGACTTCCTCCTCCTCGAGTCTTGCATATGCCCCACCCGCCCAAGATCCTGGCCTGAGCCTGCGTCGATCTCGGTACTAGTAGCCTTTTATTTTGACGACGAAGTATGTAAATTCCGGTGAGCCGTCGAGCAGAATCTGATGCGGCACTTGCGGAGGAATGCGGACCACATCGCCCGGGGAAAGCTTGCGCTTGACGCCGCCCTCAATGGTTCCGTTGCGCTTTTCATGAGGCTCGGTGATTTCCCCCCCGACCATGGTGCCGCCGACAACCAGCGTCGCCGAGCCGGACTGCACAAAGAATACATCGGCCTGATTTTCGTGCCATTCGACCACGCCATCGGCCTCTCGCCGCGAGAGCATGAACGTATCTTGTGCAAAATCCCCCAGACGGCGCACCGCGATGTGGTGGGCACTCGCGCCGGCTTCAATCTTCAGTGTTTGCTCAAAATCTTTGAGCGATGTGGCCGTCCACTGCTGGAATCCGTCCGGTACCTTCTCCTCCGCGCTGACCACGAGTAGAGCAATCGCAAGCAAACCCAGTAGCCAAAATACTTTCATCGAATACTCACCTCGACACTTGTCAGTGTCAATCGCTGGCCGAGACTCTCGTTCGGTCCATGTCGTAACTGCCCCGAAAACTATAAGAATCACAGCTTCACGGTGTCAATTCATAAAAACTGATCGTGACATTGAGTCGAACTGAACAAAATCTGGCTTTGTCTCAGCCTATACTCTCCCTGTCGGATGAACGAAACGACGAATGCTCGCATCAGGCGTCTGCTCCAGGCCCGACGGCCACGACGAAATAGCTGGCGGGAGTTGAGCCGACATTCTTGATTCCATGCTCGTCGTTCGAATGGACGAACCCCACTCCGCCCGGACCGAGACGGTAGCTAGCGCCGTTGACCGTAAGCTCGACCGTGCCTTCCCGAATGAACCACATTTCGGAGTGCACGTGATGATGCGGAGCGTGGGGAGCGGAGGCCGCCGGCAGCATGGTCTCGTGCACCTCGAGCGCCTCACCGGTAGCCAGCTTGCCCTTGAGGACTCGGCGCATTTCGGCATGGTCAAGAATTTGCACGGCCAGCTTGTCGAACGGATAATTCGCCGAGGGCAAGGAATTGTCCGCTTCGGCGAAAGCGTCGAGGACGGCCGCAGCCGGCAGAAGTGCGGGAAGAAAAATACCCAGTTCGCGTCGTGTGATCGTCATATGGGCCTCTCACGAATGATATTGTGAAATCCGCTCGGCATCATACCAGAGGTTTTCTCGCTGGAAATATTTCGTAGGGTAGACTGGCGAGGAGCATGGTGAACGAACCGAAACAAGTGCTGGAAGACCGGGAGCGGGACTGCGTTCTACCCGGAGCGGACCGAGAAGGGAACCTCCAACCCGGCGCGATGCAGGTCGCCGCCACGGCCTTTGTCGTCCTGTTTTGCATCGTGGGTCTTGCCCTGTGGGGACTGCCGTTCTATTACGACTTTATGGTGCAGCAGTTCGGATGGACGCGTGCGCAGGTGACGTCCGGAAATGCGTTGAGCAAGTTAGTGGTAGGACCAATCTTTGGATTTGGGGCCGGCTGGATCATCGATCGCTTTGGTCCGCGCCGCGTCATGATGGCGGGCATCCTGATGGCCGGCGGAGCGCTGGTGGGACTGGGCTGGGTCACAACTCTCGCCACTTTTTACTTTTTTTATCTTTTCAACGCTCTTGGCTACGTGTGCGGAGGGCCGCTGCCCAACCAGGTACTATTGTCGCGCTGGTTCGACAAGTCGCGCGGAAAGGCAATGGGCTTCGCGTATCTGGGAATCGGGATCGGAGGCGCGACCGTACCCTGGATCTCACACGCGCTGGTGCAGCATTTCGGCTGGCAGTCGGCTTTGCGATTGCTGGGCGTGTCGATCATTGTGGTCTCCCTTCCTTTGGCTTTCTTCGTGAAGGAAGCGCCGCTGCGATCCACCACAGATCGCAAAATGATGGGGACTGCAGAAGTAATGGGAGCGTTCAAAACCCTGCCGTTCTACTTGCTCACTTTTGGCAGCATGTGTTCGATTGCGGCGGTCAGCGGCACGCAGCAGAACTTAAAACTCTTTCTAAGCCTCGACCGGCACTTCACCCAAGGTGACGCAGCTCGGGTTCTGTCTGTGGTCTTGTCGTTCAGCATTGTAGGGCGCTTGCTCATGGGGTGGCTGGCCGACCGCTTTTCGAAAAAGTATGTGATGCTGTTGACTTACTTGCTGGTCGCGGCGGGCATTCCGTTTCTGTTCCTGGCGCATTCGCAAGGCCCGCTGTATGCATCCGCGGCTGTGTTCGGAGTCGGACTCGGCGGCGACTACATGATCATTCCCTTGATGACCGCTGAAATCTTCGGCATGGAGGTTCTGGGAAGACTCCTGGGAGTAATCCTGACCGCGGGCGGTATCGCCGAAGCCGTGTCGCCGTGGCTGACTGGCCGTCTGCGCGACGCGACTGGAAACTATTCCGAAAGCTGTTTCGTGCTGGTCGGCATAGCGTTGCTCGGGGCTATGGCCGTGTTGGGACTACCGGGACCGCGGAAAACAGCGTGAACACAAAACCAATTCTGCGCCTTGGGACTGTGAAGAACGTGGCAAGCTTTCAGGAGCATCTGAATGCGCTCGGTTTGACTATCCCCTGTGATCATGAGCTCATGAAAAGAACCGAGTCCTCGCTGCGCCAGCCTCTGGTCCGCTGTGATATCAAAATCGGCAACCGGATCGTCGTGCATCCGATGGAAGGATGGGACGGCTTGCCGGACGGCAGCCCGTCTGAAAATACGATCCGGCGTTGGCAGCGGTTTGGCCGCAGCGGCGCGAAATTGATCTGGGGGGGAGAGGCGGTCGCGGTCTCGCACGAGGGGCGCGCCAATCCCAATCAACTAGTGGCCGCCGCGCATACACAAGAAGGTTTGTCTCGGCTGCGCACCACATTGATCGAGGAACACCGCGTCACCACCGGCTCCGACGACGGCTTGTTGATCGGTTTGCAGCTGACGGATTCTGGCCGCTACAGCCGTCCTAATGCCCACGGCCGACCCGAGCCGCGCATCCTTTACTGCCATCCCTTCCTGGACCGGCGGCTGGGATTACCCGCCGACTTTCGCGTTCTGACTGACGCTGAAATTGAGGCCATCATCGAAAACTTTCACAGAGCCGCGCTCATGGCCTGGCAGTTGGGCTTCGACTTCGTGGACGTAAAACATTGCCATGGCTATCTAGGTCACGAGTTTCTGAGCGCCCACACCCGTGCTGGCCGCTATGGTGGAAGTTTCGAGAATCGGACCAGATTTCTGCGCGAGGTTGTTCAGGGCATTCGTTCTGTCGCTCCGGGACTTAAGATCGCTGTCCGGCTTTCAGCGATCGACAGCGTGCCGTTCCATCCCGATCCAGCGCAGTCGTCCAACGGAAAGCCAGGACCCGGAATTCCCGAGCTCTATGAAAACGCGATTCCGTATCGTTGGGGATTCGGTGTGAATGCACTTGACCCGACTGAGTCAGACCTGAACGAGCCGGTTCGCTTTCTGTCTCTTTTGGAGCAACTTGGAATTCGGCTAGTGAATATCACCGCGGGCAGTCCCTATTACAATCCGCACCTGCAACGGCCCGCGCTTTATCCACCCTCCGATGGCTATCTCCCGCCGGAGGACCCTCTCGTAAGTGTGGCACGCCAGATGGAAGCAACCAGGCGCCTGAAGAAAGAATTTCCCAACCTGATATTTGTCGGCACAGGTTACAGCTATTTGCAGGATTTCCTGCCGCACGTGGCTCAGGCCTCACTGCGTGAGGACTGGGTAGACTTGGTGGGACTGGGACGGATGGTCCTGACCTATCCCGAAATACTCTGGGATGCCTCCGAAGGCCGCACCATCGAGCGCAAGCGCATTTGTAGAACGTTCAGCGATTGCACCACCGCGCCGCGCAAGGGATTGCCTTCCGGATGCTATCCACTGGACAGTTTCTATAAAGATTCGGAACTGATGACACAGCTGACCATCGCCAAGAAGCTCTGACGCTGCGATAGATCTGGAGATTCGGAGTGAACATCGCAACCCTCATCGAACGACGACAGCTTCACCGAAAAGTACAGGGAATCGCCGCGGCCCTGTTGCCGTACAAGTCGGACGGAACGATAGCCGTGGATGCTTTCCAACAACACCTAACTGCGACTCATCACGCCGGACTGATGAACGCGGTCAATATGGACACGGGCTATGTCAACTATTTGAGCGAATCCGAAAAACGCGATGTGCTGCGATGGACAGTTGAAGCTTTGGGCAAAAATGTACCGTTCGTGGCTGGAGCCTACATCGAAAATCACACCGGCGACATCATTCCTCTTTACCGGCAGCAGATGGACCTCATTGTTCAAGCCGGCGGCATTCCGATTTTATTTCAGACCGCGCGCCTGCACGGTCAATCGTCCACGGAAAAGGCTGCGACCTATCAAGCCGTATGCCAGGGGTATCCCCACGTGCTGGCCTTTGAGCTGGGCACCATGTTCGCCCCCAATGGAGAAATCTTTGACGAACAGACCATCCGTCGCCTGATGGATATTCCCGAGATCAGGGGGATGAAGCATTCGTCGCTCGACCGTCTTGTCGAGCTCAAGCGGCTGGCTCTGCGCGACGCACACCGGCCGGACTTTCGTATCTACACGGGAAACGATCGGGGTATCAATATGATCGAGTACGGCTCGGACTATCTGCTGGGCCTCGCCAGCTTCGCGCCGGAAACATTCGCCGAGCGCGACCGCCTTTGGGAGACCGGCGACCCTGCTTACTACGCGCTTTCAGATGCGTTGCAGTATCTGGGAAACGTAGCCTTCCGAGAGCCCGTTCCCGCCTACAAACACTCTGCCGCAGTTTTCTTGCGTTTGACCGGACGAATTCCAACCGACCTCGTACACCCGAGGAATCCAAAACGTGCGGCTTGGGAATCGGAAATATTGCGAGACTGCGCCCTGCGGTTGGGTTGTGGGTGAATTCAGCGCTTCTGCAGTGAGACCGACGCTGCGCCGCCATGGCGTGCAGCTCGATAGACCGCTTCTACTAGGGCGATACTTCGCCGCCCTTCGCGTCCGTCGCAGATCGGGGATGTGTTCTGCTCAATCGCATGAATGAAATCCTCAAACAGCGCTTGATGCCCGCGAACGTCGCTAACCACGGCCGATGATGCGCTCTCGTTTTCGTCAGGCACACCCGCGCTGATACCGGCTGGAGGATGACCTAAGTTCGCTGCCAGGATGCGATCTTGCTCGAGAATCACCGTGCCCTCGGTTCCTGTAATCTCTACCCGCCGCGGATATCCCGGATAGGCAGCAGTCGTTGCCTGGATAACGCCCAGGGCACCGCTGGCGAACTCAAGAATTGCGATCGCAGTATCTTCAGCTTCAATCGCGTGAAGTGCCGTCGCTGTGCGCGACTGTACTCGAACCACATCACCGAGAAGCCACAGCAGAAGATCGACGGTGTGGACCGCCTGGTTGATCAACGCTCCCCCACCATCCAGCGCAAACGTACCGCGCCAGCGGGAGCCGCCGTAGTATTCCGGCGGCCGATACCATTTCACCCGTGCATCGGCCAACAAAGGTTTGCCAACGACGCCGGTGCTGATCCACTCGCGGAGTTCCCGAATCCCGGGCTTCACGCGGTCCTGAAACATGACGCCAAGTTTCACGCCGGCCCGCGCCGCCGCTGCGATGAGCGCGTCCGCGCGCCCAGTACTGATGTCGATCGGCTTCTCGGTCAGCACATGAAGGCCGCGCTGCGCTGCGGCGATGCCTTGCGCCGCGTGCAGGCCGGACGGACTTCCAATCGCAACCAGATCCATGGGCCGATGTGTCAGGAATGCGTTGAAATCCTGATAAGGTTTCCCGCCGTGTTCCCGGCAAAGCCCCGCGACTTTGTTCGCGTTCATTCCGTAAATCGCAACGATTTCGACTCCGGCAATCGCACGAGCCGCACGCGCGTGCGTATCCGTAACGTTCCCGCCGCCGATCAGGCCCATGTGAGTCGTCATGGGTATTTCGTCTTCCGCGCGAAGCATAGGCGGGCATACTCTTACCCGTTGCAGGGTTACGAGCGGGGCCGCGTCGCGACCAGTTCGTATTCGTCCGGGGTCCCCGGATTCGCTACTCTTGCAACTCTGCGCCTGGTCCCACGGCAACGACAAAGTACAAGGCCGGCGTGGTGCCTACATTCCTGATCCCATGCTCTTCATTCGAGGCGACGAATCCGACCGATCCCGGCTCCAAGCGGAAGTTCTTGCCGTTAACGGTCAGCTCGATTGTTCCTTCCCGTATGAGCCACATCTCAGAGTGCGGATGGTGATGCGTGGTAGCGGTAGGCGCGCCGCCCGGAGGCAGCGTGGTCTGGTGCACCTCGATCCCCTCGCCGGTAGCCAACTTCCCGCGCAACATCATCCGGACCTGCGAATCATGGTTCGCCACGTGCATGGGCGCCTTATCAAAGGAAAACGCTCCCGAGGCCAGGGACTTTTCTTGCGCGAGGGTTTGCAGGTTGGCGGCGACCGGTAGAAGTCCGGGAAGCAGAAAACACAGCTCACGTCGGGTTAAGCACATTACGCATCTCCTGGCGAAGATTTGCTCAGCAGCGATTTGTAGCCCGGAAATGTGCGCATTCGAATGGACTCATTCGAATCCTTCCGGAACGCGTGGGCGAATTCCGCATTTCGGTCGGGATCATAGCAGAGGTTCTCGACGGACTTACAATGGCGAAATTGTGAACGTTGCCTTCATAAAATCTAAATGGATGGCCGCTGGCCAGCGTACGCAACGTTAGTGTAGGCTGTTGTTCCCATTACCGACCGGAGCGGACATTGAAAATATTTTTCCGAACACAATCTTCCCGTGTCCTTCGAAGTGGTCTAATCTCTGTTCTTGTACTCCTATCTGGGCTGCGTGCGCGTGCCCAATCCACCGACCTCACTGGGATTGCCCATGTGGCTCTTCGAGTGAACGATCTGCAGAGATCACGCGACTTCTACAACACGCTGGGCTTCGAAGAAGCCTTCTCGTTTACCGACGCGGGGAAGGTGTCGGTCTCCTACGTTAAGGTCAACGATCGCCAGTTTATCGAGTTGATCCCGCGCACCAGCGATTCCCAACCGGGCGGCATCCTGCACACATGTTTCGAAGTAGCCGACATAGAATCCGTGCACAACGCTTATCTCGAACGGGGACTGCAACCCACCGAACCGAAGAAAGCACGCGCCGGCAACCTGTTGTTCGTTATGCATGGCCCGCACAACCAGTTGCTCGAGTACACACAGTATCTGCCCAATTCATTGCATTCGCAGGATCATGGCAAGCATCTTTCACAGCGGCGGGTTTCGACGCACATGCTCGCGGCTACGACCGCGGTTAAAGATCTGGTGGCAGAGCGCTCGTACTATACCGGCAAACTGGCATTCAAGAGCGCCGGCGCTGATGGAAATGAGATGTACATCGCCGGGAGCTCGGGTGACAAAGTGGAACTCCAGGCCGACACACCCACTGCAAAGCCTCGCGTAGTTTTCACGGTAACGAATGTTCGGCAGACGGCGCACGATTTGCGCAGCCGTGCACTCAAAGTGCAAAACAGCCGGCACGCTGTTTCCGTCACCGATCCGGACGGCGCTGTCATAGTGTTTGCCGCTTCTCACGGCGGTTAGACTGGTATAACCTGCTCGTTTTCTTGTAGCTACTCGGAGGCGCATGAGACGTTGTGCTTTGCTTCTATCCTTCGCCCTGGCCGGTTCGATGTTCGCCCAACAAACTCGCGTGCCTGAAATTCCCTATCGCTCCGTTCCGGGATTTCTGAAGCTGCCTCCCGATTTGTATTTGGGCGAGGTGGCCGGCGTGGCCGTCAATTCCAAGGGACACGTCTTCGTTTTCTCTCGCGGCCGTACGACTGGCCCCGCCTATGGCGCAAGTGCGGCGCAACTCCTGGAGTTCAACGCCGACGGCAAGTTTCTGCGCGAGATTGGCCATAACCTCTACGCCTGGTCGTTCGCGCACTCAGTGAAGGTCGACAAGGACGACAACATCTGGGTCGCCGACAAGGGTTCCGACATGGTCATCAAGTTCGACCCGGAGGGCCGCGTGGCTATGGTCTTTGGGCGCAAGCAGGAGGCCTCCGACGAAGGCACGGAGCCCTTGAAGCATCCCAAGCCGCCACTGCCGTCCGTAGACGGGCTATTTCGTCAAGTCACCGACATGGCCTGGGACGCCGCCGGCAACACCTACATCAGCGACGGCTACATAAATTCGCGCATCGCGAAGGTCGACAAGAACGGCAACTGGCTCAAGTCTTGGGGTGAACCCGGGGACCAGCCCCGACAGTTCAATACTCCGCACAGCATCACAGCCGATGCCGAGGGAAATGTTTATGTCGCTGATCGGGGAAACCGCCGCATTCAGGTCTTCGACGGCGACGGAAAATTCCTGCGGCAGATCGTGATTGATGTGCCTTTCGATCCCAATGCGCGCGCCGCGATCGGCAACAGGCCGCAGCTGCCGATCACCGGCAACCAGGCAATGGCACCGGGTGCGCCCTGGGCGATATGCATCACGCCTGCGCCAAATCAGGTCTTGTATAGCTCGGATGGCTACCCCGGCCGAATCTACAAGCTCAGTCTGGACGGGAGAGTTCTGGGGGTTCTCGGCGAGTCCGGCAAGCAGCTAAAACAATTTGGCTGGATTCACGAAATTGCGTGCCCGTCGGAAAACGAACTCTTCGTCGGCGAGTTGTTGAACTGGCGCGTGCAAAAACTAATTCTCGAACCAGTCCACTAGAAGCTGAAACGCCTGTTACGGCCGCGCACCGGAAGCCGTCTTCGCCCCTGCAGCGGCAGAGCCTTTGCCTTCCGTAAGAACCACAATCTGGTTGGCCTTCCCGCCGGGAAAAGCTTCCCGCTGCCCACCGGGCCACTGCACTTCAATGCGCTGGTAGCTGGTGTCGTCGGCGAGGCCTACGTGCACCCGCGGATCGTTCTGCGAGAGAAAGCTAGCTCCGGTCTGGATTTCGCCTGAGATTCGGCGATCGCCGACGTAAACATACACTCGTGCTCCCACTGCATCACGGTTGCTCTTGGTACCGACACACCGGACCATCAGCCAATTTTTCTTGGTGCCGTAATTTTTTAGCAGACTCGGTTTGGTATCGAGATTGTTGATGACTACCTCGATCGATCCGTCGTTGCCCAGGTCTCCCACTGCCAACCCTCTTGACGCCCAGGGCTCACTGATGCCCGGACCCGCGTTGTTCGACCGATCTTTGAACTTGCTTCCGCCAGCGTTCCAGTAGAGTAGTCTCGGCTGATGGTACTTGTAGTTCAGCGCACCGCGTTCGACCTCGGGATACACATGTCCGTTGACCATCACAATGTCCTTGCGGCCATCGTTATCGACGTCAAGGAACTGAATGCCCCACCCCAGATACTGCGTATGTGCTCCTAGCCCGGATTCGTACACCCGGTCGGTAAACGTGCCGTCGCCGTTGTTGTGGTACAGGTTGGGGACGTCGTCGCTGAAATTTGTTTTGGCGATATCCACGTATCCGTCTTCGTCATA
Organism: uncultured Terriglobales bacterium; assembly: GCA_955652395.1. Taxonomy (GTDB): domain Bacteria; phylum Acidobacteriota; class Terriglobia; order Terriglobales; family Acidobacteriaceae; genus JAIQFF01. The sequence continues at coordinate 29,837 of CATPBJ010000050.1, read as the reverse complement.
GTCGGACGCGGTTACGCCCATGCCGGCCTGCTCCTGTCCGGCATCGCTCAAAGCCACACCAGAGGCGACTCCAATCTCTTCGAAGGTGCCATTCTTCCGGTTGTGGTAGAGCAGGCTGGGCCTGGAGTCGCAGGACATGTACAAATCGGGATAGCCGTCGTTGTCAAAATCCGATGCGAGCACAGTGAACCCGTAGCAACCCGTCGGCTTGCCAATTCCGCTCGCCATGGAAACGTCGCTGAACTCTCCATTGCCGTCGTTGTGGAAGAGAAAGCTGCGTCCGGAAGGCAGACCACGCGGCCCGCACATTACCGGCATGCCTTTCCACTGGCAATATCCGCCCGACCCGGGCTCGGGAATTTTGCTGCGATCAAAATCGACGTATCCCGTGATCGCCAGATCGAGCTTGCCGTCGAGGTCATAGTCGAAGAAAGAACAGCCCGTGTCCCAGCGCACCGTGTCGGATTTCAGCCCAGCCGCTTCCGTGACGTCTTTGAACGTGCCATTGCCTTCGTTGTGGTAGAGGACGCTGTGACCGTAGTAGGTGACGAACAGGTCTTCGTAGCCATCGTTGTCGTAGTCGCCGACGCAAACGCCTTGACCCCATCCGACTCTTCCCAGACCGGCCTTCTGTGTGATATCCACGAAATGCAAGTTTCCGACATTGCGGTAAAGATGGCTGGTCGATTGTTCGCCGCGACCCTTGCCGTCCATGGTGGTTGCATTGACCAGCAGAACGTCCATGAGCCCGTCGTTGTCGAGATCGAATATCGCCACACCGTCGCCCGTGGTTTCGAGGATGTAGCGCTTGTTGTCCGCGTCCCCGGAGACATTCTCGGCGGTCAGGCCGGCCTCAGAAGCAATGTCCCGGAAGTCGATTGTGACCGCAGACGAACCGGCCGCGCCGGGTTGAGTCGGAGGCACGGTCTGGGAAAATTGAAGTACCGTCATGAGGCAAACAAGCAGGCCGGTTTGCAGTATCCGCGGCATTGTCGAAATGAGGTTTTTCCCTTCGTTGTTTTGATGGCTTCGCTTCGAAACCGAGGTCGTCCAAGTCAGGAAGGTCTTGAGTGCCTGTTCCAACAAACTATCACATTGCTCCGGGCCACCAAACGATTGCGGGCTGGCTTCTGTGGTGCGATGCAAGTCTCAAGGGAACGTTTACCGCCTAAATGTGCAGGTTTGACTCGCGTCACGCGACGGACGGCGCAATTCGCGCAGAAACCGCAAGAAGACTGGCATGCGAACGCTCTTCAGGGTGAGTTAAGTCGCGCTCGATGGCGAGCTCGTGATCTATCTTTCAGTTTTATCAAAGAGACAATTCGGAAAAACTTCGTTGACACCAATTTTCTTGTGATGTTACCTACCTAAGCAAATCGGTCCAACGCTGGCAATAGTCTTTTCCAGTTACTGGTAGGCTCGAATCCTCATCGTGGAGGTGGGCTCATGATCCCAAGAAGGGTCATGCTGTTAAGTATGCTATTGCTGGTTCTTGTGGTGAGTGCCTCTAGCGCCTGGGCGCAATTCACCAGCGGCATCGAAGGTACGGTGACCGATCCTACCGGGGCAGTCGTGTCCGGGGCCACGGTTACCATCAAGAACGAGGAAACGGGCGCGTCGCAGACGTTTCAAACTGGGGACTCCGGATCGTTCCGCTTTACCACACTGGCTTCTTCCGCCTTCACCGTCAGTGCTTCGGCTCAGGGATTCAAGACCACGGTCCAGGAACATGTGCGCTTGGCGGTAGCCGAAACCAAGACGCTCAACATCCGCATGGTGGTTGGCGGGACTGAGTCTACGGTGACGGTAACCGACGAAGCCCCGGCGGTCGAGACCGCGCAGGCCCGCGTGTCGGGTCAGGTTTCGGAAAAGGAAGTCCACGATCTTCCGCTCTCGGGCCGAAATTTCTACACCCTGGTAGTTCTGACGCCGGGAGTGAGTGGCCTGCCCAGCGGCGGCGGACAGGCTTACGCGCAAGCCAGTGGCGATATCTTCAACCCGGAGTACGGTGTGAATCTTAACGCCAATGGCTCTCGCGCCGAATCCAATAGCTTTCTCATCGACTCCGCCTCCATTGATTCCAGCCAGCGCAACGGGGTTACGAATATAAACCCGAATGCGGAAGACGTGCAGGAAGTAATGGTATTGCGTGAAGGCGTGCCGGCTGCCGCCGCCGAGCTTCGTCTGGCTGTGGCTCAGCGTCCGGAAGATGCCGAGGGCCATGACATCCTGGGAACAGTGCTCCTCAAGTCGGGCGATGTGAGCGGTGCCATCGAAGAGTTCCGTCGAGCCATCACCCTTAATCCCGAGCTTGCGCAAGCCCACGCCAGCCTGGCGCAGGCGTTACAAAGAGCTGGCCAGAAGGAAGAGGCCCAGAAACAATTGGCCGACCTGGAACACATTAACCAGGGAAACGCCAACGTTGGACGTGCCATGATTCTTGTAGAGACGGCCGAAAACCATATGAAGAAAGGTGAGCAGTCGACCGCCGTCGGCGAGTTGCAAGAAGCGGTTACGCTCAGTCCCGACTTCACTGAAGCGCATTACCAACTGGGCTTGGCGCTGCGGCAATCTTCGGACGGCTCCACAAAAGCCGAAGCTGCCTTCCGCCAGGTCTTGCAGCTAGACCCCAACCATGCACTGGCGCACCTTCAACTGGGATTGTTGCTTGCCGCCAGGGGCGATAAAACACGGGCTTCCTCCGACTTCGAAAAGGCTGCGAAACTGGCGCCAGGCCTAACGGAAGCTCATCGTAGTCTGGGGCGACTGGCAGCAGATTCCCGAGACTGGGCTACCGCGATTCGCGAGTTCCAGGCTGTAATTGCATGGACTCCCGAGGACCCATCTGCTCACTATGATCTGGCCGCCGCGTTGAAGGCCCGGGGCCAGCTCGACGAAGCCGCACACAAACTCCAAATTGCGCAAAAGCTTGATCCTAAGCGGTCGGCACCTCATTGAGTCCCTGTCGGCGGGAACTGAAGTCGGATGGAACTTCAGCTGAACGTGGTCAGCTTTCGAGAACCTTCCACCAGGAGAGATCACCAATGCGATCAGACTTTTCACGTCGTAAGTTTATTGCAGGCCTGGGACTGATGGCCGCAGCCAATAGCAGGCTCTCAGCCACTTCATTTCAACCGCCATCCACGTCTGAAACTCCCCACCTCGGGAAGTCACCATTCAAGATTGCCGTAATCAATGACGAGATTTCGCAGGACTTCAGCCACGCCTGCGAGGTTGCCTCCCAACAATTCGGAATGGAGTGGATGGAACTGCGCAGCATGTGGAACAAGAACGTAGCCCATCTCGATGCCAACGAAATTGGGGAAGCGCAACGCCTGTTGAAAAAGAACAGCCTGCGCGTCACTGATATCGCGAGTCCACTCTTCAAAGTGGATTGGCCCGGTGCGCCGAAATCCAAATTCAGCCCGGAACACGACCAATTCAACGCGAACTTTACCTATGACCAGCAGGGTGAAGTTCTCGATCGCGCCATTGAGCTGGCAAAAAAGTTCTCCACCGATCGTATCCGCTGCTTCGACTTCTGGCGTCTTGATGACCCCACCCCCTATCGCAATGCCATCAATGACCAATTGCAACAAACCGCCGAGAAGCTGCGCAAGATTGGGATGATCCTTATTCTCGAGAACGAATTCGCCTGCAATACGGCGACCGGAGCCGAAGCTGCTAAGGTTCTCAGCGGCGTGTCGTCTCGGTCTTTCATGGTCAATTGGGATCCCGGCAATGCCGCCATGCTCGGAGAGAAGCCGTATCCTGACGGCTACGACCTCTTACCCAAGGATCGCATTGGTCACTGCCACTGCAAAGACATAACTAAAACGGCGAAGGGTTATGAATGGGCCGCCATGGGCAAAGGCATCATCGACTGGGTTGGTCAATACAAAGCTCTCAAGCGCGACGGCTATCACCACGTCGTAAGCCTCGAAACCCATTGGCGCGGAGCGGGCACGCCCGAGGCTTCCACCGTACAGAGCTGGGCAGGAATGAAAGATGCACTGGAGAAGGCGGGAGCGCTCTAAGAGGTGTTGAGTGGAATAGTCTCAGCATTTTGTCCTAACTCACACTCATCTCATTTCAGGGAGGTCGGTCGATGTCAAAAAATACAAGACGCGATTTCATCAAACAGGCGGCGATCGGGACGGCTGCTCTTATGGCTTATCCCACCGCCCGCGTGTTGGGCGCCAACGAGCGCGTCCGTTTGGGGATCGTGGGCGTAGGCTTGCGCGGCCAGGAGCTTCTAACGCAAACGCTGACGCTGTTTTGAGCGGAAGGGGCGAGCCGAACGGCCGAAAATGGAAACAATCACTAGCGCTCACCGCAGCGAACGAATGGATGGTCTGCTGTACAGTTAGTTCGCCTCTCGAGGTAATTCCGGTTTCGGTCCCAATTCAAGAAGCGACACGAAATCTGGGACGCCTTCCACTCGATGCGCCGCAAAGAACCTCTTTCCGCGTTGTCGGCCGCATCCGGGGTTTGGGCACTCCGTGGATTTGTTAACTGAGCCAATGGACTACAGTGTCGTCTGTAGCGCAGATTTCCTCGCCTTTTTGGCAAAAAGTTCCAGTTGATTGCCTAGATGGCCACTAATCCTGCTCAAAACGCAGGGATGGCACGAATCGTGCTCTCAGGTATAGCTGCTGAGCTGTCGGCGGGTGCGAAAGCAGAATCGCGGCCCCGGCACACAGTCATACTTAAAGATAGCTCGAACTAAGGGATCAAGAGGGGCGGCTCCAATGCAGAACCCGGACCTCACAAAATGGCTAGAGATGGTATGGGATGCACTGAATGAGCAAGACGAGATGAGGCGTGACCATTTACTGCACGCTGCAGACATGTTTCTGCAAGATGAAAATCAGGAGCCTGACTCCGTACTGCCGTCTCTGGGTGGGCAGAGAACGGCCGCTTAAGCGGGCAAGCTACTACCTGAGCCGAAGGACCAGCATCTCGAGGGAGGATGCTTCCCAGAGCGCCCGCGGTTGAACCCCAGTCTTGGAGCCTGTTCGAACGTCGCCAAGGGAGGTCGCAAGGTCAGCTGGCGCACCAAGAATACAGGCTCTGCCAACCCATGGCGTGGCAGGCGTTTCAGCCTATCATCCCTGGAACATTAGACCTCTCGAACGGTTCCCGAACGAAAACCCGTCCTGAGACACAGTGTCTGGCATCGAACATTCTCAGCATAGCCCGGTATGATATAAGCACCCTTCCCAGAGGGGGCGGGGCGCCTAATGAGGGAGAACCGAGAAAAATGGATGGAGCTCTGTGAGCAGGCGGCTAAAGAACAAGACCCGGAGAAGCTCGTGGAACTGATATCCCAAATCAACCAACTGTTGGAGGCCAAGGAGCGACGACTCAAGAGCAAGGCTTCTGCTAGTGAACCGACCGAGGATCGTTTGTGAAGAGCAAAAATCTCGAAGTCCTGCGTTCAGGCGAGCGTACGAATGGGGCAGGGAAGCCGGTCAGCAATGTGATACTGCTATCGATCGTTGATGGCGACTACAGCTCACTTCGTCCTCATCTCGAGTATGTCGAACTACCGAACCATCTGGTCCTTCACGAGGCGAGTACCAAGCTGGAATTTGCATATTTCCCGAATCGGGGATTGATTTCTCTTGTGGTCGCAATGAAAGACGGAAAAACCGCGGAAGCCGGCGTAATGGGAAATGAGGGTTTCACGGGAATACCCGCGGCGGTCGGCCTGAACAGGAGCCCGCTCCAGGCGATCGTACAGATTACGGGGGATGGGTTTCGTGTAGCAGTCGGAGCGTTGCAGCAAACCTTGGAATCTGCTCCACACCTTCAATTGCTGTTGAGTCGCTATGCAGTCCTTCAGGGCATACAGGTCGCACAAACGGCTGGGTGTAATCGGCTGCATGCTCTTGAGCAGCGTCTTGCGCGTTGGCTACTGATGACACAAGACAGGTTAGATTCGGAGTGCCTGCCCATTACTCATGATTTTCTTGCCACCATGCTGGGGACAAACAGATCCAGCGTGAGCCTGGCTGCTGGTATTTTGCAGCGGGAGAAGAGTATCGAGTACACCCACGGCGCGGTGACGATCGTGAATCGCAAGAGACTTGAAGATTCTGCCTGCGAGTGCTATGCCATTATGCAACAGTACAATGGTCAGCTCGGCCTGGAATAAGGGCCGCCGGAGGCGCAAGTGTCAGGGTGAAAGAAGCTGGCGGAAGGGATACAAGAACGAGGCAAACTTGGATCCGTAGGCCCTAACTCAGAACGACGTCCTGGGGCGTGGCAAAAAATGTGCCACCAGCGAGAAGACGATCTACCGCCCGAATCAGATCACGGGCCGCTTGAGACTTGAGGACCAGACCCTGAGCCTTAGCTTGGCGGACATCACTGGTCAGTCTCTCCGACTCGTGCATGGTGAACATCAAGACCCGGCACCCGAGACCTAATTTGGCAATTTGCGGCGCCGCTTCGAGGCCACTCATTTTCGGCATCGTGATATCGAGGATCACGACATCCGGTTTCAATGCCTTGACCGCCTCAAGCGCTTCCTCTCCGTTTTTGGCTTCTCCGCAAATTTCCCATTCAGGTCTTGATCTCGCAATCAGTGTGCGAATGCCCTCGCGCACGATCTCGTGATCATCTACCAGCAGGATCCTAGCAGGCATCTACTCTCCAACTCTCCTCGACAGATTTTTGGTGTCCTCCAGGGAATAGAGAGTCTATACAAACTCTCCGCCTTTGCTCACAGGACTGACGAGGATTTTCCCGCTGGAACCATTGCGGTCACGGTCGTGCCGCCTTCGTTCGAAGCGAGATCCAACCTACCGCCTAACTGTCGCATCCGCTCATTCATGCCCCGGACTCCAATCCCAAGCCCACCCATCCACTCCTGGCAAAACTCTCCCAAAAGCTCTGGAGAAATGCCTTTTCCCTTATCTTCGATTTGCAGAACAACCATTCCTTCCCTTACCAACAATCGAACGTGGGCTGTTGGACTTCCGGAGTGCCGGTGAACATTGGTGAGGCCTTCCTGGAGAACACGAAACAATGCCAACTCTGACTCTCGAGGGAGGCGCTGGACCTCCGTCTCAACTTCGAACGTGGTCTTGATTCCGCTACGCGCTGAGAATCCGTCCAGGTACCACGGTATCGCCGATTTCAGGCCCATTTCTTCCAGCATAGGAGGATACAAAAGATAGGAGACGGTTCGAACTTCCTTAATCGACTCCTCCATCAGGCGAGTGCATTCGCCGAATTCCTGGGACAGTTCGCCCCCTTTTTGTGCGATCAGGGACGCTACCGAATCCAACTTCATCTTCAGTACAGCGAGATACTGCCCCAGACTGTCGTGCAGGTCCCTTCCAATGCGCCTCCGCTCTTCGTCCTGAGTGCGAAGCAAGTGAAGGGACAATTGCCGCAGTGATCTCTCTGAATCGTGAAAGCGACGCTGTACAGCCCGCCTTTCGGCCACCTCTTCTTCCAACGCTTTTCGCGTCTGCATTCGTTCGGTAACATCTCGCGTAACTTTTGCGAAACCAAGGAGCTCGCCCGTGCTACCTCTTATGGCGCTGATCATCACATTCGCCCAAAACCTGGATCCATCCTTGCGTATCCGCCAACCTTCCTCTTCAAATCGTCCTTCCTTCGCCGCGATTATCAATTCCCACTCCGGCTTGCCATTTCGCACATCTTCTTCCGGATAAAAACACGAGAAGTGCCTACCCAAAATCTCGTGCGCCTTGTATCCCTTTATGCGTTCCGCACCGACATTCCAGCTGCTGATGTTGCCTTCAGGATTCAGGCGGAAGATCGCATAGTCCTGAACAGCTTCTACCAGCAACCGGAAAGACGACTCGCTTTCCCGCAATGCCAGCTCTTTTTCGAGAACCTCAGCTTTCTGTTGCAGGGCGGCGATAGTGCGAAGGCGTTCCTGTTCGGTGTTGAGTGCTAAATAGCTCTCGCTCGGAACTACACTTGAGTGCTCCCCGCACATCCTTAGAAATGGCTCAATGTGCCTGTCACTGTTGCAAGCCGTGATGGGATACGCACAAAGGAGAGAAAAAGAATGGCTCTTAGCCAGGTTATTCCAGAATTGCTCAACCCGAATCGCTTCTGCTGGCTTTCCGTCGGCCCACAGCAAGGCAACCAACTCGCCAAATACTGCAAGGCGTCCCGACGTGTGAGCAGCGGCCTTCTCGGCTTGGATCAAAGCTCCCTCGACGACGTGATTAAAGCGAGTCTCGTCCACCGAGCCCCCTACCATTAGCTTCGGCAAAGTCTCGTTTGCGTCCAGGACGACGTAGCGTCCCTGCATGGCCGCTCTAGCCGTGTCCACTCCGTGTGCCGACAGCCGCCTCTCAAGCTCTGTACGATGAGGTTTTGTCGCGATAACCAGGGAAGCATCACCCGCTGCCAGCGCCCCCCCAATGAATCGAATCAATACATCAACGAGGAAGCTGTCATCGGTGTACAGCTGGACGGCGTGTCCATCCGGAGTGTGGCTCGGCGTAAGCGTGAGCATCGGCTCAACTTGAGAACTGGACAGGACAGTGTTCATTCGGGCTCCAAAGCAGGGGGTAAGGGCAATTGATGTTAACTCTCGAGAGAGCCTTGGCGAATACAGTAGATAGTGTAGCGGCTTCCCTTTCGTCGTTGTTTATGTTTATGTTTCCGGAGCTGTGAGACTGCCCTCCGCGGAATTTAGGGTGCCAGAGGAGAGATACGGAACGCCGACACTAACCTGTACGATGCTATTCCGTACCGCATATAGCACCAGCTCGCTCACGGAGTGTAGTCCGAGCTTTCGCATGATATTGCTGCGGTGCGTCTCTGCGGTTTTGACACTCAAATTCAGATGACTGGCGACTTCCTTTGTTGATTTGCCCTCGGCCAGGAGCTGCACGACCTCGCGCTCACGAGAGGTAAGGCTTGGAAGGCCCGGGGCGTTCTTGGCTGAGCGAGGGGTCTTGTTGAGGTAGCCGGACAGTACCAGATCGGCCACCCGGGCGGTGAAAAAGGTCTTGTTGTGCTCCAGCGCTTCCACTGCCGCCACCAGGTCCCGGGCAGCGTCCGACTTAAGAAGAAAGCCGCGAGCGCCCGCGTCCAGCACCGCCTGGACGGCTTGATCGGTATCGGTAATGGTCAGAATCAGGATTCTGACCGAAGGTTGTTCTCGCAGGATCTGACGAGTGGCTTCGAGGCCGTTAAGCACGGGCATGCCGATGTCAAGGATCGCAATGTCGGGTTTCGACTGGTTGGCTTTTTCGACTGCCTGGCGGCCATTGTCAGCTTCGGCGCACACCTCCCAGTCCGGACGCGTCTTTATAAGGGACACCAATCCACGGCGTACAATTTCGTGATCGTCAGCAACCAGAATGCGCAGGCGGTTCATAAGTTAGCTCCCTTTGGCTCATATACCGGTTTGCCATGCAGCGGACCCGGATTCTGCCCGGCAATATCACGCGCGAAAGCTCCCGAGTCAATACAGTGGATTGTGTATGGGAGCTTCGGCGAAGGGGGATTCTGTATTGGCCGCAATCAGCAAAACCGTCATCCAAGGACTGAGCAAGGGGCGCTGGAGTGATAACGGTCACTGGCGCAAGTATTTTACGTTCAAGTAGAGAGGAGCCCTGTGACTAAACAGCCACAAGACGATACCTCCGATGAGCCCTCGGTTACCCATGCCTGGCATGGTTGAAAAAATCATCGAGCCGGCCCATCCCAGTGAGCCTGAGAAAGCACAAATCGGCATCGAAGGCGCGGATGATCTCTATCGAGAGATTCGCGTTGAAAATACCTTGCGGGATGAGAATGGCAAGCAGGTAGCCCTCAAGCCGGGTGCCCAGGCCGCAGTAACCATTGAAGCGGACCCGGATGCAACCCGGCCCAAGCAACCTTCCGGGTAAGACCTTCCAAACTGATTCAACGTAGTCGCGATCGTTCCAGCCGAGAAGGTCTGGCGCAAACCATGGCGCCTCTAAGCATTGACCCGGATGGCTCCTTTGAATCAAGGTTAACAAGAGCCGCGAAGAATCCGGCCCGCATGTGGATCGTGGTGCGGGCCGGTTTAAAAGGTCGTGGTCATGCGATTCGTTTGGCGCGCTTTTTGCCCGATGCCTGATCTCGATCCGGCTGAATTCGATCTCCACCGAGAGCCTGCTGGTTGATCTGCGTGGCCAGTGTAGTGAGGTTTTCGTCCGTTTCTTCTTCTTCAGTTAAAGTCGCTTCGAGCAGCGGGACGTGCTCGTTTTCGCCGAGCGTCTCGGCAAAGGCGATCACGGTGCCGTAGGCCGCGATTTCATAATGTTCGACCCGCTGAGCCGCCCCGATCAAGGCGGCATCCAGAACGGCCCCTTCGAGGTCCTCCTTCATGACTTCGGAGCCTTCCTCAACCAGGCCTTCCATGCCTGCGCATTTCTTGCCCTTCGGACTTTCGTCGAGCATCTCGAATATCTGTTCGAGGCGCTCGACATGGCCCTTGGTCTGTTTCAGGTGCTTCTCGAACCCCTCACGCAACTCGTCTGAAAAACTGGCTCTGGCCAGCTTCGGAAGTGTCCGCCATGACAACTCCGGTATTTGAATTTGATTCCGGGGCCCTTGGATGCGCTCACGGGTCAGGCTGTGGCCCGTACTGCTGAAGATTTGTGGGAGCTCCTTCAGTGAAGATTCAACAAGAATGCCATCGCAGATGTAATGGACCATGTGACCGTTCTTGCCGAAGCGGCGGCGTTTTATTCAAGAAGTCGGAAGAAGGGAGCTAGGGAGCGAGCAAGGAGCGGACGGCATGGAGCAATTTAGGGCCGGCAGCGCCTGCCTTAGAAAGTACGTTCGCGATGCCGGCCTTCCGGGCCTCGTCCACGAGTTGTGCGTGTAGGTGCAAAGTGAACATCAGGATGTGAGTGTCGGGTGCGATTGCTTTGATGACGCGGGCGGCATCGAGCCCGTTCATGACCGGCATGGAGAGATCAAGAAGAACCACATCGGGCCGGAGTTCCTGAACTCGCTCGATAGCCAACTTGCCATTTTCGGCCTCTCCGCATATCACCCAATCCGTCTCCTGTTCCAGAAAAAAGCGTACTGAACGGCGAATGGCCGGCACGTCATCGACGACAAGAATTTTGGTGGCCATGGGCCGTCTCAACAGTCAGCCTACTGAGTCGGCCGAATTTCGCAATACAACGGATACCGTACTCCACCATACACAGCGGCACCGCGATCGCGGATAAAGCCGGTTCAGCTTCCGGGGATTGTGAGCTGGCAATGCAATAATGAAGAAAATCTCCGAGTTGACGATCCACGATTTGAGCAAGGCCTCAAGTTCAATAGTTTCGTCACTACAGGAATCTATGAAATGAAATTAGGGAATAGACCTGATGGTGCAGCTGAAAGGCATGAGCTACTTTTATCCCATGCTCGCTTTGCTTCCGCTCGCTTTGCTTCCACTTTTTGACTCAACGCCAGGCAGGCGCCCACTACCCTAACCGGAAGAAGGTGCCTGCCTCTCGCCTTCCAAGTTCCATAGATCGATGCTCGCCTTTATCGTTTGGTGACCACCGGCCACGACACTAGAACCTAAGGCCAGATGCCCAAACCAGCCCCGAATCGGCGGCGAAATTCCTTCTGCCATTCTGGTGGCCTCGGTCACAGGTGGCACATAGCTGCAATGCCTGCTCTTCGCTACGTTGGGAAACATCGTCGGCGGTGTGGTCGTCGTCAGCGTGTTGAACTACGGACAGGCCCGAGAGATCTGGTCACTGCGCTTGTCACCGAGATTTTGCAGGCAACCGTTGGTGCGCGCACGTCCTCATAGACCTCCTTATTTGGAAGTGTATGTGCTGACGACGTCAAGGCCGCAACTAAATCCCGACGCGAGCGATGTATCTTCCTTATCAGGTCAAATCACGGGGCGCACGCAACCTGACGTTTTGACGGCCGACTACCCGGATGAAGCAGAAGTCCTACAAGCATCCGTCAAGGCCGGCTCGGTAGCGCAACGTTGTAGCGGTGATCGCGGCGATCGGGCTTATTTACCTGCTCAAGCTTGTTCTGGTCACAACCTTTGCCTCACTGCTCCTGGCGTTCGTTCTGGAACCACTGGTGAGCGGACTCGCCCGTCTACGGGTCCCCCGGGCGGCCGGAGCGTTGTTTGCCGTTATCCTGATGGTCGGCCTCGCAGTAGGCCTCACCTCATTTTTCTACGGCCGGGCGGTGGATTTCGCCACGCAGTTGCCCAAGTATTCCGGCAAGATACGCTCCACCCTGGAAGAACTTCGGCAACAGACCAGCCGGATCGAAGAAAGTACTCGTTCGGTGATCGCTTCTCCCAGAGTTGGTAAAGCTCCGCTTGCCGTTGAAGTGCAAGAGGCGCCTGCTCTATCGCGCGTAATCTCGGCGGGTAGCGGGACCCTGGGAGAAGTGTTACTGGCAATCACTTTTGTTCCTTTTCTGGTCTATTTCATGCTTACCTGCAAGGATCACGCGCACTCCGCCACGGTCCGGCTCTTCCCAAAGGAACACCGATTGGTCGCCCACCGTACCGTCGGCAGGATATCCGCGATGATTCGCAGTTTCATTGCCGCGAACGTTGTGGTTGGTCTTGTAAATTCCCTGGTCAGCGTGATTGTGTTCTGGCTACTTGGCATTCCTTATTTTTATTTTCTGGGAGTGATCAGCGGGTTCGCAAGCCTGGTCCCTTACCTGGGAGTATTCCTTGCTGTGCTTCCTCCGTTGGCTGGCGGGGTCGGATTAGTGAACAAAAGTGGGGTAGTCATAGTCTTACTCACGGTGATCGGTCTGCACGTCCTCACCATGAATGTTCTTTATCCCAAAATCGTGGGAAAGCGGTTGCGGCTTAATCCGCTGGCGATAACTCTATCTTTATTGTTCTGGGCGTGGATCTGGGGAGCGATGGGCCTGATCCTTGCTGTACCGCTCGTCGCGGCTACAAAGATTATCTGCGACTACATCGACCCGCTGCGTGGATTAGGGGCTTGGTTAGGTGACTGATTTCCAAGCAACAGTCAGATCCCCGACCGTACGGGCGACAACGCAAACGAATCGTGCCAGAAGTGGATTAACTGGGAGTCGTATTTTGGGATGCCCCGCAACCTGCCGGCTGCGGGGCTTTACTTTCGATACTCCTTCCGGCCAAACACAATTGCCGTGGAAGCTCGATTTACTATGTAGGAGAGGCGTTCCTTCTTGCGACCGAGTCGCGGCGCGCTGCTTCGGTTGCGCCAACGGCCGGCCGAGTTTGAGTGCCGGTTGCAAGCAAACAGCGGGTCGGGTTCGGCCAATGAAAAATCTGTCCGGGAGTTGCTGCGCTCAGGCGGTTCGCGCTCCCATCACGAAATGCAATATCAACGAGATCACGGCAAGAACGAGCAACAAGTGAATCAGCCCACCCGCGACGTGAAACACGGTGAATCCACCAATCCACGCAATCAGCAGTACCACAAATAATATCGTCCAGATGCTCATCGGTCCTCCTAGGGTGGGCTATTTGGCCCACGAACCGGATCAGATGGCAATTGAGAGCGGAACCGTTGCCTTGCTAGGATGTCTTACTATTCGAACCGCTGGCGGTCCTGAGGACGAATCCCGATGGAGCAGGAATCGTGCAGGCGATCGATCCTTTGAAAAGTCTGGCAGCGGGAGACTCATCTGCTCCCGCATCATCGCGAAGGTTTCTGATCGTTACCGATTTAAGGGATCCGTCGCAGGTGGTACTGCGGCAAGCCGCTTCGAGCGGCCCCTAAGTGTCGTCCTGAAGGCGCCACACAGCGCCGCTCATAGCTATTAGGCTAGGGGAGCTTACGAAAAAGGGGATGTCATATGAGATATCGACTTTTGGGCAACAGCGGACTTCGAGTTTCGGAGGCAGCGCTCGGCACCATGACCTTCGGCGATGACCGGGGCTGGGGCGCCGCGAAGGACGAGGCACGAAAGGTGTACGACGCTTTCCGTGAGGCCGGGGGCAATTTCATCGACACCGCTAACGTGTACACGAATGGGACGAGCGAATCGTTCCTCGGCGAGTTCATGCAGGGCCACCGCCAGAGCATAGTGATGGCCACGGACACGAACGCGGCCGGCAACCACCGCAAGAGTATGGTGCAGGCAGTGGAAGCGAGCCTCAAGCGACTGCGAACCGATTACATCGATCTTTACTGGGTCCACATCTGGGACCAGATTACGCCGGTCGAAGAGGTCATGCGGGGACTGGATGACCTTGTTCGCCAAGGCAAGGTGCTCTACGTCGGCATTTCTAACGCTCCGGCCTGGTGGATCACGCAGGCGAATACGCTTGCCCACCTGCGAGGGTGGTCCCCATTCATCGGGTTGCAGATCGAATACAGCCTGATCGAGCGGACCATGGAGAGGGAGCTGATCCCGATGGCCAAGGTGCTGAACCTCGGCTTGACCGCTTGGTCGCCGCTTGCTAGTGGCATGCTAACCGGCAAGTACCACGGCCATGGTTCGTCCGAGCCGGGGCGTATGAGCAATGACCCGATGAAGGAGTTTCTGCCGGAGCAACAACGGACCGACCGCATCGTCGCGACGGTCAAGATTGTGTCCGATGAGATCGGTCGCAGCATGGCGCAGGTCGCGCTGGCTTGGCATCGCTACCGCCCCGTGCCGGTCATCCCCATTATCGGCGCCCGAAAGCTTTCTCAGCTGCAGGACAATCTCGTGAGCTTCGACCTGACCCTCTCAGCGGACCAATTAAAGACGCTTGACGAGGCTAGCCGGATTGAACTCGGGTTCCCGTACGACCTTTATGCAAAGGAGATACTCGCTTACGGCAGTCTGCGAGACCAGATTTTGGCATGAGCGCAGGCGGCAGTGGAAGAAGACTGGATAAGGAGAGAATGACATGGCAATTGAGAATGCAAGGCTGCACGGCTCCACGACAGGGCCTGCTGTTGTAAGTGGGCACTCAGGACCAGCAGGCGTATCCGAGCTGCTGCCTGCGGGCACTGAGGCTCCTGCTTTCAGTTTGCACGTTACCCCAGACCAGACGCTCTCCCTAAGTGAGTTGCGCGGTAAGCCTGTGATTCTGGCTTTTTATCCCGCGGACTGGAGCCCGGTGTGCGGCGATCAGATGGCGCTTTACAACGAAGTCCTTCCCGAGTTCCAGAAATTCGGGGCGGAGTTGCTGGGCATATCGGTTGATGGAGTCTGGTGTCACCGCGCGTTTGCCGAAGCGCGTCATCTGCACTTTCCGTTGCTGGCGGACTTTGAGCCCAAAGGAGCAGTCGCAGAACTGTATGGCGCCTATCGCATGGCTGATGGATTTTCGGAGCGCGCTCTGTTCGTCATCGATAAATCCGGAACCATCGCCTGGAGCTACCGCTCGCCGGTCGCGGTCAATCCCGGCGCGGATGGCATTCTGCAGGCTGTCGAAGATTTATCCAGATAAGAATTGTCTAAACAGGAGGAGTCCATGGCTACGCTCAAAACGCCGGTCACGCCCGAAGATCACATCCAGGGCCCGGAAAACGCAGCAGCAACCCTGGTGGAGTATGGCGACTAGGAATGTCCTCATTGTGGGCATGCTTATCCCATCGTCAAGCGGGTGCAAAAGCATTTTGGCAACGGGCTGCGTTTTGTATTCCGAAATTTTCCCTTGAACGAGGCGCACCCTCACGCCGAATCCGCCGCGGAAACCGCTGAGTTCGCCGGCGCTCACGGAAAGTTCTGGGCGATGCACGATGGCTTGTTCGAAGCCCAGGCGCGCCTGGGAGGGCCATTCTATTTGGAACTTGCCCAGGAGCTGAGTCTGTCTGCCGCTGAACTTCGGCAGGCGCTGGAAGAAGGTAAGTATAAGAACCGGGTTCGTGCCGACTTCACCGGCGGGGTGCGCAGCGGAGTCAACGGCACGCCGACGTTCTTTATCAACGGCAAGCGCCACGACGCGCCTTTCGACTACGAGAGTCTGGTACTGGCGATTGAAGAAGCAATGGGCAGGCAGAGAAACGCGATCAGGGCATAGGCGGTATTGGGAATCCGGAAATACTTTCCGAGTCTGATGTCACCCAGCAAATTTTGACGGAGAAAATCATGTCGAGGGAATCGCGAATGCTTGCAGGAATACTTCTCATCGTTCTTCCAACACCTGTCAAGGCCAGACCCGTGCGAATCCATGCCAGGAAGGTCCGCTCCGCAGCCAGAGAATCGCGCAAGTCGGCTTTCTGCGTTTTGTTGTCGCGCAATTCGGCCTGTACCTGGAGCAGCTCCAGTTTAGCCAGCACCCTCCCTCCGCCCGGTCTTACGGGATGTCGCTTTGGTTTGCAACAGCACTAATCGCAGTCGGAGTGGTGGTTTATCTCCTCTCCGTCTGGCATCATTTTCGACTGGTCCGGGAGCTGAATCGCGGAGGAGCCCTGCCGTCTCGTCCATCGATCCAGGCTGTGTTGATCGCTTTGTTCCTGGCGCTGGTCGGTCTCGCGCTCGCGACCTACCTGATTTCCGTACAGGGTTCCGCGGATCTACATTTCGAAGCGAATGAAGAGGTTTCCATGACACCGTCAACAAACAAAGGAATCATCGACAAGCCAAGCAATCACTCCGTCGAGCAGACGGTGGATGGGCTCAAGAATATTCTGCAGTCTAAAGGCGTCATGCTGTTTGCCCTGATCGACCACAGCGGAGAAGCGGAAAAAGTAGGAATGAAAATGCCTCCTACCAAGCTGTTAATCTTTGGCAACCCGAAAGCTGGCACTCCACTGATGCTGACGGCGCCCAGTAGCGCCATCGACCTTCCTCTTAAGGTGTTGATCTGGGAAGATACTCAGGGAAAGGTCTGGGTCTCGTATAACAGTCCCGAGTATCTGCAGGAGCGGCACAGCCTGCCACCAGAGCTGCTGCAAAACATCGCGGTAGTCGAAACATTGGCGACGAAGGCTGCTGAATAGTGGTCCGTCAATATTGGAGCAAACGAGGAAAGACAATGAAACGCGTCACGAGTGTTAACCGGATATCGGCGTGCGCAGCGGAGTGTTTAGTGTTCACGCCGTTTGCGATTTCGCAAGCTCTCATATCGGCTTCTTTGCCGGGGGCTGCGCGAATCGCCGGAAGCCCCATCGCCTCGCGCACAGCCACGGTCGATGGACTCAGTCTGCTCTACCTGCCGGGAATCGGGGAATCGGAGATTCCGGCGGACGGTTTGGACATGAAGACAGCCACCATCCGCCTCCACGCACTTGCCAAATCACTGGGCGTGGAGAAGGCCCGAGTAGTTGGCCACGACATTGGGCTGATGGTTGCCTATGCGTACGCCGCGCAGTTTCCGACGGAAACCGAAAAGATCATGGTGATGGATGCTTTTCTCCCAGGCGTCGCGGGATGACCATGCCGGTTCTCGCCATCGGTGGGGAGAAGGCAAACCGAGAGGTGCTGGGTCAGCAAATGAAGATTGTGGCTTCGGACGCAAAAATGGTCGTCCTCAAAGACACTGGACATTTGGTGCTTGAGGAAAAGCCAAAAGAAACCACCGATGCGTTGATGACGTTTCCCTGACAACCGTCCAGCACGCGTTTCACTCGTTAGCTCGGTTCGGGCAGCGTGCACGTTCGGGCACGCTCGAGCAGCAATTCGCGCTCGCGGATGTTGCGGGTGAGCGCTGCTGCGCGCTCGAACTCCACGCGCGCTTCTCTCAACTGGCCAAGCTTTCTGAGGAGGTCGCCGCGCACGCTGGGCAACAGATGATAGTTCTCGAGCGACCGTTCAGATATCAGCGTATCGACCAACTCAAGGCCCGCCGCCGGGCCGAACGCCATGCCAACGGCCACCGCCCGATTCAACTCCACAACCGGTGAGGGCGCAACTTGCGCAAGCTCCGCATAAAGCCCAACGATGCGCGTCCAATCCGTTTCCTCGTGCGCACGCGCCCGCGCGTGGCAGGCGGCGATCTCAGCCTGCAGTACGTAAGGGCCGCGAGCGCTGCCGAGCTTCGCCGCGCGCAGCTTTTCTGAGCGATCGAGCGCGGCGAGACCGCGACGGATAAGAAGTTGGTCCCAGTGCGCGCGGTTTTGGTCGAATAGGAGGATGGGCTCTCCCGATGGGCCCACCCGCGCCCTCGAGCGTGACGCTTGAATTTCCATGAGCGCGACCAGGCCGTGCACTTCGGGCTCCCGAGGAGCGAGTTCGGCCAGGATACGCCCCAGCCGCAGCGCCTCCTCGCACAGCGCCGGCCGCAACCAGTCGTCCCCGGCAGTCGCCGAGTAACCTTCGTTGAAAACCAGGTAGACGACCGCAAGCACCGACGACAACCGCGCCGCAAGCTCGGCCCCGCGCGGGACCTTGAACGGAACGCGGGCCTCGGCGAGCGTGCGCTTGGCGCGAACGATGCGCTGCGCAACAGTCGGTTCCGGGACGAGATAAGCGCGCGCGATCTCTTCGGTGGTTAGACCTCCGAGCAAGCGCAGCGTGAGCGCAATCCGCCCCTCGGTCGAGAGCACCGGATGACAGGAGATGAACACCAGGCGCAGCAGGTCGTCACCAACGTCATCGTCGAGGGCTGCGTCGAGATCTTTCATCTGGACCTCGCCCGCCCGAACCTCGCGGGCCCCGATCTTTTGAACGACTTCTTCGCGACCGAGCTCCTCGTGCTTGCGCTCGAGCCGCGTGTTGCGACGGAAGTGATCAATCGCTCGGTGCTTAGCGGCAGCCATCAGCCATGCGCCCGGGTTGTCTGGGACGCCCGACTCCGGCCATTGCTCAAGCGCGGCAACGAGAGCATCCTGCGCCAGATCCTCAGCCACGCCAACATCGCGCACGATCCGCGTCAGCCCGGCGATGAGCCTCGGCGACTCCATCCTCCAGACTGCGTCAATCGCACGATGTGTGTCGCTAGCAGGCATTGCTACCGATCACATCATCTTTGATCAGTCAGCGCAAGTTGAGGCGTTAGCGGGCGTGAGCCCGCTGCCGAAATCTCGGGCGAAGCCTTCCGGGACAAGCCCAGTGCTTCGCCCATCCGCTGCCCGTGAACACTCCTATGCCTTGGGAGCGAAGTCTTCCGGCCCGAACATCTGGCGAACCTCGGTCTCGCCCTCCCAGCCCGGCCAGTGTTTCTTGTGCAGTTCCATGAAGCGGACTGCCGATTCGACCGCCTCTTCTTTCGATTTCAACTCAAATTGCGCATAGCCGCCGACAACCTCTTTGGCTTCCGTGAAAGGCCCGTCGGTCACGGTCACCTGTCCCCCGGATAGTCGGACGCGGGCGCCCAGCGCAGTTGGTCCGAGCCCGCCGCTACCGAGCATGCTTCCGGCTTTGGACGCATCTTCGGCGAGCTTCGCAATGGCATCCATGAGCGACTTGGGCGGAGGACCCTGCTTCTCGGCGTGTTTGACTATCATCATGAATCGCATGGTTAGATCTCCTTTTAGGTATGAGTTGGGAGCCGAGTTTCCGGACGGTTTCGACCGACTGAACCTGGGCTCTATCTAGCGTCGAACGAAGGGCAGCAAAATCGACATCCGGAATCTTTATTTTGAAAATATTGGGTAGGTGCCGGCAATGCTTTGACTTTGTCCGTGGCAGCCTCCCGCAAGAATATCGTTCCGACGATGACGAGCAGTAGCGGCCAGAATGATACCAACATCCGGAGTAGACCAAGCAAGAACCCCTGGTGATCCAAGGTATACGCGTTCACAGCGTGCGAAGTTGCCAGAACGACAGAGGGTAGCACCCCGAATGCCTCTTCTCCGGTGGCGCCGAGAAAGTGCCTCAACTGAGCAGCATCTCGATCCAGGTTCCCAAACAAAATGTGAAGTCCGAGCCCGACGAGGGCGCCTCCCGTGAGGGATCTCCATCTCTCCGAGAATTTGTGGTGTCTTGCCATGTGTGACTCCTGAATGCCGCTTCTTTTGCTCTACTGGTATGTCGAACGAAGGGCGGCGAGATCGACAGGTGCGTTGGGTTTTTTTAAAGGATGTGCCGGGTGCCACATCCCTTTCGCGCAGTGTGCGAAAAAGGGCGGGTGATGGAGATCACCGGTGCAATTCGAAGCCGAGGTGTATTTCCAGAGCCAGACAAACTTCCAGTTGGAGACCGTTGGAAGCCCTAGATTTCGTGAATCCACATTATATGTATATACATCTATTATGTCATGGAACGATCCCTGGTACCGAAACTACCGTGCATGTGTGGCAGCTTCCGCCGGACTTCGCGGGCACTAACCCAATTGTATGAAAACGCGTTGCGCCCTCTGGGGTTCCGGGCTACTCAGTTCACCATCCTGCAAGCGCTCTCGCTGGCCGGAGAGGTGACCCAGAGCCAGCTCGGCGAAATCCTGGCCATGGACAGCACGACTCTCACCCGGACCCTGCAAATTATGAGCAGGGAGGGCTGGATCGCAGAACGTCGAGGCCAAGATCGCCGGGAACGGCGGCTACGTCTGGCCAAGCCTGGCGAAACTCAATTCAAGCGCGCTCTGCCGTTCTGGGAGAAAGTTCAATCACGATTGCGCCACCAGTTGGGGGAGCAGACTTGGAAAAACCTTTTAGAAATCACGCATCAAGTCACAGAGGTGATCACGACTCAAGGAGATTCGCTATGAAAAACGAAGGGATGAAAAGCTATGGAACGCTTACTGCGGGCCTTATCGCCGCCTGGTTCATTTTCGGGTTGTCCGCTTCAGCTCTCCAGGTGTTCAGAAACGACGCGAATCGCATCGGCCTCGCGGTTGCAGTCGCCGCCGTAGCGCCGATTCTTGTCTTCGCGTTGTGGTTTGCCGCCTCGAAAACATTCGAGCAGTTCACCATGTCTTTAAGCCCGCAAATGCTGACGTTGGCCCAGTCCTGGAGAATTGTGGGATTCACTTTCGTCCTGTTGGAGGCTCGCGGGGTCCTCCCCGCTATCTTTGCATTGCCCGCGGGATACGGCGACATGGCCATCGGGGCGACGGCTACGCTCGTCGCCTGGAAGCTGAGCAATCCCACTCGTCGCAACAGCTTCATCATTTGGCAATTGGTTGGAATCGCAGATCTGGTCACCGCAGTGAGCCTCGGCACGACCGCCCGCCTGCTAAGCCCGCACAGCGCTTCGATGGTCGCCATGACCGTGCTGCCGTTAAGTCTGGTTCCGACCTTCCTGGTTCCGTTGTTTCTGATCTTTCATGTGATTTGCATCGCGCAGGCAAGGGCTTGGAAGGCCGCTTCCGGCGACACTGCTCAAAAACGACAAGGCCGGTGCGCAGCCCGCAGTCTAGCGCGGCTTAATGACGGAAAAGTGGACAAGGTCACTTCACCAGTCAGCGAAATCGAAACGGAAGACGGCCGCGGAAACCCAACCCTTCAAACAAACGAAGGTTAGGCGACCGGCCGTCCCCTGGGGCAGCTCCTCAAGGCAGGTGGATTGGGAAAGCCTGGCTGGGGTAATCTTTATTCATGATGTCGCGATTCAAGGAAACACTGGGATAGCCGTGATTTCGTCGAAAAAGGCCCTTGCAAGAAATTGGTGAGCCAAAACGTCCGGAACGTGGTTTTTGGCCTGGGAATCTTAGTCTGGTTAAGCTTGATCGTCCTGCCTTGCGTCCATCCAGCTCTCGCTCAATCTCCGCCACCCTCCGTCGTCCAGGGAGGAAAGAGTGGTCTGCCTGATGCACCGGGAATAGGTGCATCAGCCGATCAGCGATCGTCAGGAAGCATCAGCGGTACCGTGGTGGATCGAACTGGAGCTGTCGTCGTCGGAGCCCGGGTGAGACTTAGACGGGAAGATCAATCCCTGAACGAGGAGGTGCTATCGGGCAACGATGGCCAATTCTCCGTTGCCAACATCGCGGCCGGGCCCTTCCTGCTCTCCATTACGTCGGCGGGTTTCGAGGCGCAGAAATCTTCAGGAATCCTACATTCGGGGGAGACCTACATCGTCCCGCCGATCGCGTTGGCGTTTGCGACCGCTATTACTGAGGTGCGAGTCGGACTTTCGCCGGCCGAAGTGGCGCAAGAGCAGGTCCAGGATGAAGAGAAGCAGCGGGTGATGGGCTTCATTCCGAATTTCTATGTCAGTTACGTCCCCGATGCAGCTCCCCTCACCTCGAAGCAAAAATTCGGGCTGGCCTGGAAGACGAGGTGGATCCTGTCAGCTTCGGACTGGTCGCCGTCATTGCGAGCGTGCAACAGGTGCAAAATGATTTCAGTGGATACGGCCAGGGTGCGGAAGGTTATGCCAAGCGCTACGGCGCCTCTTATGCCAATTTTGTTTTGGGGCACGTTCATCGGAAGCGCCATACTGCCATCGCTACTGAAACAAGTTATTTCTACACGGAAGCGGTAGGAAGGGATCGCGGATTCTGTATGCGATGGCCAATTCAGTGATTTGCAAAGGCGACAATGGACACTGGCAGCCAAACTACTCGAGTGTCCTCGGAAATCTGGCTGCAGGCGGTATCAATCTCTACTATCCAGCGAAAGATCGTGACGGAGTGGGATTAACGTTCGAAGACGGGGCAATTGGCATTGGCGCAACTGCCGCCGCCAATCTCATTCAAGAATTTCTCATTCGGAAGTTAACGCCGCATATTCCTAATCACGATCCGGCCAAACCCTGAGCCCGGGTGGCGACCAGCGGTGCACCTTCAGAGCCTCAATCTAGAATATAGGGAGTTTTTGGGTGGGTCGGAATCAGATCTGTATCCAACATCCACGGAAAAAAGACGAGGTGAGAAATGAAGGTCGGATTGATAGGCCTGGGCAACATGGGATCGGGCATGGCGGCGAACCTGCTCAAGGGCGGGCACGAGGTCACGGTCCATAACCGCACGTCCGGCAAAGCGCAGGTGCTGATGGCGCAGGGCGCGCTTTACGCCGCCCATGTTGCGGACGCCTGCCGGGGCGATGCCGTGATTACGATGCTAGCGGACGACCACGCGGTGGAAAGCGTCGTCTTCGGCGACGCGGGTGTCATCAGCAGCTTGCGCCGAGGCGCGATTCACATTTCATCGAGCACCATCAGCGTGGCCCTGTCCGAAAAGATGGCTGTGGCGCATGCGGCGGGCGGCCAGCGTTTTGTTTCGGCTCCGGTGTTTGGCCGGCCCGAGGCGGCGGCTGCGGCCAAGGTCTTCATTGCCGTGGCCGGCGCGCTCGATGTGGTGGATGCTTGCATGCCTCTGTTCGAGGCCATCGGGCAGAAGACTTTTCGCTTCGGCGACAAGCCTTCCGACGCCAATCTGGTCAAGCTCAGCGGCAATTTCCTGATTTCGTCGGTGATCGAGGCATTGGGCGAGGCCATGGCACTGGTGGGCAAGGCCGGCCTGGATCAGCATCAGTACGTTGATTTCCTGACCTCCACCCTGTTCAACGCGCCAGTTTACAAAACCTATGGAGGGCTGATCGCCGACAAGAAGTTCGAGCCTGCGGGCTTCGCCGCTCCCTTGGGATTCAAAGATAACCGACTGGTCCTCGCCGCAGCCGAAACGCTGCGCGTCCCCCTGCCGCTGGCCAGCCTGATTTACAACCGATTCCTAACCTTGCTGGCACGCGGCGGCGAGGCATTGGACTGGTCGGCCTTCTCACAGCTGGCGGCAGAGGATGCCGGGCAAAAGGCCCTGCCAGTCGGGAGAGTCTGAGAAAAAAACTTCCCCACCCTGTCGTTCCAAAGATCGGAACGACAAGGATGGGGCGCCCTCGTGCCGCCTTATTTTTTCTGGGCCGCCTGCGCGCGCAGGCGCGCTTCTTGCTCTCTAAGTTCGGAAGTGAATTCGGAGCCAAAGTCGTCGGCCTCGAACACCTGGCGAATCTCGATCTCGGTTCCCCCGTCGAAGGGACTGCGCTTGAGCCACTCGATCGCCTCTTCCATCGATCTTACCTGCCACAGCCAGAAGCCGGCGATCAGCTCTTTGCTCTCGGTGAAAGGCCCGTCAATGATGGTGTGCTTCCCGCCAGAGAACCTGACCCGCTTGCCCTTCGAGGTGGGGTGGAGCCCTTCGGCTGCGAGCATCACACCGGCTTTCACCAGATCTTCATTGAACTTTCCCATTGCAGTCAGGATCTCCCTGCTGGGCATCACGCCGGCTTCGCTGTTCTTGTCGGCCTTTACGATCACCATGAATCGCATTGTCGTGTCTCCTTGTGATTTTACGATTTAGAGCCGCGGTTCCGGGCTCTACTTAGACGTCGAATCAACGCTATCGAGATCGACAAGTCGGGCACTTTTTTCAAAATATTCGTAAGAGTCGAAAAAAGTTGACTTTATCCGCTTCCTGGTCCGTTCTGAAGGATCGCCTCTGGTTTGAAGACTAAAAACAGGCTTGCTCAGTCATCTTCAAAGTCGATTTTCTCTGGAAGCGAGATTGGCGAACCTGGGTGGGATGCTTGCAGGAAAGGCCAGGCGATACGCTGTCCGCGCCCACTGTGCTGCCAAACGGCGGGTACTTTCTCTGGAGCCAGCCTCATCAAGCATTTCGGGTGGTCGAGCGTAGCTAAGGGTTTGGCTTCTCGAAAGTTTTTTTCTTTGTACATGGCAGCGTCAGCGTGCTCGATGACCTGGTGGGCAGTCTCGCCCGGCTGCCATTGAGCCACCCCAATCGACGCATCCATTCTAATCTTCACCTTATCCACGCCGGCACTGAGTTGACCGTACATTCGCCGAATACCCATTTCTGCAGGCGCTCGATCTGCCAGCGCGCTCCGGCAAATTCGCGGTCGAGAATCAGGATGAATTCATCTCCACCCCACCGGCCCACCAAGTGGGTGGGACGGGTATTCGATCGCAACTCGTCGGCAAACCGTTTCAACAGGCTGTCGCCCGCCATGTGTCCGTGGATGTCGTTGACTTGCTTGAACCGGTTCAGGTCAAGAAAAACGACACAAAACATCTGCTGGTGCGCGACGCGCCATTCCATCCGATCTTCGACGTTACGACGATTGGCGAGACCGGTCAGGGAATCCCGCAACGCGAGCTGCTCCACGGTCTTGAGCCTTGCTTCGTCGGTTGAGACCTCTGTCGGCAATTGCGCTACCGACCGGTTACTGTCCTGCGCCATTTGATCCACTCGGTTCTTAAGTTCGGTGGCCCTCTGCATTAGAGAGGTTCGCACCTGCGCCAGATCCTCGAGGTCCGCGACCATCTGCAAACGCGTTGTAAACTCAGCGAACTGTTTCGTATACCGTTGATCCCGTTCACCCATGGACTCCGCGGTACGGGTCAGCACGAGCAACAGTTCCTTCACATATGGGCTTTTGCTTTGAAGTATTCCGCGGTGTGGTCTCCCCATTACTGCAAGTGCTCTTCGACGTGCTTTCCTGTCCCTCTCACGAGAGCAGGAGTCGTCTTGTGGGACAGGCGTCTCACCAGATGTGCAAGACCTTGTTGCAGGCCCGAACCGAGGGCAGGACAGGCTCGGTCTCCACTCTTTCCCATAACCAGCAGCGCGCCTTTGAGGATTTGCGGCGAGGCGTGCGTCGGCTTGCCGGGCGGCGTACTCTGTGGGAGTCTTATGGGCATGGGGACGGTGCAGGCTGATGCAGCGGGTTTGCGGGCTGTGGTTTGGCTGGTAGCGATCCTAAATTTGGCATATTTCGGGATCGAGTTCGCGGTGGCGCACGCGATCAGATCAGTGTCGCTCTTCGCCGATAGCGTCGACTTTCTCGAAGACGCCTCGGTGAGCTTTCTAATTCTTGCCGCCATTGGCTGGAGCGCGCCCCGCCGTGCGCGCGTGGGAATGACGCTCGCTGGCATTCTGCTCGTTCCGGGACTAGCCACTCTCTGGACAGCCTGGCAGAAGTTCTCGGTGCCCCGGCCGCCCGCCCCTGTGCCATTGTCGCTCACCGGTGCCGGGGCTTTAGCGGTGAATCTGTCGTGTGCGCTTGCTCTGACCCGCTATCGCCAGCACGGCAGCCTGACCCGCGCAGCATTCCTTTCGGCACGCAACGACGTTTTAGCCAACATTGCCATCATAGGGGCCGGGCTGGTCACGGTCTACGCCCGATCGGTGTGGCCCGATCTGGTCGTGGGGCTGGGGATCGCGCTGATGAATGCCGACGCTGCGAGGGAAATCTACGTGATGGCGCGGGCGGAACACCGCACGGCCCTCTAGCAGGCGACCTTCTGGCTGGAGATCTCTCCCTATACTTCTTCCAACGCAACTTCTGAGTGAGTGTTCAGATTCCGTGACTCACCTGACAGTCGAATTCGGAGGCGATGCCAGGACAATGCTGGTGTCGATGTTGACTCCTCTTAGAAATTGAACCGGTATCCCAGGATCATTTTGGCGATCAGGTGGTCGGTGCAACCGGTGAAACCCACCCCCAATCCGAAATTGATCTCCCACTGCGGCGCGATATTCAAATCAATCGCCGGGAAGATCTGGTGCTGCTGCTGCGAGAGTGGATCGAATCCTGTCACGGGGGTCCAACGGAACCGTAATATTCGAGGCCGGCGGCGACCGTGCGCTTAGGTCGTAGCTGAATTTCGCATTGGGCGAAAAAACGACACCTTGATGCACATTCTCGCCGTGGAATGAGCGATCGAGCGTGGGGTTGAGAGACCAGTACCAGCGCCCGACTCTTTGGTCCACGATGGGGCGAATCTCCCAAGTCCAGGTGTCCACGGAGTACTGTCGCCTTTGGTAGCCGATTTCATTCGAGATGCTGACACCGACAGGCCAGTGCCATTTTTTAGGTACCGCGAGGCGCGGCCGGATATGATCGCCCACCCACTGCCAACCCTGGCCTTCGGTTATCGAAGTAAAAATGTAAAAACCGCACTCGAACCAGTCGTTAAAACCGTGGGTGATCTCAACGGTCTCGTGCTGGGCATGATTTGTGGGATAGAGGCCGTCGATCATCGTTTTCGAGCCGTCCAAGGTGAAGTTACTGTGGAACTCGACCATGGTGTGTGTTTTGGCTCAACCAGATCATATCCATACACCTGGATTTCATAGTTGTCCTGGGCACGTGAGTAGGTTGCAGGCAGAATCACGGTCAGGAATGACAGCGCAACAAACCGACACATACGCGTGCGCCGGGAAGAAGGAACAGCCCTCGAAAGAAGCATTTGTTTAGGACGAGACCCGTCATGATGACTGGTAGAGCAGCGACTCTCAATAATGGGCGCAGCGATTGATGTCCAAGCCCGTGTTCCATTTCAGGTTACTATCATGCGGTCCCGATATTCCGTTGGCAGATCAGATTCTAGAACGTCTTTGTGGAGTAGAGGACCCAGGTCTAGCGGAGTTTGTGGTTCAGGCACGGAGGAGGAAGCGGAAGCGCATGTCCTCACCGAACCACATGATGTAATTGGTGCCCCAGGCATTATTAAAGAGGTTGCAGTGAACGCCACGGGAGAGGTCGGGTTGCGCACGGGAGAAGTTGAGTGGAGATTTCTCACCGAACGCAATGAGAGGCGCATCGAGGGTTTCGACGTTGAAGGAGTGGTCACGATCCCGATAGGTGAAGCCGGTGGAGACGGCATGGAGATGGCGGCTCCCGCCGGCGGCAACGTCGAAGGGAGAGACTTGCTCGCCAGATTTGTCCATGATCCAGCCCTGCGGGTCGGGGACGTTCGGGTTAAAGGTGAGCCAGAGCGCCTCGGGCATGCGTGTTGCGGGCTTCTCAAACCAGGAAAACTCGATTTGGATGACTGGCTCGGCGCTGGGGAGCGTGAGTTTGAGGTGCATCTTCTGCGGAAACGCGGCGCGGCCTGCAGCAAAAACCTCGGGGTCGTGGATATCGAGGCGCGCGAGCAGGTGGTAGTTTTGCCCATCTTCGGCGATTTCAAGATTCGAGACGGTGGGTCGCCATTCGCGGCTCTCGGCGCCGAAGCGCTCGATATTGGGCTTGCCAAAGTCCTTCTTTGCCCAGTCGGCGCTGCTGATGATGTAGTTCGCGAAGAAGCGGGAGTAGTCGGTTGGCGATAGGGTCTGGTAGGAGATGAGCGCCAGCGGGTGATCGGCGGAGGCCCACTCGCGGCCCGTCTGTTTGTTGCGCAGGCGATGGATGGCTCCGGTGCGGGGATCAAGCGCGAGGATGAAGTTCGTGGTCTCGATTTCTTTCCCGGCGGGGTGCAGCGATGCCCCGGAGAGCTGTGGCGGTTGGGGGGCGAGTGCGCCGATGGCACCCTGAGCTTCATCGCGCAGGGGCGCGGGGAGCGTAGCGACGCCGTCGAAAAGGTCCTGGCGCTTCTCTGTCCAACTGAACTCGACGACTTTGTAGTTTTTCGTATCGAGCATTCTTGCCAGGTCGCGCGGTACGTAGTTGTCGAAGTCGAGCCAGGTTTTAGTATCGGTGCCCCAGGTATGCTCGGCTTCGAGCAGAAGTCTTCGCAGAAGAGCGATGTCGGTGGCGTCGCCGGACTGGAATTTTCCGCCAGCGATCCAGGCGCGACGGAGGCGGGAGATTTCGCGATAGCGGGCAACTTTGACGGGGTCGCTGGCGACACCGTATATCCAGGTGTCACCGATTTCCTGATCGATGGCGGGGAGCTTGTTGCGGAACGGCTCAATGGCGTTGGCGATTTCGGTAAGGCTGGTGGCAGTGATCTGCGCGTTAGGGAACTGGCGGTTCAGTGCGGAATGGATGTTGGCGACCTCGGCGCGAGGGTGCGGGCCGCTGTTGTCGTCGCGCACGATGATGGCGACGGCGAGGTCGGAGCCAGGTACATGCACGATGCTGCCGTAGCCGTGGTGGTACATGACGACGAGCGAGGCTCCTCTCGCGTCTTTCCAGACGAAGAGAGGCGGTAGTTCGGCGGGAGTGCTGGCGTCATTGACGCCAATGTCGAGGAACTTTACGCCCTGGGCGGCGAGAGGAGAAATGATGCCGCGAGTGTGGCCGGGAACATCAGTCATCTTGGCGCCGGTGGTGGTACGGCCGAAGCGGCTGTCGAGCGAGTGCGAAAGGGCGATGCCGGCGGAGATCATGGAGGCATCCATCATTTCGGTCTGCCAACTGAAGGGGATGGCATGCCAGGCAATGTCGCCCTGGGCGATAGCCTGTTCCATGCCACGGCGGTCCTGGGGCGAGGCTTGCTCGAGATACTCGTAGAGGAGCCATGAGCCGGTGGTCCAGACATAGCGGTGATTCCCGGACTGGCGGGACTGCTCGGCGATGGTGATGGCCTGTGGGAAGTACTGCGAAAAATACCGTTGGACGACGGCGGTTTGAGTATCGATGAAGCCGGCGTCGAAGTGGCACTTGAACATTGCGAGAACGCGCTTGACCTCTGGATTGGGAGCGGGCGTTTCGAACGAGACAGCCGCCAGAGACTTCGAGAGCAGTGCGCCGCTTAGGGTGAAGACGGAAGACCTGACGAAGTCACGACGCTTCATGGGCACCTCTCTGGCACCTGGAGGTGGTGGAATGGAAAACGCAACCATTCTAGCCCCCTGGATGCCATGGGAACGCCAGCTCGCTCGATCCGAATCTTTCTGCAGGGCTTCGTGCGAATCACTCACCGACGAGACTTCTGCGAGCCGCGACGAAAGGCCTTCTGCTCGCCCTCCAGCGCAATCGCGAATTCCCGAACTCCGCGACCGATCTCCTTCACGTCCAACGCGGCAAATCCCAGCTGTAGTCCCTCCGGCGCCATTTTGCCCTGGCTGTAGCGGTCTATCGGAGTCACATCCACATTGCGCCTCGCTGCGGCAGCGGCCGCCGGCGATCCCGCCAAAGAGCCATCCCACAGTCTGCAACACCTCGAAATCTTTGTTTGGCAACACGGCCGGTGGACCAATCCGGGTTGGCACACCGACGAGGGAAAATAACCGCGGCTAGCGGTAGTTTACTGCGAGCGCTCGAGTAAGAGTCCAAGCAATTCCCTTAAGTAATTCCACGCGGGATAGTTGCGCAAATTCGGCTTGCTTCCCATTTGTATTACCCTGTATAAAGTAGGTTACTGTCGATATC
>CATPBJ010000049.1 GCA_955652395.1 uncultured Terriglobales bacterium | reverse complement strand
GGGCCTCTGCGGCCAGGGTGTGTACTACTTCTTTAAATACTCTGCCCCTGTGCTCATAGTTCTGGAACTGGTCGAAGCTGGCGCAGGCCGGGGCCAACAGCACCACGTCTCCCGCCGCGGCGGTCGCCGATGCACGTCTCAGAGCTGTTTCCAGGGTCTCGGAGTGGTCGACTTCCACATCTTTGATTTGGGACTCGATCTTTTCCGCTGCCGCGCCGATGGTATAGACGCGCTTGACCCGCTGCCGCAACAGATCGTTGAGCAACGTGTAGTCGCTGCCTTTGTCCTTGCCGCCGAGAATCAGGTGGACATTTGCCGGGAACGATTCCAGGGCCTTGATAGTGGCATCTACGTTGGTGGCCTTGGAGTCGTTGAAATACTCCACGCCGTGAATCGTGGCGACGTATTCCAGTCGGTGCTCGACAGCTTTGAAGTCGCGGACGGCTTTGCCGATCCGTCCGGGCTCGCATCCCATTAACACGCCCACGCACACCGCGGCCAGCACGTTTTCGACGTTATGGCCTCCCTTGAGAGGGATCTCAGACGCCAGCATGATCTCACGCTGCCCGTGCGCATCGCGAAAAAGGATCCGGCCATCGCGGACGTACGCGCCTTGCTTTACCTCTTTCTTGCGGCTGAACCACACGACTTGCGCCCGCGTCCGGCTGGCCAGTCCGGCACAGGTATGGTCGTCTGCATTCACGACTGCGAAGTCTTCGGGCTGTTGATTCTCAAAAATGCGGGCCTTGGCATCGGTGTAGGCTTCGAAAGTGCGGTGGCGGTCGAGGTGATCCGGGGTGATGTTGAGCACGACCGCAACTCTTGGACGGAATGTCTGGATCGTCTCCAGCTGGAAACTCGATACCTCCAGCACCACGACAGTGTCAGCTTTCGCCTGCTCGACCAGGGAGATTGCCGGCGTGCCGATATTGCCACCGACAGCGGTCGGAAAACCGCCGGCTGCGACGATTTCACCCGCCAAAGTCGCAGTCGTAGTCTTCCCGTTGGAACCGGTAATGGCGACGATGTTCTTTGGCAAAAACTGGGATGCCAGCTCAATCTCGCCGATCACGGGCTCGCCCACAGCACGAGCCTGCACCAGCGGCGGTGAGTCTACCGGAACGCCAGGGCTGACCACGATGAGATCCTGCCCTCGGAACGTGCGTTCTCCGTGTCCGCCGGTTTCGACCGCAATGCCGTGATCGAGAAGCAGCGGGATTTCTTCTCCCAGCTGATCTTGCGGCTTGGCGTCCGAAACCGTGACCTTCGCGCCTCGGGCCTGTAAGAACAAGGCAGAGGATACGCCGGATTTGCCCAGGCCGACGACGAGAACGCGTTTGTTGGCAAGATCCACAGGCTTATCGTTCACCAAGGAGACACCGAGACACAGAGCAAAGTCAGAATAACGGAAAAACGGAGGGCAAACCTTGATGACAATCCAGTCCGCATCAAAAAAAAGACCTGCTTTTCTCCGTGCCTCCGTGTCTCCGGGGTGAAACGTTATCTTAGCTTTAGTGTGGTCAGGGCGAACAGGGCAAACACCAGGGAACCGATCCAGAAACGCACGATGATTTTTGATTCCGACCAGCCCAGCAGTTCGAAATGATGATGGAGCGGCGCCATTTTGAAGATGCGTTTTTTCCTCAATTTGTAGGATGCCACTTGAAGAATCACGGACAGCGCTTCGATCACAAAGATGCCGCCGATGAAAGGCAGGAGTAGTTCCTGCTTGATCATAACGGCAACAGTCCCGATAGCGCCGCCCAGGGCCAGCGAACCGACGTCCCCCATGAAGACCTCGGCCGGGTGGGCGTTATACCACAGGAATCCGATGGCCGATCCGACCATGGCTCCGCAAAAGATCGTCAGTTCCCCTGCCAGCGGCATGCGCTGCAGCTCGAGATACTGCGCGAAGGTGGCGTGCCCGCTGACGTAGGTGAGAACGGCCAGCGCCCCGGCGGCGATGACCGTGCAGCCGATCGCTAGACCGTCCAGGCCGTCGGTGAGATTTACAGCGTTGCTCGAGCCCACGATCACCAGCACGACAAATGCGACAAAAGGAAGAAACGCCATGGGCCACAGCGCAGGATTGTTGACCAGCTTTTCGATCACCAGATCAGGGTGAAACTGCTTGATGAAAGGCACCATCAGCTTGGTCGAGTAGGCGCCCCGGGTTTCCATGGCGATCAACGCCACGGCAATCAGGATGCTTGCGGCAATCTGCAAGCCCATCTTGGCTTTTGACGTAAGGCCCAGATTCCTCCGGTTCACAACCTTGATGTAGTCGTCGGCGAATCCAATGGCCGCGAAGGCGCAGGTGGCAAAAACCGCAATCCAGATAAAGAGGTTGCTCAGATCGGCCCACAACAGAGTCGGAACGACGATGGAAATGGCAATCAGCAAACCGCCCATGGTCGGGGTGCCGGCCTTTTTCTGATGGGCTTTGGGCCCTTCCTCGCGAATGAACTGTCCGATTTGAAATTCGCGCAGACGGTTGATGACGATGGGGCCGACGATGAGTGCCGTGAAAAGCGCGGTCAGGCTGGCGAATGCTGTACGAAACGTCAAATACCGGAAAATACGAAATGGCGGAAAGTAGTGGAACAGTTTCAAGTACAGCAGCCAGTAGAGCAATCAGCCTCCGTTCCGTCGTCAGTCGTCGGTCTTTAGTCGTCAGGACTAGTTATCAGCAGTCTTTGATTTCCTGACGACTGAAGACTGACGACTGACGATGGTTTCTAAAGCTCGTTCCAGTTTTACTCCCCGTGATGCTTTTAGCAGCACCACGTCGTCGTCACGGGTCTCGCGTGCCAGCCACTCGCCGGCTTCTTCGGGCGTGGCCACAAACTCTGCCTTGATGCCGGCACGGCCTGCGGCCTCGACCATTTGCTGCGCCAAGCCCTGCACGCCTATTAATATGTCGATCCCCTTCTGAGCCATGTGCCGGCCTGACCGGCGATGCAGCTCCTCACCCGACGGTCCCAGTTCCAGCATCTCACCCGCAACCACGATGCGACGATTCGCGGGCATGGCGGCCAGCGTGTCTACCATGGCATCGAGGGCTGTTGGATTGGAATTGTAGCAATCGTTGATGACCGTGATGTTGCCCAGTTGGACGACCGCCCCCCGTTTGTCCGCAGGAGCCAGAGTCGCCAGCGCCCGGGTGGCTTCGGACGGGGTCAGGCCGCGTTCCATTACGGTCGCGACCGCGGCCAGAGCGTTATAGACGTTGTGCGTGCCCACCAGGTGCAGGGTTGCTCGCTCGCGACAGCCGCCGGCCACGAGATCGAAGACCGAGCCTAAGGCGCCGCGTGATTCGATGTTTTCTGCGCGAACGTCCGCGGATTGGTGAAAGCCATAGCACACAACTTTGCCATGAAAATCGCGGCCGAACTGGGAAACATACTCGTCGTCGGCATTAAGGATCGCCGTCCCCCAGGCAGGCAGGGATTCGATCAGTTCATATTTTGCGCGCGCGATTTCGGCCACCGACTTGAAAAACTCCAGGTGGACCGGGGCCACGTTGGTGACCACGCCAATTTCGGGCTGGGCGATTTTGGCTAGCGCGGCAATTTCTCTCCGATGCGACATGCCCATCTCGACGACGGCGGCCTCATGTTCAGGCTCGATCTTCAGCAGCATCAGCGGCAGCCCGAAATGATTATTGAAGTTGCCTTCCGACTTCAGCACGCGAAAACGGGAAGAGAGGATGTGGGCAATCGCCTCTTTCGTGGTGGTTTTGCCGGTCGATCCAGTTACGCCGATCAGTGGTTTCGCCCACAAACGGCGGACTGCAGCGCCCAGCGTTTGCAGAGCGACCAGCGTATCCTGCACAGCCAGCAGCCGGGTCTTCACCGCATAACGCGCCAGCTCGTCCTTGCGGACGACCGCAGCCGCAGCGCCCTTCTCGAGCGCCTGCTGGACAAAATCGTGGCCATCCCTGCGCTCGCCCTTGACCGCGAAGAAAAGCTCACCGGGCTGGATCGTGCGCGAATCGATCGAATAGGCCTGGGCAATCGCCTTGTGATCGAATTCGCCGGTGGCTGAAAGGAATTCGGCGACCCTGGAAAGAGCGAGTTTCATGCACGTTTTCCAGCGGCGGCGTTCGACGACTTGCAGTCGTATCCGGCGTCGCGCAAAACTTTCTGCGCGACCTCTACATCGTCAAAAGGAATCGAGCCGTCCCGTGTAATCTGCACTTTTTCGTGACCCTTACCGGCAATGAGAACCATATCTCCCGGGTTCGCCTCGCGGACAGCCAGGGCAATGGCCGCTTTGCGGTCCGGCTCGGTCTTGTATTTCGTGCCCGAGCGTTGCAGCCCCACCATGGCGTCATTGATGATCGCAAGTGGATCTTCGCTGCGTGGATTGTCGGACGTCAAGATTACGAAATCGCTGCCCCGTCCGGCGGCTTCGCCCATCAACGGACGTTTGGCCCGGTCCCGGTCGCCGCCACAGCCAAAAACCGTGATCACCTTTCCCTTCTGCCCCGCTTGTTGAACGAATTCGCGCGCCAACGCGGTCAAGTTTCGCAGAGCATCGTCGGTGTGGGCGTAGTCGACCACCACGGTGAAGGGCTGTTGGCAGTCCACACGTTCGAAGCGGCCCGGCACGCGGGTGAGGGCCGCGACGCCTTGTGCAATCTCTTCGGGCTTGCAGTTCCGCGAATACCCGACGCCTGCCGCCGCCAGAATGTTGTATACATTCACTTTTCCGATGAGCGGAGAAAACAACGGAATAGTTCCCTGCGGGGTGATCAGATCAAACCTGATCCCCCTCGGGGTGATTTCGACTTTCTCGGCGTGGAAGTCGCCTTTGGCCAATCCGTAAGTCAGTACTTCGGAACCGCGCTTCCTGCTGATTTTCACCAACCTCTGGCCGTACTCGTCGTCGGTGTTGAGCACGGCGGCGCGGGGCACTTCGGTGCCACAACCTCCGAACAAAACCTGTTTGGAGGAAAAATACTCTTCCATGGTGCGGTGATAGTCCAGGTGATCGCGAGTCAGGTTGGTGAAGACTGCGACGTCAAACGGAATTCCATAAACCCGCTGCTGCTCCAGCGCGTGCGAGGAGACTTCCATCACCGTTTCGGTTGCGCCCAGGCCCAGAGCCTGGTTCAGAATGCGATTCAGTTCCAGCGCTTCGGGAGTAGTGTGCGGAGCGGGCAGAGTTTTTCCTACAACGTGATATTCGATGGTCCCGATCAGCGCGCTCTTGCGACCAGCAGCGGCGAGGATCGACTCGAGCAGGAAGACAGTCGTACTTTTCCCGTTCGTGCCGGTGATACCGCTGATCGCCAGCCGCTCGGCTGGCTTCTTGTAAAAGTTGGCGCTGAGTCGCGCCAGCGCCCGGCGGCCGTGGGGCACTTGCGCCCAAGCCACACCCGGGCGGAGTTTCTCGGTCGCTGAATCGGTAACGATGGCGACCCCACCCGCAGAAATCGCCTGATCGATGAATTTGTTTCCGTCACTCGATTCGCCGCGCATGGCGACAAAAGCATCGCCCGGCTTGATCCGGCGCGAGTCGTATTCCAGCCCGCCAATCCCGGAGTTTCCGCTTTGGGAAAGCACTTCCACGCCGTACAAGAGTTCTAGGAAAGTCATTGCTTTGGATTCTAGTGCACTAGTTGCTCTAATCAAGTGTCTTACTAAGCGCCGCAGAGTCCGCTGGACTTGCACGCACACCGCGCCTTACCGGGCAAATGCAGTCGGAGAGATGATGCCTGAGATTTGCGTGCAGAACGGCGCTGCCAGGGTCCGTCGACTCTGCGTGAAGCCCGTGAAGTGGGCTTCTGACAACGTTCAGGATCACAGATCGATTAGTTTCGTGACGATCTTTTCAGTTACTTCCTTGCAGGCAGAGCTTTCAGCGTCCAAACTTCACTGTCACCTGCGACCCTGAGGCGACGTGTGATCCGGCCGCGGGAAACTGCTGCCGAGCCAGGCCGCTACCAATGGCATCCAGATCCAGTCCGTTTTCCTGGGCCATTTCTATCGCGCTCCTGACGCTCTTGCCCAGGAACGATGGAACTACTATTCCGCCCTGCTCGACGTCCAACACGACCGTACCGCTGGTTGGAAGGTAAGCCGGCGATCCTGCCGGTTTGTCTTCGGACATCGCAGTTTGTTCTTGCTCTGGAACGGGCGCGGCCAGTTCAGACTCGCGCATCGCTGCGGGCACAACCACACTGGCGGGTACGCCGGGCGCGGGCTTCACGGAGGCACTGGTCGGCTGGGGAGTCGAATCTGCTGGCGTTGAGTCGACTGCTTCCAGACTGTCTCCGAGGCGGTCTGGCGATCCTTCTTCGACGTCCTGGTCTTTCACGTGTCGCTCCGCCATGAGCACCTGGCGGCTGGGTGGCAGCTCGACGTCGTGGGGAGTGTGCAGGTATTCGAGAACCTGCTGCGCGACGCGCTGGAACACAGGCGCCGAAACTTGTCCGCCTTGATGCAACCCGACCGCGGAATCCAAAATAACCGCGACCGTGATGGCTGGGTCGTTGATCGGAGCAAATCCGGCAAACGAACCCACGTACTTGGTATGCGAATAGGTGTGGGTAGCGGGATCAATTTTTTGCGCCGTTCCAGTCTTTCCCGCCGAGCTGTAGCCTTCGAGAATGGCTTTCTTCCCGGTGCCGTGCAGGACCACGCCTTGCATCATCTGCTTCATTTGGGCTACGGTCATCGGAGAAATCACCCGACGTTGTACTCCCGGATGAAAGGCGACCATCTGTGGAGTGCTCTGCGGCGCAGTGGTTCCCGCAATGATTCGTGGCGCAGTCCAGACACCATCGTTGGCAATAGTGGAAACCATAGCCACCAGTTGCAGCGGAGTTACTCCGATCTCCTGCCCCATGGAGATCGCGCCGATAGAGACCTTTGACCAGCGATTCAAAGGCTTGGCCAAACCACGAGTCTCGCCTGGCACTTCGATGCCCGTCTGCTGCCCAAAACCAAAGGCGCGAATGTACTTGTAAAATCTTTCTTCTCCCAGGCGTAGCGCGATCTTAATGGCTCCCACATCGCTCGATTCGGCCAGGATGCCTGCCACCGAAAGCAGACCGTGAGGCTTGCTGTCGCGAATCCGCATACCATTGATGACGATCGATCCCATCTGGCAGTCAAACACTTCATCGGGACGGGTTAATTTTTCTTCCAGCGCCGCCGCAATGGTAACCAGCTTGAAGGTCGACCCGGGCTCGTACACGTCGCTGACCGCGTGGTCTTTCAATTTTTGCGGGGTGATGTCGCGGGCCAGGTTGGGATTGAACGTCGGCCGATTGGCCAGCGCCAGGATTTCTCCAGTCTTAGGATTTTGCACGACCACCGTGCCTGACTCGGCATGAGTCTGCTGCATCGCAGTTTCCAGCTCGCGCTCCGCGATGTACTGGATCTTTTCGTCGATGGTCAGAACGACGTTCTCACCCGGGTCCGGCTGCTTCTCCACGCTGCCGAACCACTTGCGCCGGGCGTCTACCGAGATCAGCATGCGGCCGGGCTTGCCCCGCAGGTCGTCATCATCCGCGCGTTCAATTCCGCTCAGGCCTTCGTCGTCCATGCCCACGTAGCCCAGCACCTGCGCCGCCAGTTCACGTTTAGGGTAGAAGCGTTTGGATTCTTTCTGAAAATAGATGCCGCGCAGATTCATGGCTCGAATGCGGTCGGCGGTTTCGGCATCGGCCTTGCGTGCGACCCAGCAGAAGGTGCGAGCGGTCTGGCATTTGGCCAGCAGTTCCCGAGGATCGGCCCTCGTGATGCGCGCGACCAGAGATATGGTTCCCGCCAGGTCAGGGATGTCAGCGGGCACTGCGAATACGGAATCCACCGAGACGGACATCGCCAGCTCGCGGCCGGCGCGGTCGTAGATGATTCCCCGCTTGGCTGCAACTTCCGTGGTGCGTTGCTGCTGGCGCTGAGCTCTCTGCTCGAAGTCGCCATACCGGAAGATTTGCAGATAGACCAGGCGCAGGCTGATTGTGCCGGCCCAGAGCACCAGGATTGCGCCCAGCAGGTAGAGTCTTTTATTCGCGCGGTTGCGGGGTGTGCTCGTCGCCACGGTTGTCCAAGCCCCTTAGACAAACATGGCGGCCCACTATGCAGGGAGCCGCCAAATAAAGTTCATGCGGCCGGGCTGGTGACCCGTCCTGGCCGAGCGAGACTCGGCCCTTTTTCTATCGTGCCGAATCCATCGCGACCGGGGTCACGCTGGCCAGCACCGGAGTTGCGGCGTCCGGCGCAACCGTATCCATATGCATCACCTGGCCGGGCTGCGGGGATTGCAGTCCCAGCTTCCGCGCCAGAGTGTCAATGCGCTCAGGATCGCGCAGCGAGGCTTCCTCCAGCCGCAGGGCCCGGTTCATCTCGGCCAGTCCGTCGCGCTGCACTCGCAAGGTCTCAATCTTGTAGCCATACTCGATGGCTTTGAAATGCTGCCAGGCAAAAGTCATCACCAGCAGAAACAGGCAGCTTAGGGCAACTCCAAATTGCTTCATCTCACGGCTTCGCTGCCGGTTCTCCACTTTAACCAGCCTCGAATTATCAATGGGCTTGGCAAAGTAGATTTCCGGAGTTCCGGTCCAGCTACGTTTACGCCGCATGGTCGGAGCTGCGCACTGTGCCGCTGCCATTTATGCCACTCCGGCCAGACTGGATTCGAATTGGGCAACTTCCTGTTGCGCAACCGCATACCAGTAGGCGAGTCTTTCTTCCTGGGAGCGCGTGTCGAGCAAGCGCCTGTCCACCCGGGCTGCGGTTCGGGCTTCAGTTCGCTCCACTGTGGCAATCAACTGGTCGATCAATGTTCCCGTATACATCTGTGGCCTCCGTTCTACCTTCCATCTCTCCGGGACGGCACCGGAAGAAGGTAGAGAGTTGTGTTTCGCCCTTGTTATGGAGAGGCGATGCCGTTCCGGAAACTTCGTTACTAATTTCACCCCGGCGCGTACTCGCGTCCGTACCGGGTTCCCGGCAGGTTTTCCGGGATAAACTTTGTCGCGCCACGAACCATGTGGGGACGGGTCTCTGACCCGTCCGGGCGGGTCGAAAACCCGCCTCGCTTAAACTCTTTTCGCCGCCCGCATCTTGGCGCTGCGCGAGCGCGGATTGCGATCAATCTCTTCTTCCCCGGCGGTCACTGGCTTTTTCGTCAGCAACTTGTAGTGACCCTGCTTCGCTTCTTCGCGGAAG
Source organism: uncultured Terriglobales bacterium (assembly GCA_955652395.1). Lineage (GTDB taxonomy): Bacteria > Acidobacteriota > Terriglobia > Terriglobales > Acidobacteriaceae > JAIQFF01. Next base: position 537 of record CATPBJ010000049.1, on the reverse strand, counting down.
GCATCCTTGACGATGCGGTCCTCCAGCGAGTGGAAACTGATGATCACTATCCTTCCGCCCGGTCTCAGCACCCGCGGGGCTGCCTGCAGCAGCGCCCGCAGGTCGTCCAATTCGTGGTTTACGAAGATTCGGAGTGCCTGGAAAGTTCGCGTCGCGGGATGAATTCTTCTTTCCGCCTTATTCATTGGCCAGGCCGCGGCCGATACCACATCTGCAAGTTCCGCAGGTGTACGTATTGGCCGCGACCGGACAATGGCTCTGGCGATTCTCCGCGACCTCCTTTCCTCACCGAATTCGTAAATCAGGTTGGCGAGTGTGACCTCGTCGGCCTGGTTTACCACTTGTTCGGCGGTGGGCCCGGCTTGCGGATTCATTCGCATGTCGAGCGCGCCTTCCGCCTGAAAACTAAAGCCCCGCGATGGCGTGTCCAACTGGAGGCTGCTTACGCCGAGATCTGCCAGCAGTCCGTCGGCTGACGCCGGCTGGAGCCGCTCTCCAATCTCCGCGAAAGAACCATGCAGCAGACTCACTTCAGGC
>CATPBJ010000048.1 GCA_955652395.1 uncultured Terriglobales bacterium | reverse complement strand
TGCGTCCCATTTAGTTGAAGGAGAACCCAGAGATGTTCGCAGGATAGGCCGAACCAACGCTCCATTGCAATGACGTATTTTGGTGCAAATTCGCGAACCGCATCGGTGCGTTTAAAAGATAAGAGTTGCGGACCATCACGCAACACGTTTCCACAGGAGTGTTCGCTGTGAAACGCAATACCCGACTTCCGGCCCAGGGTCTCATGGTTAATTGTTACACGTGGAACATCAGGCTGGATTAATGGCAACACGACGGGGTAAACGCCACGGACCATGTGGGGACGGGGCTGTGACCCGTCCGAGCCGAGCCCTGACTCGGCAACATTCCTAGATGGCGCAGTAGCTATGTCGCGGTACAGATTGACTGAATTAGGATTTTCGCTGGAAATCCCTCATGTGCCAATCGGACTGCTCACCGCAATGTTCCAAGGACGAATGTTCCACGTGGAACACAGATCTCCAGGATTTCTCTCAACCGGTATGGCTAGTCGACTGGACGGTACCGGCACTTTACCATATACATCGCCAGGAGTAGAGTAGCTTCCCACTTCATCGATATCTAAGGGTACTATTAATAAAAATCAAAAGTAAATTGACAATTATTACCACTTTTACTTAATTGGTACGCTAATATTTAACAGTTTGGTAACCATCAGCCAGGTATGTCGAGCAAATACTGTATTTCTCACTATGAATCGCTGATCGACGTGCTGGGCTTATTGAACAAGACTAATTTGGAGCAGTTGGGCACAGTTTCGTTCCGCATCCCTCCCCTATGCTAACGATTCTGGTTCATGCCTTCCGATGATCAGCACGCGATTGGCTGACATCGGTAGTCTGACTGGCTTAGCCCATCGCAGAGTCGACACCAGTTCACGAACCATTTTTAATTGAGCCTCTCCCATCATGATGGCCAGGCACCCGGGAGAGCCTGCCAGATCCGCAGCCACCGGAAGGATCGACTCAAAGCGCTCGACGGCGCGAAGCATAACAATGTCCCCCTTTAACCCCGGAAAAGCGGCGGCGCGTCCGGTGAATACGTCGACGCCGGTCAACGCGAGGCTGCGGACGACCTCCCGCAGGAATGTGGTCTTCTTCTGGTTCGACTCGATCAACGTCAAGCTCACCTGTGGAGCCCATATCTTGATGGGCAGGCCCGGAAAGCCGGCTCCGGAACCAACGTCAATCACGTGCGGGGTAACCGACGAACACGGACCGGTTCCCACGGCCATCGTCCCAGCGCCTTGCTTAGGAAACAAGTGTCGGGCTGCAAAAAGAGACTCACCAAAGTGGCGGGTGACGATTTCCTCCGGTTCGCGCACCGCGGTGAGATTGATGCGAGCGTTCCAACGCTGCAGTAAATCGATATACATCGATATGTTTCGCAGCTGGGCCGGGCAGAGAACAGCAGCACCGCTGGCCCCACCACCTCGCTCATGACTTTCTCCCTGGGGGCTCTCGTCCAGGAAGGGTGCGAGCAGCTCAGCGATGCGGGCGTCATCCATGCGATGCCGATTGTAGATGTCGGCGGGGGAAATCTGAAACTGCAGATTGTTGGGTGGCCTGGTGTTAAATCTGAAAGAAAATACCGGTTCTCAGATTTTGATTTAGTGAACTACTTTCTCGATGGCGGTCCGCAGTTCTTCATAGGGCATGACGCCGGGATGGTACAGCGCGACGCGGCCTGCGCGATCGAGCAAAACCAGCGTCGGCGTAGTGCTGGCTCCATAGAGATCGAAGTTCTCTTTGCTGACCGGGACGGGAACGCCCTGCAGTCTGGGATAGAAGTGCCGCCAAACCCGCTCGATGTAGGGAAGCTCATCCTTCGGCGGGGCATCTTCTCCCTGCGCCGCGTAACCGTAGAGCTGCGTGGGCGCGAGCAGCATGAGACCGTGGGAACCGAACTCGGAGCTCAACTGGGCGATTACCGGGCCTTCGGCCTTGCAGTCTCCGCACCAGTGCGCCCAGAAGAAAAGCAGGACAGGAGAGCCGTGGAGCTGGGAAAGAGGCGCCGGTTTCGGGCCCAGGTACTGCGCAATCTTTAAAGGAGGCGCCGTCTGTCCCGCAAGTCCAAGAACATTGAGATTCTTCTGAAGCCGGGCACGGATGGAAGTATTCCGATAGGTCACCACGCCGCGGCGGAGCAGAGTGACGGCCTGGGCTGTCTCTCCCCGCGCAGCCAGCACCTGGGCCTGGACTTCAAGCGCGGCTCCCAGAGCGGTGGGCAAGTGCGGCTCCGCATCCAGCGGACGTTTCACGAGCAGCTGGCGGGACAGGCTTTCCGTCTGCCTGGCGTAGCTGTCGGCGCGATCAAGCTGGTGAGACAGGAGAGTGGCCCGTGCCATCCACGAAAGCGCTTCTACGTAGTCTGGGGTTACACCCTGTTGCCTGCGATAAGTCTGCAGTTCCGCTTGGGCAGCGGAAACGTTGTTCCGCGCCAAAGTTTCCCGCACATCATCTGTAATTCCAGCGAACGAAACGGTCGAGAGGACCAAAAGAATAGCAAGCAGCCGGGGAACCATATGTCATGATAAACCCTAGCGATGGATTGGATTCTCTAGGCGTTGATCGCCTGCTCCGCTGCCGTCAACGAATCGACAAAGCGGAAGAATTGTTCCACACGAGTGACCTTGAGGGCGTTTTGGACCCGTTCGTTCACTCCGATCAAATATAAGCTACGGCCGTCCTTCTGATGGGTGACGTAGGCGCCGACCAACGCGCCAATTCCGGCGGAATCTACGTAGGGAACGTTGGTGAAATCCAGCATCAGCACGTGTGAGGTATCGGTGCGAACTCTGGATTGAAAATCGAACAGCGTGCTCATGGTCAACCGCCCGGTCAAGCGGAGAATGCGCTGTCCATCTTTGGGGCCGGGGATATCTTCGACGACGAGAGGCTCCTGGGGCATCGGGAAATATTAATCGGCAGAGGTTCGGGAAGTGTTAAAGCAATGTTAATTTTGATGAATCGCCTCTAGTACTGCGAGGGAAAGTCGGACGAGACCCGCCCGCGTTGCCGCCCAACTGGTTCGGTTAACATACGGAATGTAGGAGAAAGCCATGCCCCTGAAGGTCGGAGACACGGCCCCGGATTTTGAGTTGCCGGCGGTCGAAGGCGAGCGGCACAGGACGATAAAGCTCAGTGATTTCCAGGGCAAGAAGAACGTGGTGGTGAGCTTCCATCCGCTGGATTGGACCCCGACTTGCGCGGCCCAGGTGCCGGCCTTCGACACCGACCGCGACAAGTTCGCGGGCCTGGACGCCCAAGTCGTCGACATCAGCGTGGATTCCATTCCCAGCAAGATTGCCTGGCAAAAGAAAGAAATCGGAATGATGCACACGCCCATGTGCGCGGATTTTTATCCTCACGGCCAGGTCTCCGAACAATTCGGAATTCTGCGCAGGGAGCAGCCGTTCCCTGGCATTTCTGAACGTGCCGTGTTCATCGTGGACAAGAAGGGGAAGATCGTGTTCGCCAAGGTATATCCGCTGGACCAGGCGCCGAATAACGAAGAACTGTTGGCAGCGCTGAAGAAGATCGGTGCGCAAGGCTAACTATGAACGCGCTTCACCACCGTCCCCACCACCAGCGCGGTAAAAGCAGAAATCACGCCGAGGGATGCCACACAGTAAACGCACCACACCCCAAGAACGTCCTTCTCGATGTGGGCAAGGTAGAGAGAGAACGCGAGTCCGGCCAACGACACGGGCAACAAAATGCTATACCAGCGCTTCAGTGCCAGTGTCCCGAGCAGCAGATAACCTGCGATCCCAATGATCGCGACCGGAATGCCCCAGAGTACGGCATAGGGACTGTGGTTCACGATCCCACAGTCCCACTTCTCGTTGATGCTGCAGGGCGACGTGTCCGTCCGGTAGTGTTCGCGCAAAGCCAGCGCGGAAGCCGTAATACCAAGTACAGTCAGTAAAACCAGAACGATTCTCATCAGTAGTCTCTCTCTCTGTTCGTACCGCAGGTGTGTCGGACTCTGGCCTTGGCCCTAAAACGGAGGCCCGACGGGTCGAGGGCTGAGATCCGATGCCCGAGGTCCGAGGTCCGGCTTCTAGAAGTGAAACCTGTATTTCACCTGGACTGAAATTTCGCGGGGGTTCACGAAGTGTGTCCCACCGAAAGTATTGCTGTGGTCCAGCAGGTAGCGCTGGTTGGACAGGTTGAGCCCGCTCAGGCGCACATCCCAGTTTTCGCCGAACGATTTCCCAATCGACAAGTCAAAGGTTTCATGTGCGGGCAGATGCTCAGGCCCTTGGCCGTCGACAAATCCTGTAGCGTAATTGGCGTTGAAGTCCGTCCAAATTCGCCAGGGCAATGCGAGATTCACGCCGGTGGAGAGCGTGTTGCGCTGGTCGTGGTCGAGAAAGAAATAACCTGCGTCCGGCGGCGTGAAATCAGTGAGGCCGCCGGTAACGGCACCGGCGCCTTCCGCGTATTGATGGGAATACGCAGCGTGAAACTGAGCGCGTCCCGCGATGCGGGGCGAGTTCGCGGTGGCCTCCCAGCCGCGAATGCGGGCACGATCGATGGTGAGCGGGAAGAAGATGTTGGAATTACTCAGAACGGCGTGATCGAAGAAGTTTCTGGCGCCGGTGCGGAAGTTGGAAACGTCGAAGGTCCAGCCCGCCAGAGGAATCGTGAGTCCGAATTCGTGTTGCTCATCGCGTTCGCCCCGCAGCGGCAGGAAGCCAAATCCCTGCTGGGCGGCTTGCCCGAGCAGGGGGCCATTCACCGTGAGCAGCGGCGGAGCCTGATAGTAGCGTCCGTAGAATCCGCGCAGGACCCAGTTGAGATGGGGCACACGGATGGCGGCCCCAATCCGTGGATCGACTGCATTTTCGCTGATGGTCGAGCCGAAATGGGTTAGCCGCACTCCACCGTTGAGGGTCAGCCAGCTGGTGAGCTTGTACTGATCTTCCAGAAACAGTGCTTCCACATTTCCCCAAACCATCTCGCGTTGCCTCAGGGGTGGATTGCTGCCATCGCTGGTGACAATTCCAAAGAGCTGATTGTCGCGCGCCCCGAAGACCTGGAAACCGGCGTGAACATTGTGCTTCCCGTGATTGACGGCCAGTGAAACCACTCCCCCCAAGTAGTTCGAGCCCCGGTCATCCTGGGGAATTACCAGGTCAGGATCGGGCTGGCCCAGATAACCGCCAACGTAGTGGGCGCGGTTGAAGTGGTAGAAGGGCGAAACGGTCAGTACCGTCAACGGGTCGACGATGTGCAGCCAGGAAAAATTGACCAGGTCATCGTGCTCATCTTCCGCATCGCGAATGCCGGTGGTCTGCTGGTCGGGCTCGTTGGGGACCTGATAGTGGTCGCCGCGGGCGGAAGCCACCAGTCGAAGCTGGTCTTTCGGAGTCTGGTTAAAGGTCAGAGACGTGAATCCGCTCAGCCCGGCGCCCAAATCGTGCAGTACTTCGGGACTTCCGGTTTCCAGTCCCAGATCGGTGCGATTGCCGGAAACGCTGCCGTAGTATGCAAAGCGGTCGGTGTGGTCGCCAAAACTGATCTGATCCTCGGTGCGGTTAAAGCTGCCATAGCTGGTCACCAGCTCAGCCTGGCGATCGCGCTCGAACCCGGAGCGCGTAACTACGTTAAACACCCCGTAGGTGCGATCGCCGTATTCGGCTGAGTAGCCTCCGCGCTGCACTTCGAGGTAGTCGATGTCCTTGGGATCGAACTGGGGACCAACGTTCGAAGCAATATTCGTATTAGGGACGGGAACGCCGTCAATCAGCCACGAGATCTGATGTCCGCCGCGCATGTGAATCTGATCGTGGACCAGGTATGCCCCGGGGACGTAGTTGGTGATCATGTTCAAGCTGTTGGTCTGATCGGCGCCCGGAGTTTCCGCAATCTGCCGCCGGCTTATCAGGGTGGCGGTGGCCGAGGATTCGGGATTGATCGCCACCGCGGCGTCCTTGACTTCGACCGTCTCTTTGGCTTGAGCAACCGAGAGCGAAAAGTGGGTGCGGGCATCGCGGCCCGAGCCGAGGACGAGTTTCTGTTCTTGCGAAGTGAACCCGGCAACGTCGACCTTTACCGTGTACTCGCCCAGAGGTACGGTGTCGAAATGAAATTCGCCGGCGTCGTCACTGATGACGGACTTCGCCCAGGCCGAGTTGGCGGCGCGCAGCGTGACCTGCGCCCCCTGCACCGAACGATGCTGCGGGTCGTGAATAAGACCACTGACCGTGCCGAAGATGGTGGCAAACGCGGCCAGGCTGCTCAGCAGCAGTCCGATCGCAATCAGCACTCTCCGTGTTTTGTAAGTCATGTTTTCCCCAGTCCCGTATGCCTAGCGCTGGCCAGGAACCGCATCCGTGCGGTCCTCCTTGCGTCCGAAGACGCGAGCTCTGAAGGCCTGCGGGCCGAATCTCCCCCGAAAGGGAAGCGCAGAGCAGCCCGGAAGCAACCCGATGCAAAGAATCCAGGTGTAAAAGTCAGAGCAGGTTTGTCAACGAAGCGGGGGGTCCGCGGACGGGCCGAAGAGTGTTCACCTGATGGCTGAGTCGAAGCGGATGCGAGTCGGGCGACAGCGACGCCAGAAGCGGCTGGATATTCGAGGCAATTCCCGATCCCATTTCAGCCCAATGGGCGGTCGTCACCGGAGGACAGCAATTGTGATTTTGACCGCCCACCGCCTGTATTTCAGGACTACCGAAGCCGCGATCGTGCATCGGCTTCCGGAGACAGCAGGCATGCGGCACGGGAGCAGAGATCGCCAAGGCTACCGGCACAAAGATGCCCGCAAGCAGCAGCGCAAGCAACAATCTGGCGGTCAGGCGGTACATGGCTAGCTTAGAAGGCCTTGGCTCGGCAGTTCGTGGACCGAACCTCTCGGCACCAGCATAGGGGACACCAGGCCAGTGCGCAAGTATTTCCCGGTTACGGCGGTTACGGTAGTGTCTGGGGCTGGTGGATCGACGCAAGACCGGAACCCGAGGGGCAAGTGTCATCCCGAGCGCGGCTCGCGCCGCGCTTGCGCGGTGAGTGCAGGGACCCAAGGCGTCGCGATGTTGCGCCTCAAGCCTACCGGGAGTACCGCCCATCGGGAAGTGTCCATTTGCCCGGCTACCACTGGAAATGACATTGCCTTGTGAGGCAGCATAGCGACTATGACCACGATCGTCCTGCTCACCATTTCAAACATTTTCATGACTTTCGCCGGGTACGGTCATTTGAAGCACCGGCAGGCGCCCTGGTTCAAAGTTATCGTCATCAGTTGGGGCATAGCATTCTTCGAGTCCTGTTTTCAGGTTCCGGCAAATCGCATCGGGTCTTACGAATTCAGCGCGGTCCAACTTAAGACGATTCAGGAAGTCATAACTCTGACCGTGTTCTCGGTCTTCATCGGTCCTGTACCTGGACGAACAAATCAGGTGGAACTACATTTTGGGTTTTGCCCTGCTCGTGGCGGCGGTGTTCGTGATTTTTGAGAAGTGGTAAGGTGAATCGCGGTTAACCTAACTGAAGCCAGGCAGGCCAACAACATTATGGGGAAGTTGAGCAAACTTGGTCGCGTATTTTTTGCCATTTCGATGGCGGCATTCGGCGTTCAATCCTTAATCTATGCCCGGTTCGCGGCGGGACCAGGTTCCGGCCCTCCGTGGACTCCGGCACATCCGTTTTGGGCATACTTCACCGCGATTGTTTCAGTCGCCGTCGCAGCGAGCATCGCGACCAACATTCAAAGCCGTTGCGCAGCGATACTGCTGGCAATCACGATCCTCCTGCGCGTGCTGTTGGTCTATGCGCCAAAGCTAGCCGCAAATCCTCACGATCCGGGCCCGTGGACAAGCGGCTTCGAATTGCTCGCGATGTGCGGCACGTCTTTGGTCCTGGCCGGGACGCACCCGACGATCAAGCTGGGCCGGCTCCTGTTTGCCATTCCATTGGTGGTATTCGGCGTTCAGCACTTCCTGTATGCCGGCTTCGTGGCAACCCTGGTCCCCTCCTGGATTCTGGGACATCTGTTCTGGGCATATTTTGTCGGCGTCGCCTTCGTCGCTGCCGCGGTTTCGATTGCTACTGAGATGAACGCACGCTTGGCCTCAACGTTGTTGGGGATCATGTTGTTTGTGGGTGCTCATTCTTCATTTGCCCAGGGTCGTTGCAGCTCCGCATAACGGAAACGAGTGGACGAGCGCCTTCGTAGCTCTGGCCATGAGCGGCGGAGCTTTCCTGGTGGCTGGCACGCTAAAACCAAAAAAGTAATCGCACTCGGTGGCTGGAGTCGGCTGCATTAAGTTCTTAAAACCGCTTCGGGACATGAATAAGACCCCGCGAAATGCGGCAAACTCTCGAGGTCCAGCGATGAAATGGCTATTATTTGCTAGCGGCGCGGTTGTCGATCGTAGTTGCGGTGGTTGCAAATCGGAATGTTTATACCCAAGAAGCACAGGGGCCACACGGATCGCCCGCTTTCACCAATCTCCGGCGGCCATCTGGCAGACCATCACCGACTATCAAAAATTTCCAGAATGGCGATCGGAAGTGGCACGCGTCGAACAGATGCCTTCGAGCAGCGGTCTGCCGGCACACCGCGAATGCGACCACCGCGGCCCCATTCTGCCCATGGAGACGGTGGAATGGGACCCGCCTCGAGGTTGCGTGGGGCGCCTTGCTGACCCCAAGTTGCCGTTCGGAGGAACCTGGACCATGGAAGTTTCGGACGCAGATGGTTAGTACTCTGCGAATTACGGAAGACGGCGAGATCCGAAATCCGATCTTTCGTTTCGTAGCGCGATTCTTTCTGGGTTACACGGCCACGATGGAAGCGTATCTCAGAGACCTCGGTCGAAGATTCGGGGAGACGGTTCAGCCTGAGCTATAGCACTGACCCTTGAAGCAGGATTTCAGGACGATACACTCCATAGTACTGCACCACCGCCCCGGTCCAAACTCCCTTGAGCGGCCAAATTCCGCTGTGGTAGCATCCTAGCGTTTTGACAGGCTACAGGGCTTCGGTCTATAAGTTGTCCTCTTCTTCGAGTCTCATATTCGAGTCTCATATGAGCCCCCCTCTTTCTCAAGGAGCGAACCCGTGAAGGCTTACGAAGGCGCGAACATCCGGAATGTAGCGGTGATTGGGCACGGACACGCAGGCAAGACCTCGCTGGTTTCCGCCATGCTGTACGCAGCAGGTGCGAACCAGCGCCTTGGCCGCGTAGACGATGGCACCGCACCGACCGATTACGACGAGGAAGAAATCGCGCGCAAGATGTCCATCTCCGCCAGCCTGGCCCACGTGGAATGGGGCAAAACCAAAATCAATATCGTGGACACTCCCGGCTTCAACATGTTCGTCCACGAAGCCAAGCTGGTGCTGCCGGTGGTGGACGCGGCCATCGTCGTCGTGGACGGCGTCGCCGGTGTGGAGGTGGTCACCCAGCGAGTGTGGAACTACTGCGAAGAATTTCAGACGCCGCGCCTGATCGTGGCCAGCCGCATGGATCGCGACCGCGCCGACGCCGAACGCGTCCTGGAATCTCTGACCCATGCCTTCGGTCGATCTGTGATCCCACTGGAGCTGCCCATCGGAAAAGAAAAGAACTTCCGCGGCGTAGTCGATCTGGTCACCATGAAGGCCTACACCTATGAGCTGGGCGGCAACGGCAAGGGCAAAGAAACCGAGGTTCCCTCCGACATGAAAGACGAAGTCCAGGCCCAGCACGAAAAACTGGTGGAACTGGTGGCCGAAGGCAATGATGCCCTGCTGGAAGAATTTTTCGAAAAGGGAACCATCCCGGAAGAAGACCTCATCCCGGCGCTGCACAACGCCATCCGCGAGGACAAGATTTTCCCTGTAATCTTCGGCTCCGGTCTGGGCAACATTGGCGCCGACCGGGTCATGGATTTCATCGTCGACTACACTCCTGCGCCTTCAGAGCATGAGTGGGTGCAGGGCGACCCAGCATCGTCCAGCAACGGCGAACCGCCACGGCGGCATGAGACCGATGCCGAGCCCGTGTCACTTTATGTTTTCAAGACGGTGTCTGACCCCTTCGCAGGACGGATTTCCTATTTCAAAGTCTTTTCCGGCGTACTGAAAAATGATGCCACCGTGCTGAATTTCAGCCGCGGCTCACAGGAAAAGCTGGCGCACATTTCGATCATGCAGGGAAAAACTGCAGTGCCCGTGACGGAGCTGCATGCCGGCGATATTGGAGCGGTGGCTAAATTGAAAGACACTCTCACCGGCGACACCCTGGGCGACAAGTCAGCTCCCATCCAGTATCCGCGGGTCAAGCTGCCCGAGCCCGCTATCACTTTCGCTATCGAGCCCAAGAGCCGCGCAGACGAGGACAAGCTGGGCCCCGGCATTCACAAGCTGATGGAGGAAGACGCCATGTTGCGCTTCTTCCGCGATCCCCAGACCAAAGAGTTCCTGATCGCAGGCACCGGCCAGCAGCACATTGAGGTGGTCGTCTCCAAGATGAAGAAGCGGTACCACACGGAAGTCGTTCTGAAAGCGCCGAAGGTGCCGTACCGGGAGACCATTCGCGGCAAAGCCGACGTCCAGGGCAAGCACAAGAAGCAAACCGGCGGGCACGGACAATACGGCGATTGCAAGATCAAGATGGAACCGCTGCCCCGCGGCGCCGAATTCGAATTCGTCAACGACATCTTCGGCGGTGCGATTCCTAAGAACTACATTCCCGCCATCGAAAAGGGAATCAAGGACGCAGCCGCCCGGGGGTATCTGGCGGGATATCCGATGGTGGATTTCCGAGTGATCCTTTACGACGGCTCGTATCACGACGTCGATTCGAATGACATGTCATTCCAGATGGCCGGCCGCATCGCATTCCGAAAAGCCATGGAGCAGGCCAAACCCACGCTGCTCGAACCCGTCATGGCGGTCGAAATCACCGTGCCCGACGATTTTGCTGGCAGCATCATGGGCGACCTGAACAGCCGCCGGGGACGCATCCAGGGCATGGACAACAAAGGCGGCACCACCATCGTAAAGGCCGAAGTTCCGATGGCCGAGATGCTCACCTACGGCGTAGATCTCACCTCCATGACCCAGGGCCGCGGCAGCTTCAACATGGAAATGCATCATTACGACGCGGTGCCCGGATTGCTCCAGGAGAAAATCGTCGAGAAGGCGAAGGCGGCGCGTGGGGATGTGAAGGAAGAAGAGGAATGAAATTTGGCGGCGCTGCAGAATTTGGTTCCAACCAACGCGCAGCCTTTCGACTCTGCGTCTGCATTGCGATTGCGGTCAGCATCGGTTGTCAACGACATTCCACAGACTCAGAACCACGTATTGTCGAACCTTATAGCCCCACGGACGGGGCTGTGCTACTAAATATCCTGCCCGCTCATGGCACCGAGGGTTCTCAGGATTGGCTGGCTACCTATACGGATGAAAGCGGCACCACCAGGTTTCGTATTGAATTAGATCCCTCGGTGAAGTCGAGCGACAAGAGTTTTCCGACGTTGTCAGGGAAGGGACGGTTTCTGGCTGAAGCTGGCTCGAACCCAATACCTCTCCTCGAAGGTCTGAAGAAGGCGCTGCAGGCGAAACACATGCCTACGAAAGCCCGTAAAACCGACGTGCTGCCGTTCGACTACGTCATTCTGGGCGAGAATCAGACCCGTTCTGCCGACGGAGGCTTTGCTGCCCGACCGAAAGGCACTTGGACAGCGATGAAGATTTTTCTCTCGCACGGGAAGGACGAGGGGGAAGTGTTTCTGAATATTGATGCAGTCGCCCACCAGGCCGAGTTCTCGATCAAGAATTCGGACTACGGCGACCTCGTGCTCCAGGAACTCGCGCAGATATTGTGACCCCGGAAAGACTCTTGCTTCTATAGCTCTCGCGGGTGAAAACCTCGACATCCGTAAAGGTAGAGTCTCCGTTCTCGGCCAGCAATCCGAGTGGGATTACGAGGTCTTCAAGCCCTCGGCTTTGGCCAACTTCGCTTGCCGCTGGTCGAAAGTCCAAAATTGTTCCGCCTTCAACTGAAGAGCGCAAGCCACGTGCAAGCGGTCCAGCGTGCGTACGCCCAGACGCGGCGCCCATGGCGGCGAGCCAGGTCGGCGCAAACCTCGAACACACTCTCCGGCATTTCTACTTCCGCCCATAAACCAGCGGCGTAGTCTCTTTCGAGATGGCGATACGTCTGTTGCGCCTCTGCAGCAGACATTTTTTTATGGAAGACTTGCTGCGCGATAGCCTGGGTCCTCCGCATAATGAAGCGGCGTAAACCAGACGCGCGGCCGGGAATTGACTAGCTGCTCTGCGACGATCTTTCCACGGTTGGGCTAGCGGGCGTAAACTATTGATACATATACACTTAGGTATCACCGTTCGGGCCAGCTCCGAGACCTGAGTCGCTACTTCGCCGTGAACGCGTCCCGCACTGGCTCCTGCAAGAGATACCCAACGATCATCACTCGCACGATGGTTCCCAGCCCGCCCCAAGCCAGCTTCGCGATTCGAAAATCCAACATTGCGCTGGAAACACGGGGCAGCAAGAGCACGACGCCGATCATTGCGATAAGGATGGCGAGCCACCGAGCCCATCTGTGCAAGCGCCAGAGCCCGAGGGCGACAACCGCGCCCAGGGCCGCCATGAGCAGAAACATGTAAGGACCGGCGAGTTCGAGGCCGCCGAGCAACTCCGCGCCTGCCGCCATCGAAACCAGCCCGGGACGGGCCAGCATGGTAAGTCCAACCACCAGCAGGTAGGCGGCGGCCAGAAGAAACGCAACTGCCGCCGCAGTCACTCCGGCGGGGCGCTCAACCTTCATTTCTTGATTTCTTCCGGTTTCTTTTGCGCCGTCGGCGGCAGCAGACCGTTCAGCCGGAGATACATGGCGGCAGCACCGTAGTGGTCAGCCCAGCTGCTGGCAAGAGCCAGCGCAGCCCACGCGCGGGGACGATCATGGCCGACGAAATCCTTGATGGAGTCACCGAGCTTAGAATCTTCGGCTTTGGCCAGAGCGGTACCACAAAAATCGAACGAAGCCTTCACTGCCTCAACCAGTTTATCCTTGGCGGCAGTTTCCGGGAGCGGTTCGAACTTGGGCTGGGGGACGTCGCCAACTTTGGCGCAAAAGAAATAGTTACCCTCAACGATATGTCCCGCCAAATGGCCAAACGACATCTGCTCGGGCGTGGGCTTGAAGCCGAACTTGTCAGCGGGCATTTCTTCAATCGCCGCGACCGTGTTCTTTTGCCGGCTGGTGAGGGCATCGCGCAACACGTCGGCCACGGGATTCTTCGACTGTTGAGCGAAAGCGCAAGCGGATAAAGCGAGTACAGCAAGCCACAATTTCATATAGCCTCCAAAAACGAATCAAGGATAACCCAACGGGCAGCGCCAGCCACGAGCCCGGTGGGGACTGCCGCAGTGGTTGGCGGCTGTGGTGCCCGCGCTAAACTGCGATTTCTGGAGTGGCTGCAAGCAGGCTGCGTGTGTATGGATGCTGCGGCTGCTCCGTAATCTGTTGCGTATCCCCAACCTCGACGATCGTTCCCCGATACATCACTGCAATGCGAGTGGCCAGATAGCGCACCACCGGCATGGAATGCGAGATGAACAGATACGTCAGGCCAAACTCGCGCTGCAGGTGCGCCAGGAGATTCACGATCTGAGCCCCCACGCTGACGTCGAGCGCCGACACCGGCTCATCTGCCACAATAAATTTAGGACGCAACGCGAGCGCGCGCGCGATTCCGATGCGCTGTCGCTGTCCACCACTGAATTCATGGGGGAACCGTGGCAAAACTGACGGGTCGAGGCCGACGGCGCGCAGCAACTCAGAAACCCGGGTACGGCGTGCCGTCAGGCTCAGCGCTTCATGAATCACGAGCGGCTCACTGATGATGTCTTCCACGTTCATGCGGGGATCGAGCGAGCCGAACGGGTCCTGAAAGATGATCTGCATGTCGCGCCGCAGGTGACGCATCTCACGATGGCTGGCAGCGACCAGGTCTTGGTCTTCAAAGCGCAGGCTGCCGGAGCTGGGCTCGATCAGTCGCAACGCCAGCCGCCCCAGCGTGCTCTTCCCCGATCCCGATTCGCCCACTAAGCCAAGAGTCTCTCCGGCGTGAATATCGAGCGAGATATCGTCCACGGCGCGGACTTCCCCCTTGGCACGAGCGCCAAACATCGACGCGCCCAGAGGAAAAACTTTCGTCAAGTTTCGGATTTCAAGCAGCGGCATAGATGGCTCTCGGAATCGTACAGGCTGCAAAAGCTGACTCAGGGGCGAAAGCCCTCAGGGTGAACCCACGTTCGTGGCCACGAGTTGAACTCGTGCCCTCCCGGTTCGCGAGCTCAGTCATGGGACTCAAAGTTGGATCCAGTTGGGAAGGGCACGACTTCAGTCGTGTCGAAGCTCGCCGAAAGAAGCGCGGCTTAAGCCGCTGCGGCCAGCTATTTCGGCCGGGCAATCCCTAAGGATCAAGCGTGTACAGGCGCCGGCTTGCTTGCGATCAACTGGCGCAGCACGAACTGTAGAATGCCGCCATTGGCGTAGTATTGCGCCTCCTGCGGCGTGTCGATTCGCACCAGCGCGTTGAACTCTTTGACCTTGCCTCCGCTGGCGGCGCTGACTCTTACCGGCTTGCCGGGAGCGAACTTCCTGACCAGGTCACTGACCGCAGAAATTTGAAAGACTTCTTCGCCCGTCAGACTCAGCGACTGGGCGCTTTCTCCCGCCAAAAATTGCAGCGGCAGAATCCCCATACCGACCAGATTCGAGCGGTGAATCCGCTCGTAGCTTTCCGCGATCACCGCGCGCACGCCCAGCAGGCGCGGACCTTTGGCGGCCCAGTCACGGGAGGAGCCGGAACCGTATTCTTTTCCGGCCAGGATCACCAGCGGCACGCCCTCCGCAATGTACTTTTCGGAAGCCACGAAAATCGACATCTCCGCTCCATCGGGCAGATGACGCGTGAATCCGCCTTCCAGATTGGGAACCATCTTGTTGCGCAACCGCACGTTGGCAAAAGTACCGCGCACCATGACTTCATGATTGCCCCGCCGCGATCCGTAGGAGTTGAAATCGGCGGGTTTTACCCCGTGCTCGATCAAATATTTCCCGGCCGGGCTGTCTTTTTTGATCGAACCTGCAGGTGAAATGTGGTCGGTGGTCACGCTATCGCCGAGCACAGCCAGCACGCGCGCCCGCCTAATGTCTGCCACCGGCGCAGGTTGCAACGACATATCGTCGAAATAAGGAGCGCGGCGAATGTAGGTGGAATCTTTTTCCCAGGCATAGGTTTCGCCCTTGGGCACGGGCAGTGCGCGCCAGCGATCGTCGCCGTGATAGACCTCGCCGTAGCTGCGGATAAACATGTCGGAAGAGATGGATTTCCGAATGGTTTCTTCCACTTCGCGCTGCGGCGGCCACAGGTCGGCCAGATACACCTGCTGGCCATCTTTTCCCTTGCCAATAGGATCTTTCCGCAAGTCAAGATCAATGCGCCCGGCCAGCGCGAAGGCCACCACAAGCGGCGGGGACATCAGATAATTCGCGCGGACTTCGGAGTTGATACGCCCTTCAAAATTGCGATTGCCCGAGAGCACGGAAGCCACGACCAGATCTTTCTCGTCGATCGCTTCCGACACTTCTTTGGGTAGAGGCCCCGAATTTCCGATGCAGGTGGTACATCCGTAGCCGACAATATGGAACTTGATTTTTTCGAGATAAGGCAGCAGCCCGGCTTTTTCCAGATAATCGCGAACCACCTTCGAGCCTGGAGCCAGCGAAGTCTTTACCCATGGCGGGATCGTCAATCCTTTCTCGACCGCTTTCTTGGCGAGCAGGCCAGCGGCCACCATCACCGAGGGATTCGAGGTGTTCGTACAAGATGTAATCGCGGCGATCACCACGCTGCCATGGCGAAGCGCCTTCTTCACATCCGGAGGAACGTGCTCTTCACCTTTGTGGTTGTCCACGCCGATCGCACTGGGGTTGCCTCCTTCCTGCTCCCACCGATCCACCTGTTTGGAAACGCTTCCCGGAGGCGCGCTGCCGGAAGCGACCGCTGCGGGCGGCGCCACATGCGCGGAAGACTTCGGCTTTAACAGCGAGGGCAGCGCGATCCGGAATGACTCTCCCGCCTGCGAGAGTGTCACCCGGTCCTGCGGACGCTTCGGCCCCGCGAGGCTCGACTCGACCGTGTTCAGATCAAGCGTCAACAATTCGGAATACTCGGCGTCGGGCGTTTTCTCGTCATGGAACATGCCTTGCTCGCGGCAGTAGGCCTCGACCAGCGCAATCTGCTCTTCCGAACGGCCGGTTAGCCGCAGATAGGTGAGACTCTCTTTATCTACTGGAAAAATGCCGCAGGTGGCGCCGTACTCGGGAGACATATTGCCGATCGTGGCGCGGTCCGCCAGCGAAAGCTCCGGCAATCCCGGGCCAAAATATTCCACGAACTTACCCACCACGCCGTGCGTGCGCAGCATCTCGGTGATGGTGAGCACGAGGTCGGTGGCAGTAGCGCCTTCATGAAGTTTGCCCGTCAGCTTCACGCCCACGACTTGCGGGATCAGCATGGAGACGGGCTGTCCCAGCATGGCGGCCTCGGCTTCGATCCCGCCCACGCCCCAGCCCAGCACTCCCAAACCGTTGATCATGGTGGTGTGCGAATCAGTGCCCACCAGGGTATCGGGATATGCCGAGCGCCGGCCATTCAGTTCCTGCACAAAGACCACACGCGCCAGATATTCCAGATTCACCTGGTGCACGATGCCGGTATCGGGTGGCACAATCGCCAGCTTGCGAAACGCGGTTTGTCCCCAGCGCAGGAAGGCGTAGCGCTCTTTGTTACGGACAAATTCGAGCTCGGCATTGAGCTGAAAGGATTGCGGCGTACCGAATTCGTCCACCTGCACCGAGTGATCGATGACCAGTTCCGCCGGCTGCAGCGGATTGATCAGAGTCGGATCGCCCGAAAGCCGCTGCATGGCATCGCGCATGGCGGCCAGATCCACTACCGCCGGCACTCCGGTGAAGTCCTGCAGCAGGACCCGGCTGGGTGTAAACGCAATTTCCTTGTCCGGCTTCGATTTGCGGTTCCACGCAACCAGCGCCTTAATGTCATCCGCGGTCACGTTGCGCCCGTCTTCGGTACGCAGCAAATTTTCCAGCAGAATGCGTAGCGAGTAAGGAAGATGCCTGGTGGAGATACCCTTTTCGTCCAGCGCCTGGAGACGGTAAATCTCGTATTCCCTGCTTCCCACACGCAGGACGGAGCGGCTGCCAAAACTGTTCATAGATAATTGCCTTCCTGATCTCTAGTTTAATCCTTGCATCGGGAATTTGCGCAGGCGGTGACCGGCACGAACTACGTAGGGGCGGGTCTCTGACCCGCCCTGGTCGAGCGAAGCTCGACGGGCTGCAGCAGTGGAACCGCAACCCCCTTAGCCCCCGCCCCGCGCCGCCTCCACCGCCCGCAACACCGCCTGCGCCTTGTTCATGCACTCTTCAAACTCCCGCGCCGGGTCAGAATCCGCAACAATCCCCGCTCCCGCCTGCAAGAACGCTTTCTTGCCCTGCATCAGCATGGTACGGATAGCAATGCAGGAATCCAGATTCCCCGCGAAATCGGCATACAGCACTGAGCCACCATAAATACCGCGCCGCGTCGGTTCCAGCTCTTCGATAATCTGCATGGCGCGAACCTTGGGCGCGCCGCTCAGCGTGCCGGCCGGAAAACACGCCGCGAATGCATCGAGCGCATCCAGATCGCCACGCAGCCTGCCTTCGAGCGCCGAAACGATGTGCATCACGTGCGAGTAGCGTTCTACATACATCAAGTCTTTCACTTTCACCGAACCGTATTCGCTCACCCGTCCCAGATCGTTGCGTCCCAGGTCGACCAGCATCACGTGTTCGGCGCGTTCCTTCTCGTCGTGCAGCATCTGCTGTTCCAGGCGCTGGTCGTCGGTTTCGTCGCGGCCGCGCGGATGCGTCCCCGCAATCGGACGGTATTCCAGCTTGCTGCCAGTCACCCGCACCAGCATCTCCGGGGACGAGCCCAGCACATGCCTGTCTCCCATGCGCAGAAAATATAAGTAAGGCGAAGGATTCACCGTGCGCAAGGCGCGATACACATCGAAGGGCGCAACCGACGGAGTGAAATCCAGCCGCTGCGAAAGCACCACCTGAAAAATATCTCCCGCGGCAATGTATTGCTTGGCCCGCTCAACGGAATCGATGAATCGTTGCCGGCTGGTTCCCGAATGTACCTTCAACTTGCTCCTCGCCGGATGCGAAGTTGGGTGCCAGTGCGCCGGTCGCAATCCCGCAGCCAGCTTCCTTTCCAGGACAGCAATGTCCGCCGCAGCCCGGTCGTAAGCCCGGCGCGGACTCTCGCGCGACACATCGGCGGTGGCAATAATGTGGATCTGGTGGCGCAGGTGATCGAAGGCCAGCAAGCAGTCGAAAAACATCAGGATGCAGTCGGGCAGCGAAAAATCGTCCTTGGCATGCTCGCCGATATTCTCCAGTTGACGTACCGCGTCATAAGCAAAGTAGCCCACCGCGCCCGCGGTGAATGGCGGTAACCCCGGCACTAAAGCGGGACGATGCTGACGCAGCAACTCCTTGATGACCTGAATCGCGCTTCCCTGGCGCTTCTCGCTGCGCTTGCCGCGCTGTAACACGATGTCGCGGCCCCGGGCGCGTACTTGCATGTAGGGACGCGCTCCCAGAAAAGTGTAGCGGCCGATCTGCTCGCCGCGCTCCACAGACTCGAGCAGGAACGCGTCGGGCTGATCCGCTGCGATCGCGAGGAACGCGGAGACCGGCGTCAACAAATCGGCCGCCACTGACTTCACCACCGGCACCAGCGTGGCCTCTCCGGCGAGGCGGGAAAACTCCTTGTAGTCGGGACGAAGCATGGGCGGAGTCATTCTGAGTCTAGTCATTATAGAGAAGCCCGCGCCGCCTGGCGGAACGCCAAGCAAAAGAGCCTGTAAAATCAGGGTGAGATCACTCGGACTTCTTATGCCTGCAGTCGCGCGCCGTCCCCCCGGGCCCCCGCTCCGATTCCTGATCGGCAATTTTCCTTTGTTCAGTCCCGATCCGCTGGCCGTCTTTACCCGCTGGGCGCGTGAATTTGGCGATGTCTTTTACTACCGCGCCGGCTGGATTGAGGTGTATTTTCTGAATCACCCCAGCCTCATCGAGTCCGTGCTGGTTTCGCAATCGCAGAATTTCGCCAAAGACAAAGTAATCCAGAACAGCCGCTGGTTTCTGGGCGAGGGCCTGCTGACCAGCGAAGGCTCGGGATGGCTGCGGGAAAGGCGTTTGTGCCAGCCCGCGTTCCACCGCGAGCGGATGGCATCGTACGGGCACACCATGGCCGCCTACACCGAAGACATGCTGGCCACATGGCAGGACGCGGAGGTCCGCGACATCCATCAGGAAATGATGCAACTTACCATGCGGATTGTGGCCAAAGTGCTTTTTGGCGTGGAGGTGAAGGAGGACACGGAAAGAGTGGCCGCTGCGCTCAACGTGCTGATGCGCCACACTTCCGGAGGCCGAATGATTCTGCCGCCCATCCTGCGCCACCTGCCGGTGCCGGCGCTGATGCGGGTCAAGCGGGCAGTCCGCGAACTTGATGAGATGGTGAACCGCATCATTCAACAACGCCGGGTCAGCGGAGAGGATACCGGCGACCTGCTGTCCATGCTGATGGCGGCCCGCGACGAGGATGGCAGCGGCATGACCGACCGCCAGTTGCGCGACGAAATCCTGACCTTCCTGCTGGCTGGGCACGAGACCACCGCCGTTTCCCTGTCCTGGACCTGGTATCTGCTCAGCGAGCATCCCGAGGTTGGAGGAAAACTCCGAGAGGAATTCAGCCAGGTCCTGGGCGGCCGCACGCCGCAACTGGAAGACCTGCCGCGTCTCCCTTACACCGACAAAGTGGTGAAGGAATCCATGCGCTTGTATCCGCCGGCCTGGAGCCTAGCCCGCACCACCGTGAAGGAGATGGAACTTGCCGGTTACCCGCTCCCAGTGGGATCGAACGTAGTCATGAGCCCCTGGATCATGCACCGTGATCCACGCTTCTTTGAGCAGCCCGAGCGGTTCAACCCCGACCGCTGGACCACGGACGCAGCCCAGCGCCTTCCCAAGTTCGCCTACTTCCCCTTCGGAGGCGGCCCGCGCTTGTGCATCGGAGCCTCCTTCGCCATGATGGAAGCCAACCTGCTCCTGGCAGCGATCGCGCAGCGTTTTCAACTACGCCTGGTTCCCGGGCACCCTGTAGCCGCGTTGCCCAGCATTACTCTTCGCCCCAGGCATGGGATGCGGATGTCGTTGTCTAGAAACATCACGAAGAGCCCCATCGAGAGTAACCAGCGAAAGGATTGACGTATGGGCCCAACCGTTGGAAGATGGCGAGTCAGCTCAAGTCTTTCCATGGGAAAGTATGCGTATTAAGTTCTGGGGCGTACGCGGATCCACGCCCACCCCCCAGACCGAAAACCTGCGCTATGGGGGCAACACCTCCTGCGTCGAAGTTCGCCTCGGCGACAACCTCTACGTCTTCGACTGCGGCACCGGACTGCGCTCGCTCGGGCAGCAGCTCCAGCGCGACTCCCAAGGCCAGGCGGTTCGTGCCCACATCTTCGTTTCTCATTTTCACTGGGACCATATCCAGGGCATTCCGTTCTTCGGGCCGCTCTATGACAACCCCGAAAACTGTTTCTCTTTCCACTCCTCCAGCCGCTCCCGCACTCTGAAACGCGTGATGGAAGAGCAGATGGCAGCCCCGTACTTTCCCGTCGATATGAGCGAGATGAAAGCCCAGCGCGGTTTCTACAACCTCGAGCAAGGCAGAGTGCCGCTGGGCGACGTGATGGTCGAGGCCATGTGGCTCAATCATCCCCAGGGCTGCCTGGGCTATCGTCTTGAAACCAAGGATGGAGTGCTGGTCTACGCTACCGACAACGAACCCGGCGACCCGCTCTTCGACAAAAACGTACGCAAGATCGCCGCCGGCGCGGATGTATTGATCTACGACGCGCAGTATTTACCGGAAGAATATGAAGCCCGCAAGCGCGGCTGGGGACACAGCCACTGGCGCGAGGCTGTCAACGTAGTCATGGAAAGCGGAGCGAAAGAGCTGATCCTGTTTCACCACGACCCCGACCACGACGATGCCTGCATCGACAAAGTCGTCGAGGAAGCGCGCAACTATTACCCGAAAGTGCGAGCGGCCGCGGAAGGATCGGAGATAGAGCTGTAACCGCCACCCTCCGATTCACTGTCACCCTGAGAGGGTAGCAAAATACCTCGCAGAGCGAAGCAGCATCCGTATCACGAGGCCGGATTCGCCATCCTCTCGATTTGAGATTGGCCTTCCCTCGAGCGCAACCAGAGCTCAACGACGACTGTGTTGATCGAGAAACCGATCCAGAAGGCAATGCCAAAGAACTGCCGCGGTTCAAGATGGCTGAGACGACGGGCAGCAAAAAACATGCCCATCACAGGCCGAGTCGTAGCGATGCCAAGAAGGACGGCAATCGCCCGCGTCATCCACCGCAGCTTCAGGCGCAGATCACCGCGACGTTCTTGCCATGCGCGGGCAAGCGAGAATAGGAAAAGGCTGTTGAAGAATAGGACCGCAGACCGTTCCACCCATCCGCCCACGGCATAAACACTCATCGCATAGGCGGTAACTCCCACCACCAGTCCCAGCGGAAACAAGAGCCGCTCGGGCCCGGCAGTTCCGCGCCGGAGATAAAAGAACGGAACCAGTACGACAAAAGCCAACGCCGGGAGAATATGCGCCAGGGTGAGCACTGCATGCGACCGAAACGCCGCATCAAGCGCAGCCATCTGCGGGGGACCAGATTGCGGTGGACGGGTGAGCGCAAAGACCCGCCGGAGCACGACCGCGACCGAGATCACAATGCAAGCCCAGAACCCGATGCGCAACCCAGGCGGAGTAGCTTGTCTGCCCGGCAAAATCGGACTTCTTTTTTGAACCTCGGTGCCCACGATCTCACCTATCGCGCAAAAACATTCTAAATTAACTTTACGTATTGTCAAGTTAATAGGTTCAGCTTAATATCCGGCAAGTGACGCAGAAAAACAGGGTTCCCTGCAAACGGCCGTACTCCCTGAGGAGGCGTCGGGAGCTATCGGATCGCAAGCGGACAAAGATTCTTGCCGTCGCACGGAGGCAGCTGGAATGCAACGGCTTTCTTAACTTCACATTGGATTCGCTGGCCCGCGAGAGCGGCGTCACCCGCCAGACCATCCACAACCTGTTCGGCACGAAAGCAGGTCTGCTTGAAGCCCTCTTCGACCAACTCGCACGGGATGGTGGCATCGCACGGATGCGGACCGTCATGCAGCAGGCCAATCCCGAATCCATGTTGGCCAGTTTCGTGGAGGTCGTCAACGACTTCTGGGCCAAAGACAGAATGCTGATCCGCCGGATTCATGGCATGGCCGCCATTGATCCGGAATTCGGAGCCGCAGTCGAGGCAAGAAACCAGCGGCGGCGAGGGGCTGCGGCCAGAGTAGTGGGCTTGCTGAATCGAAGTAGCGGTGAGCCCGATGTCGTCGATAGGACGCAAAGTGGCGCTACTCTCTATGCCCTAACCTCCTTTGAGTTCTTTGACGCGCTGGCTGAAGGTTGCGGCAGCCCTGATGAAGCTGGCCGTCTGGTCTTCGCGTTGGTAAAGAAGATCTTCGCGGCCCCCTCCTGATGATGTATCTCCTGGCCGCGTGCTGCAGTCCCCATGTCACCCTGAAGGGAACCGGCGACTCAGCCTCAAGGGCATTCTCATGAATCAGCAACAATCCCGATACTGCAAGCGCGTGCTCACGCGTAGGGTTCGCTTTCTCGGCGTAGGCCCAACCACTCGCCCGGTCGTCCGCAAGCCGACGATCATCCGCGCTCAGGAACAAGAGCCAACCCGACCCACACCGGACCATACCGCAACTTGCTTCGCCGCCCCGGCCCTGCATATACTTTGAGGGTTTGCCCGCCCACTCCGGGATGTATCTCCCGGCGCCGGCCAGCATCTTACTGCCTGACCGCACCAACGGAGAACGCCATGGCATTGAAGACCATTTCCCTTGAGCAGGAAATCAATCCGTGGGAGGCACAAGCTGCTCGTTTTGACTTCGCTGCCCAGAAGTTGAACCTGGACGAGGGCTTAATGAAGGTCCTGCGGTATCCCACGCGCGAGATCATCCTGCACATCCCGGTCATGATGGACAATGGGCACCTTGAAGTCTTTACCGGCTTCCGGGTGCAACACTCGATTGCCCGTGGTCCGGCCAAAGGCGGCTTGCGTTACTCGCCGGATGTCACTTTGGACGAAGTCCGCGCCCTGGCCAGCTGGATGACCTGGAAGTGCGCCGTGGTCAACATTCCTTTCGGTGGCGCCAAAGGCGGAGTGATTTGCGATCCCCACAAGATGTCCCAGGGCGAACTGGAGCGCATGACCCGCCGCTATACCGCGGAGCTGATCGAGTTCATAGGTCCGGAAAAAGATGTGCCTGCCCCCGACATCAACACCAATGAACAGACCATGGCCTGGATGATGGACACCTACTCCATGCACATGCGCCAGACCGTGACCGCCGTGGTCACCGGCAAGCCCATCAATATTGGCGGCTCCCGCGGCCGCCGCGAGGCCACGGGCCGCGGCATCATGATCGTGTGCGACGAAGCGGTCAAGAAGCTTAACCTCAACCCCGAGTCCACTCGCGTCATCGTGCAAGGCTTCGGCAACGTCGGATCGAACGCCGCCCGCCTGATGGCGGAAGCTGGCTACAAAGTCATCGGTATCGTGGAACTAGACGGCGGCCTGGTGAATAAGCACGGAATCGACGTAGACGCGCTTTGGGAATTCCGCCAACGCAACGGCAGCATCCACGGCTTCCCCGGCGCGTCAGCCGAGGACCCGGCGGAGTTGTTGGTCTCGGACTGCGAAATTCTCATTCCGGCAGCCACCGAGAACCAGATCACCAGCCGCAATGCCGACCGGGTCAAGTGCAAGATTCTCGCTGAAGGCGCCAACGGTCCCACCACCGCCACCGCCGACGATATTCTGGCGGACAAGCGCGTCTTCGTAATCCCCGACATTCTTTGCAACGCTGGCGGTGTCACCACCTCTTACTTCGAGTGGGTGCAGGACCGCCAGGGATATTTCTGGAAAGAATCCGTGGTCAACGAGCAGCTGGAGCACATCATGAAGGGCGCCTTCGAAGATGTGGTCCGCTTCTCCGAGACCCATGGCGTGAACAACCGGATTGCCGCCTACATGCTGGCCATCGACCGCGTTGCTTACACCATCCGACAACGCGGGATCTACGCCTAACCGCAAGACGCGCAGCGGGCAACGGACGGGGGGATCGGCGAATCTCTGATGCCTTCGTCATGCTCTCCCGAGGTGTCCTTAGCAAGTTAAAATGTCCGGTTTTCTTAGCACACGATATGTCCGGTTTCATAGTTAACCAGCAGCAGTCGGGGCTGTGGGAAAGTGGGAATCCCGCGCACTTTGCGGGATTTCCAAGCGGGGTGGGAAAGTCACGCTTTATGACTTTTCCACCCCGCGTCTTTTCCACAGCCCGTCGCGTCGGCATTTTGGTTGCGATCTGAGCCGCGCCTTGCGCCCTGTAGCGTCCCAGCAGGTGCGGTCCGTGGGTGAGGCTCAGAGTTC
>CATPBJ010000047.1 GCA_955652395.1 uncultured Terriglobales bacterium | reverse complement strand
CGGATCCGCAGCGTGCCAAGATCGCGGGCCTCGCGCATCGCCTGTTCGGCATTCAGAATGAGGTTGAGGAAAATCTGCATCAGTTGATGCGAATCACCGTTGACGACGGGAAAAGACGGCTCCGGCAGAAAGTCCACCGTAACATTATTTTTGCGCAACGAGTAAGCGTGCAGGTGCAGAGTCCGCTGCACCAGCTCGCTCAGGTTGATCGGACCTTTCCCCGGAGTGGGGGGACGCGAAAAGTACATCAGATTCTGAACAATGTCGGCCGCGCGCCGGGCCTGCTGTTGCAACATCACCAGTTGCTTGCGTGTGGTCTCCGCCTGCTCGCCTTCCTGCAGCAGTTCGGCCACCCCCATGATGCTGGTGAGAGGATTGTTCAATTCGTGCGCGAAACCGCCGATCATCTGTCCCATGGCCGCCAGCCGCTCGCTTTGGATGATCTGCTGTTCCAGCTTTCTCTCGACCGTAATATCGCGCACCGACATGATCACGCCGCTGGCCTTTCCTTCGGCATCGAACAGCGGGCTGGCGTTGGCGCGCATGGTACGCCAACTTCCGTCGCGGTGCCGCGCTCCAAACTCGCAGAAGCCGAATTTCTTCGCGCCTGTGCTCACATCATGATAAAGGGCAACAAATTCAGCCGATTGCTCTTGCTCAGCGTCATCCACCTTCTTCCCTCGCATCTCTGCGGGGACACGGCCAAGCAGGTCGCGGCTGCGTGAACTGACAAAGTTATATCGCCCATCCAGACCGACGACCAGGATGAGGTCGGGAAAACTTTCCAGCAGGTACCGGTGAAACTCCTCCTGCTGGCGCAGCGCTTTTTCCATTTTGCGCCGCTCGGTGACATCCACCAGCGTGCCCTGGTAGCGGATGATCTTGCCGGTCCCGTCCCAGACAGCGCGCGACGTATCCAGAAAGATCCCGGTCGTCCCATCCTTTCGCCGCAGCGTGAGCTCCCGGCTGCGCTCTCTCCCTCGATCGTCCGCGCTCCTCCCCAGCACTGGGCCCTGGCCAGGATCCAGATTGAGCGCGCTTGGGTCGAGGGACAAAAGGTCGTCCAGGCCGCTGCAGCCGAGCATTTGGACCAGCGCCGGATTGGCGTCGAGCAGTTTGCCCTCCGGAGTGCTGAAATAAACGCCTTCCTGCAGGGTTTCAAAGAGTTCGGTGAAACGGCGTTCCTTCTCGCGTTCTTCAGTCACGTCCCGTCCGAGAGCACTGATACCCACGACTTCGTCACTCTTGACGATGGCATTCAGTACGCAGTCGAAATAGAGCGCACGCGCGCTGTCTTTGACCTGGATGCGGACCAGCCCCGACCAGCGGCGCTTTTCCAGAAAGCGGGGAAGACCGGTTTCGACATCGCGGCGCAGAGGCTCCGTCAGAAACTCATCGATCTTGTGGCCTACGACATCGGTATAGGCGAGTCCCAGCAACTGGGTGAGGCGGCGATTCACCGTCCTCAAGGTACCGTCGAGCGAGCAGGCAAAAGCCACGTCGTCAAACGAGTCGATGAGTTCCTTGAAGCTGCGTTGGGAGCGCTGAATGACCTGGCTCAATTGGTCGAGTTGTTCGTCGGACGGAGTGACGCCTGCGCGGTCGCGAAGATCGCCCAGCAGGTGCTTCAGTTCCGAAACTTCGCGACGGCGGCCGTACACGTACGCGGCGAACAGAATCGCCAGCACCAGCAGTCCAATGGAAATAGCCCCCAGGTGATAGGGAAGATCCTGCAACCGTTCCCAGGAGAGTGCGGCCAGGCCCGTAGCCAGCAGGATAAGAAACGAGAGGGCGAGCCGCCAAAGCCTGGCTTCTTCCTTTTCCAGATTTCCTGGGGCGCGGCGCGGGCGTTCGGGTTGATCTTCTTCGTCCATAGTGCCGGCTCCGGTCCCGGACCGACGCCCGGATTCGCAGGTTTGTCGGGATCTTAGCTGAATCCTAGTGCACGACCCGAAGCTAGACAATGGACGTTGTGTTGGGCAACTTGGTTCTCGCGTGCTCTGCTTCTGTCACCTGCCATGGTGATGACCGTCACCGCTGTCACGCGTGCCCGCCAACCAATCCGTTGCGGAAGTTGCCCATCGGGTAAAAACGAATTCCTCGCGATGGGTGCACGGCCGGAACCGCACGGTTTTTGCCTGGCAAACGGGTTATGGCGCCTTCACCGTCAGCGAGTCTGGAGCCGATGCGGTTCGGGACTACATTTCAAACCAGCAGGAGCCACAAGGTAAGGTCGTTTCAAGAGGAGTTCAGGGCATTTTTGGCGAAGAACGGGATCGCCGTAGATGAACGATACCTCTGGGATTGATGGCCCTTACACCCTTCGGGACTTCCCAATGATGGCCGACCGGTACCCACGGCTTACGCCGTGAGCTACGATCTTCGGCCGCTACGCGGCAAATAGAGCCCCACACCGTCGTTTGACCAACCCTACCTATCATGCTATAAAGACTGGTTTTGTCCCGGGCCTCCCATACGTCGGGTAATGACGAACCGGCGGCCTCTGCGGTACAAAACATCCGACGCGGCCAAGCTCAACACTCCTGTTCAAAGCCGTGTAGTGGAAGCGTGTTCGGAACTCCGGCAATGCGCTCCTCGGCGCTCTCAATCAGAGCGTCCGGTTGGTGCTGTTCGCTGGTGGCAGTGCCTAAACACGTGATGGTCCTGAAATAGTCTTCATACCGGAGGAATTCCTATGCGCACCTGGCTGGCGAAAGCTGCGTCCGAAGGACGCCAATTCGCACAGATCCTCACCCGGACGGTGGCAGCCACCATCGCCGTCCTTATCTTCGGCTCGAATTCTGCCCTGGCCCAGCCGGCTCACGAAGTGGGCGGCGAAGCCAGCCTGAAGCTTCCCGATCTCTCGCAAGTATTATTCCTCGGCATTGACGGTCATCGTCTGCTGATGATCGGCATTCTGTTCTGCATTTTTGGCCTGGGCTTTGGGCTGGTCATTTACGTACGCCTGAAGAACCTGCCCGTGCATCGCGCCATGCGCGAGATTTCCGAATTGATCTACGAGACCTGTAAAACCTACCTGATCACCCAGGGAAAATTCCTGCTGATCCTGTGGCTCTTTATAGCGGTAGTCATCGTGCTTTATTTCGGTGTGCTATCTCCTGTGCCGGATAAGGCGATTGCCATTACCCTCCCGATCATTCTTCTTTTTAGCCTGGTGGGAATTGCCGGAAGCTACGGCGTCGCCTGGTTCGGCATTCGGGTCAACACCTTCGCCAATTCGCGTACCGCCTTTGCTGGTCTCGGTGGCAAGCCCTACCCGATCTATAACATTCCCCTGCAGGCCGGCATGAGTATCGGCATGATGCTGATCAGCGTCGAACTCCTGCTCATGCTCATCATTTTGCTCTTTATTCCTGCCGACTACGCCGGACCCTGCTTCATCGGATTCGCCATCGGCGAGTCGCTGGGGGCGGCCGCGCTTCGGATCGCCGGCGGCATCTTCACCAAGATTGCCGACATCGGTTCCGATCTGATGAAGATCGTCTTCAAGATAAAGGAAGATGACGCCCGCAACCCCGGCGTCATCGCCGATTGCACCGGAGACAACGCCGGCGACTCAGTCGGGCCGTCTGCCGA
Organism: uncultured Terriglobales bacterium; assembly: GCA_955652395.1. Taxonomy (GTDB): domain Bacteria; phylum Acidobacteriota; class Terriglobia; order Terriglobales; family Acidobacteriaceae; genus JAIQFF01. The sequence goes on along the minus strand of CATPBJ010000047.1, from coordinate 10,419 downwards.
TGGGTTCGAAACCTACGGTGTCACTGGCGTCGCCCTGATTACCTTCATCCTCCTAGGGGTGAAGGACCCGACCATCCAGGTGCAACTGCTGGTCTGGATTTTTGTCATGCGCATCGCCATGCTGGTATCGAGCGCGGTCGCCTACTTCATCAATGGTGCCATTGCCAAGGCCCGATTTGGCAGTGCTGACAAGATGAATTTCGAGACGCCCCTGACCTGGCTGGTATGGCTCACTTCGTTGGTTTCCGTCGCGGTCACCTTTGTCATTTCCTCAGTCATCGTTCCCAACCTCGGCGGGGATACCACGCAGTGGTGGAAACTGGCCAGCATTATTTCCTGCGGCACGCTGGCGGGAGCCATCATTCCCGAGCTGGTAAAAGTATTCACCTCGACCGAATCACGTCATGTCAGGGAGGTTGTGACCTCGGCCCAGGAGGGCGGGGCGTCGCTCGGAATTCTGTCTGGCTTCGTAGCCGGAAATTTTTCTGGCTACTATCTCGGGCTTTCGATGGTAGCTCTCATGTCCACCGGATACTATTTCAGCACCATGGGCCTGGAGAATTTGATGGTGGCGGCCCCGGTCTTCGCGTTCGGTCTGGTTGCGTTCGGCTTCCTGGGCATGGGCCCGGTAACCATCGCGGTGGACTCATACGGCCCGGTCACCGACAACGCCCAGTCCGTGTATGAACTTTCGCTGATCGAGCAGGTCCCCAACATCCGGCAAGAGCTGAAAAAAGACTTCAACATGGACGTAAACTTTGAGCGCGCCAAGGATTTGCTGGAAGAAAATGACGGCGCCGGCAACACTTTCAAAGCCACAGCCAAACCGGTGCTGATCGGTACTGCGGTAGTCGGCGCCACCACCATGATCTTCTCCATTATCATGGCGCTCACCAACGGACTCACCGAGAATGTGAACGATCTTTCCCTTCTGCACGCGCCTTTCATGCTTGGCCTGATCACGGGTGGTGCGATGATCTACTGGTTCACCGGCGCTTCCACCCAGGCCGTGACCACGGGCGCCTACCGGGCGGTCGAGTTCATCAAGGCCAACATCAAGCTTGAGGGCGTGGTGAAGGCTTCGGTCTCCGATAGCAAAAAGGTGGTTGAAATCTGCACCAAGTACGCGCAGAAGGGGATGTTCAATATTTTCCTGGCGGTATTCTTCGCGACTCTGGCCTTTGCTTTCGTCGAGCCGTTCTTCTTCATCGGCTACCTGATCTCGATCGCCATCTTCGGTCTCTACCAGGCAATCTTCATGGCCAACGCCGGTGGCGCGTGGGACAACGCAAAAAAAATTGTGGAGGTCGAACTGAAGCAGAAGGGAACTCCGCTGCACGATGCCACCGTCATCGGCGACACCGTTGGCGATCCCTTCAAGGACACTTCTTCCGTTGCTCTGAACCCGGTCATCAAGTTCACCACGCTGTTCGGACTGCTGGCGGTTGAATTGGCGGTGAAGCTCACTGCCGAAGCCGGGAGTACGCTGAGCCACGTACTTGCCCTGGGATTCTTCCTGGCGTCCTTCATCTTCGTATATCGTTCGTTCTACGGCATGCGCATCGTCAAGGAAGGATCCGGGATGGCGGTTCGGGTGGCGGCAGACTGAACGAATGTGAATGTGAGTGGAGGACGGGCGTCCCCGCCCGTTCAAAGCCAACACAAGTGAAAATGTGCACAGGCCCATCGCCCCCTGATTCATCATCATGTTCATCGGCCATTTCGGCGTCGCGTTCGCGGCCAAGAAAGCGGCGCCGATGACTTCGCTGGGCACGCTGATTCTGGCCGCTCAATTCCTGGACTTCCTCTGGCCGGCCTTCGTGCTGCTCGGCATCGAGCACGTGAAAATCTCGCCAGGCATCACCAACGTCTCTCCGCTCGATTTCACCGACTATCCCATCTCGCATAGTTTGCTGATGGCGACAGTCTGGGCGGTCCTTTTCGGCGGGATCTACTACGCGCTGCGACGCAATCTTCGGAGTGGGAGGCGTTCCTGGACGATTTTCAGCAGACGTTGGATAAGTTTGCCGTTCCCGACGAGGAGCAAGCCGAACTGAAAGCAATCGACGACAGCACCCGGTCGGATATCGTCATTCCTCCCGGGGCAGCAGTCGCGTAGGTTTTTACGCGAGCGTTGGCGGCGGGTGGACGGCCGCAAGCGGCATTGGGCAGCAAAAACGGCACCCGTGAGCCCAGCGGCGCGGAAGTTACAGCGAACTCATGTTCGCCAGGAACTCGCCATTCGACTTCGTTTTGCTTAACTTGTCGATCAACAATTCCATCGCTTCCACCGGGGATAGCGGGTTCAGCACCTTGCGCAGTACCCAGATGCGGGTCAGGTCTTCCTTCGGGATCAGCAGCTCTTCCTTACGGGTGCCCGAGCGCTGAATATCGATGGCCGGGAAGGTGCGCTTATCCACCAGCTTGCGATCGAGGATGATTTCCGAATTGCCGGTGCCTTTGAATTCCTCAAAGATCACGTCATCCATGCGCGATCCGGTATCGATCAGCGCGGTGGCAATGATGGTCAGCGATCCGCCTTCTTCAATGTTGCGCGCCGAGCCAAAGAACCGCTTCGGACGCTGCAACGCGTTGGAATCCACGCCGCCGGAGAGCACTTTGCCACTGGGCGGAACAATCGTGTTGTAAGCGCGCGCCAACCGGGTAATGGAGTCGAGCAAAATTACGACATCGCGCTTGTGTTCAACCAGGCGCTTGGCTTTCTCGATCACCATTTCCGCCACTTGTACGTGCCGGGCAGCAGGCTCATCAAAGGTTGACGAAATAACCTCGCCCTTGACCGACCGCTGCATATCAGTCACCTCTTCGGGACGCTCATCGATCAGCAGCACCATCAGCACAACTTCTGGATGATTGGTGGTAATCGAATTGGCCACGTTCTGCAGCAGCATGGTCTTGCCGGCGCGAGGCGGCGAAACGATCAGGCCGCGCTGTCCCTTGCCGAGAGGCGTCAACAAATCCATCACCCGGGCGCTGACGTTCTCGCGCACGGTTTCCAGCTTCAGACGCTCCTGCGGATAGAGCGGCGTCAGGTTGTCGAACAGGATCTTGTTGCGCGCTTCTTCGGGCGATTCGAAGTTGACCGCTTCAATCTTGACCAGGGCAAAATATTTCTCACCTTCGTGCGGGGGACGGACCTGGCCGCTGATGGTGTCCCCGGTCTTGAGGTCAAACTTGCGAATCTGCGACGGCGAGACGTAAATATCGTCCGGGCCAGGCAGATAGTTGTAATCGGGCGAGCGCAGAAAGCCGTAACCATCGGGCAGGATTTCTAGCACGCCCTCGGCGAAAATGTGGCCTTCTTTCTCGCTCTGGGCCTGGAGAATCTTGAAGATCAGGTCTTGCTTGCGCAATCCACTAGCTCCGGGCAAGTCCAAAGATCGGGCGATCTTGGTCAGCTCGGTAATATTTTTTTCTTTGAGTTCAGCAATGGTCATCAGTCACCTGCGAGGAGATTTTTCAAGGGGGGTACGCGAAAGAGAAGAATCCATCCAGCGGGGCAGGAGGGCGGGCTAGACTACGCAGCCCGCCGTTGTGCCTCAGCAAAATGTTCCGGTTCGGCCAGAACCGACTGCCGCTCCGAACTTGCAATCCGATCCAGGACCTCGTTCATGGTTTCCTGGATTCTGGTGTTGGGCTTGTGAAACCTACGGGTAGCCTTCGATGCAAGCTGACAGAGCATATAACGGTTCCGCAAAGTATGTAAAGCATCAAAAACTCGATCAGAGCGCTTCATTATTCTTTCTCCTGACCCCAACCAATTGGCGAAATTCTCACTTTTACGACAGGGCAAGTCCCGGCCACATTCCTAAGTCCTTCAGTTCTTATGGGTTGTACGGGAATGCCTGGCTACTGGTATAGATGCTCCGCTTGACCGGAAAGTTTCTCCGATTTGAACCGGGTCCCACTTATCAGCGGAGGTACTGGGGAACGCCCTAAAACCCGTCCCTATGTCCGTGGAACCTTGTAATTTAGCGGGTAAAAGGGACGGGGTCAAGGAATTTGTTCGGAATCATACATTTCATAAGCGCATAGGCCCCTTCTTTCGAAGTGCAAGATTGCACAGACGTAAGATCCGACGCGAGAGTAGCTTGATGAATCAGAACGGGGTACTCTATGGCCCCGGATTCACCGGGCGATGGCAAGCCCCTTGCCGAACAAGCCTCTGCCGAAATGAATTCGGAAAAGCTAGTGGAGTTTCTCAATCAGCTTACTGATCTCTTGGGTGAACGCGAACATGCTCTCCACCGGCAGCGACGTCAAGGAAATCAGCTTTAGCCCCACCCGCGTGGTCCGCATTAGGATCTAGGGATGGCCTTGATCTCGCTCACCCCCATCGGTTGCGTCCACTCGCCACGAACCGATCGATGAATTGCACTTTCTGCGAACCACTGCCCTGAAGCTCAGTGACTTTCGGACCACGGGGCGGCCGGCCATGGGCCTGCAAACGACGGAGCGCGGCAGCATTTTGGTTACGAGATCGCCGGATTCGGGATGCGGCGCGGTCAACTACGCGAGCCAGTTCGGCCCCAAAATCGGGTGCGCGGCCCTCCTGTAAGCGCCCCTTCGCTTCCTCAGTCGAAAACCAGGTGGGATTTCGATCGAGCTCTTGCGGCGGAACGAGGCGCAATACTTCGCAAAGATGGGCGTTAACAGCAGACTCTCTTTCGGTCGCGTTCCGCGTCTCTTGCCGCCTGCGGCGAACGTAACTTGTGAAAGAAGCTTCCTCCATACGGCCATGAACTCCAGCCTCTTCGAAAGCTTCGAGGGCGGCTGCCTGGGCGTGGGTAAGCCCGGGTTCGACGCTGCCTTTGGGGAAAATCCAGCGTCCTTTGCCGGTATTAACCAGCAGGAATTCCACCGCATCTCCGCGCACCCGGTAACAAACCGCGGCCACCCGTTCACATTCCCGCAGCTTGCGCAGTTCCGCCAGCCGAACGAATTTAGCCGATAACTTATACGTCCGGATCTGCGACCAGCCGATGGTCAATCGTTCTCCATTAGCGCCCATAGCAGCAGAGTGCACGACGCCATCGGCCTCTGACTAGAGCCCAGCTTGGTTCCCGCCGGCTGGATGAAAGGGGGGGAGAGGTGTATCGCGGCATTATCCCCGAAAACGAAGCGGCCCAACCGATCTCCCAGCTGCTTGGCCTCTTCGGAATCCTTGGACGCGCGGAAGCGCTCCGCGAGTTCAAAGAAAGCCTTCTCTTTCTGCTTGCTGGCCTCGATTCCCAGCTCGATGAGCTCCACTAGGACCCGGTTGTCGCTGAGACGCCGGTGCCCGGCTATAATGCCGCCGTGAGCAGCCCGCCGCCACAACACATGCAGTGCATGGAAGTCTGGGGCGGAAGCCAGCTTACCTCGCGCGGCGTTGAAATGGGCGGTCTGGATGTTTGGGTCTACAGCAAGCCCTACGGAACGGCGCAGCGCGGCGGAGATGTTTACTACGCCTCGAGTTGTGCCACCGGCCGAATCTCCCGCCTCTTGCTCGCCGACGTCTCGGGACATGGAAACGCGGTCGCGGCCACTGCCGCCGATCTGCGAACCCTGATGCGCCGGTTCGTCAATCGTCTGGACCAGGCGGAATTCGTGCGCCTGCTCAATCAGCAGTTCATCGCGCTCTCACAGGCCGCGACCTTCGCTACCGCGGTGGTTTCCACATTCTTTGCTCCCAGCCGGCGGCTCACCGTCTGCAACGCCGGCCATCCCAGGCCGTTTCTATACCGGGCTGCCGAGCGACAATGGAATTTTCTGGGCCAGGATTCTCTCGGCCAAGATGACGACGGAACGAACAGCAAGTCCAAACCTCAAAACATCCCGCTGGGTCTGCTCGCTCTGGCGGAGTACGAACAATTCGATGTCGAGTTGGAGCCCGGCGATTGCCTGGTCAGCTACACCGATGCACTCGTCGAATCGAGCGATGCCGATGGTGAAATGCTGGGCGAGAACGGTCTGTTGCGGATCATGCGTCTCCTGGGCGACGTGGAGCCGCAAAAGCTGATCGAAACCCTGCTCACAGAGATTGTGGAACGCTATCCCGAGAATCTATCCAAGGATGACGTCACCGTAATGGTCGTGCGGGCCAGCGGACAGCAACCGCGTCATCCGTTCAAAGAGATGCTGAAGGCACGCCTTCGCTTTGCCGGCTCGCTGATTCGTGGCTTGAACCCCTGGGCCGAGCGCCCTCCGCTCCCCGACTTTAATCTGGCCAATATCGGAGGCGCAATCGTTCCTGCCCTGGCTCGCCGCTGGCGGGCGCGAGGCACGAGAAGCGAGCCACCGGCCGCCTGATCTTATGCCTTACCACGTGGTTGCGTTCACTATGGCGCAAGTCCGGCAGGGCGCCCTCGAATTCCAGCGCCAGTTGAGCGCCGCCTTGCGCGAGACGAAGGATTTGAAAGTCTATTCAGTGAGCCCCTTCGACCTCGAGGAACGCCGCCGCTTCAAGGACCGCTTCGGAGGCGACGTCGTCTACTTCTTCAACGACGCTGCCCGCGACCTTATCCAGCTCCAAGGCTCCGACCTGCAATTCGCAGCGGAAATCTCCGACAGCGAACTACCGCGCCGGCGCACCCTGGTGGTCGGCATTCCAGATTAGGCGCCTTTCTAAACGAATCAGCCACGGATTTGCACGGATTCACACGGATAAGGCGAAGCTAAGAAAAGAAGATCTTGATCCGTGAAATCCGTGAAAATCCGTGGCTGATTCCAGGGAATCCTTCTGCGTACTTGCGCCCCCAGATCGATAGCGCCAGTATTTTCTTTCGGCCACCCAGCCGCCAGGAAGGGACTCTTGGAAAACTTGTCTTGCCTTCGCTGCAATCGCGAGATCGAAGTCGGACACAAATCCGTCGCGGTATACATGTTCGCCCAGACGGTGGGAATCAGGCCGCGGCAAAAATCCTCGGCGCAGCGCATCTGTTTCTGCCCGCAGTGTTCCGTCTCTCTTGCCATGGGCCCTCCCCCCGAAGGCGCTCTCAACCTGGCGGCATGGAACATGATCCGCGACCTGGTCGGCGCCGACCCCGCACTGAACCAGGCCGCATGGGAAAACCTGCGGGGACTCGTGGGTTTGCTCCCGTCCGGCGAACCCGAAAGCATCCCTCGTCGCGCCGCCGCCGGAGGCTACTTCGAGTTCTGAATTTCCTGAAAATTTCGCGCCATCAAACTTGAGGGTGGGTGAGGAAGATCATCGGTGGGCAGAGAGTCACCCGGGCTGGAAGAAACAGTTACTAGCGTCAGTTCCAGACGGGTGCTCCCTTGGCGTCGCGCATCACGAAAGTATTGTTTCCCTTCACGATTTCGCGCACCAGGATCAGGTCCGCGTCGGCTTGCTTAACCTTCGAGCCAGTGAGAGAGATCTCGTCCCCTTTGGCGAAGTCCATCCCCATGTCGTCCATGAAGGACTTGGGACAGAGATAAACGTCCACAGTGTCCGCGCCGCTTTTCAGCAGCAAATGCACGATCTCTTTCTCGCTGCCTTTTGGCGGCAGCTTCACGTCATCGATGGTTCCCTTGATCTTGGCCTCGGTCTGGAGATCGTACTTGGGACCGCTCGGCTTCGAGGCCTTTTGAGCGCCCCCTGGTGCGACGAGGACGACGGTGAGAAAAAGAAATAAAGAGGTAACCGTGCGGGAACGATGCGAGCAACCGAATTCAGTTCGACGAGCCATTGGCTCCGCCTCCCAGGAGGTAACCGAGGTCCGCGGATCATGAATGAACAGGAAAACTACCGGCTCTCGGTCCTCGATATTTGCCTCTGTAGGATGAAGCCAGCTCTAACGCCCGCTATGGTACTCCAGTTTTCAATGCAAAAATGAAGCGGTTGGCAGAGGCGAGTAGCTCTTGAGGTTCGCCCGTTCGGGGGCAATTTGAAAAGGTCGGGTGCCCCACCCTTTTCGCGCACTCTGCGAAAAGGGTGGGTGATGGAGATCATCTGTGCCCAAAAGGGACACGGCTCTCAACTTTATTTCTCCACCCGAATCATAATCTCAAGGAAATCACCCAGTCCTGCGCCCTTGACAACCAACCATCGATCGAACGCCGAGGGTTGGTCCATGCCGACACCCTTCCAGAAAGTGGCTGCCCCACGCTTCGCGGTTTCGAAGGGTGGGAGCCACAGACGACCAGCCAACGGCCAACGACTGCTTTCAAGGTTTCACCCCCAACTGCCAAAACAAGAACGAATAAACGTCAGTCCCATCCTCAATCTGCTTGGTTATCGGCTTCCCTTGGCCATGCCCCGCCTTGCTGTCAATCCGCAGCAGAATTGGACGCTCGCGACTCTGCCCATTGGCCGCCTCGGCCTGCATCAACGCCGCCATCTTTTTCGCGTGCATGGGATCAACTCGGCTGTCGCTGTCCGCCGTCATGAACATGATCGCCGGATATTCCTTACCCGGCTTCACGTGATGGTAGGGCGAGTAGGCGTACAGCCAGTCGAACTGCTTGGCGTCTTCCGCTGAGCCGTACTCCGGGACCCAGAACTTGGCAATCAGAAAGTTCTGATAGCGCAGCATGTCCAGCAGCGGGACCTGGCAAACCACGGCGCGAAACAGGTCGGGACGCTGCGTGATCATCGCACCCATCAGCAGGCCACCATTCGATCCGCCCTGAATGGCCAGGTGTTCTTTGTCGGTAACCTTGTCTGAGATCAGAAATTCGGCCGCCGCGATGAAGTCGTCGAAGACATTTTGTTTCTTGTCCAACATGCCGGCGCGATGCCAGTCTTCGCCAAACTCAGCCCCGCCGCGTAGGTTGGCCACGGCAAAAACGCCGCCATGCTCCAGCCAGAGATAACGCCCGCCGGAAAAATTGGGAGTCAGGCTCACGTTGAAGCCGCCGTAGCCGGTGAGCAGCGTCGGGTTCTTGCCGTTCAGCGTCAGGCCTTTTTTGTGGAAGACGAACATCGGGACCTTGGTGCCGTCTTTCGACGTGTACCAGAGCTGAGCCACTTCATAAGCGGAGGGATCGATACCGGGCGTGGCTACCTTGTCCCACAGCGAAGTCTTGCGAGAAGAAAGCTCTACTTGATACACCGAAGGCGGCACGGTAAACGACTGGAACCCGAAGAAAGCTTCTTTGCGGTCCCAGCGGCCGCCGATGCCCTCGATCGAGCCGATTCCCGGAAGCTCGATGTTGCCCAGTGCTTTGCCCTCGAGATCGAAAAGCCTGAGCTGCGAGCTGGCGTTTTGCTCGTACTGGGCCAGGATTTTTCTGTCCACGATCCCAACGCTTTGCAGGATGCCGTCGCTCTCCGGAATAATTTCTTTCCAGTTGGCGCGCGCGGGATTGGCCGCGTCCACTTCGAACAGATGAAAGTGCGGCGCGCCTTCATTGGTGGTGATGTAAATCTTGCCGCGGAAGATCTCGCCGTTGTAGTGAAAATCCTTGCCGCTGGTGAGCTCCAGCGGAGGTGTTCCGGCTTTCAGGTCCTGAAGAAAAAGTTCATTCTTGCCGGAGGAGCCTTGATAAGAGGTCAGCAGCAACCAGCGGTCATCGTCATCGGGCAGCTGCGAGACCAGAATCTCTTCCTTCTTACGCCCTTCACCCCAGATCAGCGGGTCTTTGCCCGGATCGGTTCCGAGTTGGTGATAAAAAATGTGCAGATAGTAGACGTCGTCGCCCTCGGGCACGTCGCCTTTCTTGGGATTGCGTCCGTAAAAGAAACCGGAGTTGTCTTTCTTCCAGGCGACCTGCGCGATGCGCGCTTGCCCGATCTGGTCCGGCAGCAGTTTGCCGCTGGCAGTTTCAATCACATACAAAGTGCTGTTTTCCGAGCCACTGGCAGAGGTCCCGTACGCCACATACTTGCCGTCATCCGACGGGAACCACCAGTCCAGTGCAACCGTGCCGTCGGTGGACATCTGATTAACGTCCACCAGCGGCCGGTCTTTCCCATGAAGACCTTCCCGCACCAGCAGGACAGCCTGGTTCTGCGTGCCCTCGCGCCGGGTATAAAAAAAGTAGGGCCCGCCAATCTGCGGCGTCCCGATCGTGCCAATGGACAGAAGTTGCATTAGCCGCTCGTGTATGCGATTACGCCCCGGGAGCGGATCAAGCAGACTGCGCGTGTAAGCCAACTCGTCGCGCACATAAGCCTGCGAGTCCGGACTGTTCGCATCCTCCAACCACCGGTAAGCATCGGCAATCTTGTGCCCATGAATAGTCTCTTCGACAACATCCACCTTGGCCTTGGGCGGCCCCGCCGAAGGTGTCGCGGTGGAAGCGGTGTCACCCCCCGCCCAAGCCACCGCAACCATCAAAGACAAACCGACAACGATCCAGAGCAACCGTAAACCTCCCGCCATAACCACCTCACAGAAAACCAGGCTCGGCGATAGGGTATCAAAAAACCGAACCACCCAGTTTTGAGCAACTCGGCCCGGATGCTAATAT
>CATPBJ010000046.1 GCA_955652395.1 uncultured Terriglobales bacterium | reverse complement strand
GCTTTCCCGTTCACCGTCAGGCCTTCTTTCTCCATCGCTGCGACGGTCCACTGCTCGAGCGCATCGTCGGACGCGTGGATGAGATTAGGCTGTCGCGGCGCACCGATGTCAGAGCCAAAAAAAATCCACACGTGGGCGCGCTTTATTAGGTCCGGACGGCCTTTGATATAGGCATCCATTCCCAAAAGGTCGAGTTCGTGGCCGCTCAACGCGACGAAGAAGCAATCGCGCGCCGGCTTACCGGCAGCCACAACCCGAATCGCTTCCAGCCAACAAGCTAGTCGGCTCCCTTGCTCGCTCGCGCATTGCCACCAGGCGCTGCGCGGTGCCATGAGAACGAGCGGTGCCAGCGTCGGGTTGCTGCCCGCTATTTTGACGGTGACGTTGAAGGCTCGTGCTGTCGTCCGGCGTACTTGAGCAACAAACGTCGCTTCCGCGCGGGTCTGGGCCTGCTGGCTCAGCCAGTCGCTTTCTGCGCTTGAGATTTGCAGCATGGGTGGGCCGAACGACTTGCTGAAAGCCGAAGCGTTCATCAAGAAAAGTCCCGGCCTGGTGCCACGCGTCAGAACGACCACCGCCTTATGCCGGCTCTGCCGCGCCTCCGAGACCTGGCCCCGCCGCTCGACCCCGGGTTCTGCGAGCTTGGACGGTTCAGATTCTGCCAATCCAATTTCGGCATCGCTGCCGAGAGGGCCGAACCTGCCATGTACGCCTTCCGCGTTGGTAAAACCCGCGTCGAAAACAGGCACGCCATCTATGCGGCGACCGTCGACGTGCAGATTGCACGACTGCGGGTCGACCCGATTAAGGGTGAAGTGCTCAAGCGAAGACTCCGTGCCCAACCGCCGCACTTGTTCGGCCAGCCACTCGGCCGAGGCATTGTCCACCTCCGTCCCCGTGCGGTGGTTCCCCTGGGAGTCATAGGCCTGAATCACAGCTGCGACGCGTTGCTCAAGCGCATCTGGTGAGACTTGCGATTGCTGCTGACCAAATGGCAGGCCAGACGTAGTCGCGCGGGGCGCTGGAGCGAATACCAGCGTCTGACCGCCGACCATTAGGAATGCTCGACGTTTCATCTCTCTGCCTCAGCAAGGAACAGCGATCTTCGACCCTGGAACGATACGATCTGACATTTTCCCATTCCATGACCCAGACTCGCATTGCGGAGGAACTTACGCCCGGTGTTTTTCCGTGTCAAGTTCGGCTCGCCACCGTGGGTGCGTGCAAGCCCTTTGGCGGTGTAGTCGGACAACGGTGGACATGGTCCGCGCAATCACTTTGGCGATGGACGGCCACTCGGAAATAGGCGCTGGCGCGACATAGCTTCCGGATAGCGACAATCCGCCCAGGGCCTGACCTTGGCTTTTCACACCCCCTTCCGAATTGTCCGCACCAAGTGCGGTCATAACAGTCAGTCTTCGGTGGTCACACCTTTTTCTTCGGAGCGTACAGGACAACCAATCCTCCGGCGAGCGCCGTGACCATCAGAACGGTTAGCCCAGTCCCAAACGATCCTGATTTCGTGCTTAGGTATCCGAATAGGTAGGGCCCGGCAAATCCGGGAATGCTGCCAATAGCATTGATCATTCCCACGGCCGCAGCAGCCGCGGACTTGCTCAGATATTCGGTCGGCATTGCCCATAGCACTGGCAGATAAGAATTGCCAATCGTCGCGACAGTGAATAGCAGGAGCAAAACCGAGACGGAACGCGGCTGTATCACCAAGCCGAGAAAACCTGCAGCCGAAAGGAGAACCGGCACGGCTGTGTGCCAACGTCTTTCGAGCTGTCTGTCCGAATGCCAACCGTTGGCTAGCATTGCGAGGAAGAGACCGACATAGGGCAGCGCGCCCAGAGCGCCGACGCGGACATCCGAAAATCCGGTCAGGCGCTTCATCATGGACGGCAACCAGAAAAGTAAACTGTAATACGTAAAGTTATTGAAAACGTAAGCGGCGGCCACCACCAGGATAGTGCGGGAGCTCAGTGCCTGCAGGACAGGCATCGCCTGCGTACTGGTCTGGCGCTCCTCGGCCAGACTGGATTCCAGCCAGTCTCGTTGTTGCGCAGTCAGCCACTTCGCTTCCGTTGGCAAATCCGTCAGGTAGAAATACGCAATCGTGCCGAGCACGATAGCCGGAATCCCTTCCAGAATGAAGAGCCATCGCCAGCCAGGGAGTGAAAACCAGCTTTGGCCGAGGATAAAACCGGCGAGCGGTGAGCCAATCACGAAAGAGAGCGGAATCGCGGACATGAAATTACTTGTTGCTTTCGCACGGTCGGCCTGCATGAACCAGTGGCTGAGGTACACAATCACACCCGGGAAAAAGCCAGCTTCCGCCGCGCCCAATACCAGCCGGGCCCCATAAAGCTGGGCCGGGGTGTGCACCAGAGCGGTGAGCGCGGTCATCGTGCCCCACACGATCATGGTCGTGGAGATCATCCCACGTGCGCTCCAGCGCTCCACGAGAATCGCTCCGGGAATTTGCAGGGCCACATAGCTGATGAAGAAAACACCGAGGCCGAGGCCAGTGACACTGTCACTGAAGCCGAGGTCGCGCTTCATGCCGATCGCTGCGTAAGCCAGGCTGGTGCGATCTAGATAATTTGTGACGTAGAGAACAAATAGAAATGGGAGCAGTCGAAGAGCCGTCTGATGTCGCGTGTGGTCCGCAAGCCGGATTGCTTCAGCAGCTATCGCACGTGAAGTGATGGAGGCCACTCAAAAGGTCCTGCCGGACCTTGTTTTGGTACACGGAGTATACCGTGCGCCCTACGAACCATGCGTTAAATCTGAGAACGACGGGTTGC
>CATPBJ010000045.1 GCA_955652395.1 uncultured Terriglobales bacterium | reverse complement strand
GGCCATCTGCGAACATACGAAGGCCTGCTGAACCAGCTGCCCTCCTTTAACTTTGTCTATGCGGCTCCAAACGATAGGAAATTCCAGCGCGCGGGCAAGTTCTTCGCCCGCCTGTTTGCTCCCGAGAGGAACCCCAACACAGATCGTTTGATCCGCTATTTCAAGATCCGGCAGCTCTGGGAAGACCACAAGACCGGAGCGTTGACGCGGCCTGATAGGCAACTGCTCCGTGACGGAGATAAACGCTTCCACAGCCAAGTTTTCGAGGATGCATATAGGCAATGGACCGCAGCCAAGCTCTCTCGGACCGCCCTCAACGAGGTCGTCCGCAGAGCCAACGCCCAGGAACACAGACTGTTTTCAACCTGCGTTCTCTCCGAGGATTACGACATCTTTGAACGGTTAACCAAAGACTATCCGGCGCAGCAAGCTGGAACCATCTCTCGAAATCGCGGGTCCAGAGTTGGTTCCTCTCTTCCCTCTACACCTGTGCCACCTAACTCATTGGAATTGCACTAAGAACGCATGAAACCAGCACAGAAGTTCGATGTGGCAAAAACCGTTTGGTGGCCGGGAGCGACCCCATTTTGGCCCCGCATTTGCGGGCCAAAATCCCAACGGGCTTTCGGGGTCGCTCCCGGCCACATCGGTCACGTTGACGTGCCCTTCATCGGTTTGTGCCGCGTCATTTGCCACCCAAAGGTTTGCCCAGAGTTTCTCGCAACCTTACACGAGTTCTTTTTCGCAAGCTCCGCCAGAAACTCTGCGATTCCACAAAGAGGATCGTGATGACTCTGCTTCGACCGCCTGATCCCAAAGTCCCGACGAGGAAGTTCTATGTGCGAATCGAAGAACCGCTCGCACTCACGCTCGACCGATACGCGGAGTTTCTCGGGACCACAGGCATCGATCACGTTGTCAACCAGGCATTGGAATTTGTCTTTCGGAAGGATATCGACTTCAAAGAGTGGCTAGCCCAGCGTCCGGAGCCCGCCCAGCGGAAGGACTCGGGGCAAAGAAAGAAATCAAGATCGTCGCTTAACACGACGACGGTCGCGGCTGGCAGCGCAGCAATGGTGGAGGAGGCAACTAGGCCATGATGCAGCGAATTCTCGCATCCAAGGACTTAACCGCCTTTGTCTTGGCTTGCGCGACGGGCCTCACCCTGTTCTTCCGGCACCCCTTTCCCGCCGACGACCTTCTCATGCGGCTCATCGCGTTGCGTGAACCTTTCATCTGCGAGGGGATCCGATACGGCTACACGCTGTTTCTCTTCACAACCCCATACATCCTATTCTCACTCGCCCTCTCAGGTTTGTACGTGTTTGCTCTTCGCCCGCGCAAGCGAGTGAAGGCAGTAGCTCTCCCGGAATACTCCTACCCGAACCAACGAGACACGCTCTTCTTAACTCTCGGGGAAGTGCACGATCCCAGGAAGCCTATACCGAATGACCAGCCCTATTGGGTGAACGTGCCGGAACGTGGACTGTTCACCGGCATCGCAATCTTCGGCGCGATCGGCACAGGTAAAACCAGTGGCTGCATGTACCCCCTTTTCCGGCCTGCTCTCTCGCGGGCACGGCAGGCTGTCAACTTCTCCTGCGCCCTGGCGGCGCGGCGCCCTTCTGCTTCCGCTACGCAGCCCTCCGGGTTTCCGGTTTCCTCCCAAAAAGATCGGCGCTGCCGAACAGCATCTTTTCGGGCTCCTCCAGAAAATGCAGAGCTTGGCCTGGGGAGCAGGTGACACCTGCCTCTGGGTGCCCCGCGAGAAAGCAGGGCAGAAAAAGGAGATTCAAATCATGTATCAGAACAGCATTTCCCTCATCGGCTTCGTCGGCAACAACGCGCAACTCAAGACCACCAAGAACGGCACTCCGGTCGCCATATTCAGCGTCGCAACCAAAGCCTCGTGGAAAAATTCCAAGGGCGGTTACGACTCGCGTACCGAGTGGCATCGCTGCACGGTATGGGGCAAGCTCGCTGAGTTTGCCGGCAAGCTGGAGAAAGGCGCATACGTTCAGATCGAGGGCGAACTGCGCTATCGCGAGTACAAGAAAGACCGCGGGAGTGATGCGAGCGCTGCGCCAATCAAACTGCGCCTAGCAGAGATTCACGCCAGCCGCATCTTGAAGCTCGACCGTGCGGTGAAGCAGGACGAGCCTGCCCCCGAAGGCGACCCCGAGGACTTTTCGTCCGAGCGGTCCGCTGCATGAGCACGACGAAACGGGTCTCTGCGTTGGCTGAGACCCGTTTTCATGTTCGACACCATCCCACACCAGCCGAGGGATTTGCCATGGCACCGCTCAGTTCCGTTCAGCATTCCGAGTCCGATGCTCAGTTTTCAGACCAACGCCTTTTGACGGCCCAAGAGCCGCCCGTTAGCCCGCAAGTCGCAGCACGCTACCTGAACATGCATCGCAAGACTTTGCTTCACAAAGCCCGCGAAGGCGTGCTGCCAGGTCACCCCGTTGGCAAGGATCGCAAGCGCTGGCACTTCTATCTTTCCGAGCTAGACCGTTGGCTGCGTTCTCAGGTAGTCTCAGGCAGCCACCCGCGTCGCGAAACCCAAGGAGAATACATTGGCTAAGCGAACGCGGTATCAGTACGGTAGTGTTGAAATCGACAAACGCGTAACAGGACCGGACGTAGGGCTTTATCGCTGGCGGGAAACGACTTCAGACGGACGCAGGAAGCGAAGGGGTTTCACCGTCGGAACGGTAGAACAGTACAAGACAGAGACGCATGCTTTGAAAGCAGCAGAGGGCATGCGGTTGATGATCAACGACGGCGTTCAACGCCGAGAACCGGTTCTCTTCTGCGGCCTCCTCGACCGTTTCCTTCTCGATCAGAAACAGGAACAGGAAGCCGAGCAAATTACCCACAACACTCTAGCCGCCTACCGAAGCATGATTTCCCAACACATCCGACCCAAGTGGGGCGACGCCTACTTGGAGGAAGTTCGGCCCGCCTCAGTACAGGACTGGCTCCGCAAGCTCGTCCTTTCACCCAAGTACAAAGGGCATATTCGATCCCTCTTGTACCGCCTTTTCGACAAGGCGATGCTTTGGGAATTGCTCGACGTGCGACGCAATCCGATCGAGTTGGTCGAAGTGAAGGGCATCAGCAAACGCAGGAAACGTCCTCGCATTCTCCAAGTAAAAGAGGTTTGGCGAATACTCGACGTATTACTTCAGCCTCACCGAACTATGGTGCTGATTGCGCTGTGCTTCGGTTTGCGGATCAGCGAAATCCTAGGTTTGCGGTGGACGGATTTCGATTTCAAGCGATCGGTGGTTCTGATTCAACGATCTGCAGTCGGGAAGCGACTCAACAAGTTGAAGACGGAGTATTCGCAGGACGAGGTCCCGATCGAACGGGGCTTCATCCTCGAACTGAAGAAATGGCAAGCGCTCTGTCTCGAATCCGAGGGGCGCTGGCTCTTCCCCAGTCCCGTGACCGGGCGGCCGTATCACGCCGACTCGATCCGCGCCGACTACCTGGTTCCCACAGGTCTACAGTTGGGACTTGGCAGGATCGGTTTCCATGTGTTCCGCCACACTTACCGTGCTTGGCTGGACGAAACCGGAGCACCCGTAGGCGTGCAGCAGAAAGTCATGCGACACGCTCATGTTTCCACAACCATGGACCAATACGGCAATGCTTCGACCCAGGCCAAGCGCAGGGCCAATCGGCCAATCGTGCAACGCCTCTTGAGAAGGCCTGTCAACCAACAGGTCTCCATTCAATAAAAAAGAGGAACTGTGGAGCAGTTCCCCTTATTGGACAGTTTTGGACAGTCGCTGCGAGTGCCCAATTGCCCGTAACCTTATGAATGCGTTTGGTTGCGGGGGGTGGATTTGAACCACCGACCTTTGGGTTATGAGCCCAACGAGCTACCAGACTGCTCCACCCCGCAGAGTCATCATAACAACCTACTTCGGAGCGGTCAAACCTTCTGCCCGGTTTGCTTAATAGTTGGGCGAACCAGTACATTCGTCGGATAGATTCCTATCCCTTTTTTTCGCGAATGAGCCTGCGCACACTTAACGACGTTTTCGTGGCTGTGGTCGAGCGTCAGCATTCCCAGGCTATGTTGCAACGACTGGGGGATGCGTGGGTTCCGATTTCTTCGGAGACGCTCAGCAGGCACGTCGTGGCCGTGTCTGTCGCGCTGCGGAGGTGGGGCATTGTTAAGGGCGACCGGGTTGCGATTCTTAGCGAGAACCGGCCGGAATGGACGATTGCGGACTTCGCTTCCCTGCTGATTGGCGCGGTCACGGTTCCGGTCTATGCCACGCTCACGGCCGAACAGACGGCATACATCCTCCGAGACTCGGGTGCGCGCGTCGTTTTTCTGTCCAGCGAAATGCAGCTAAAGAAAGTTCTATCGATTCGGGACCAGACAGCATTGGAAAAACTGGTGGTCATGGATGTTGTCGAAGCCGCCGGCGCGGTCCGCATGGCCGAGATGGAATCTGACGGCCAACCCAACCGCGACTCGGGGCTTAAAGATCAGGTGCTTAGCGCAACGGCCCCGGCGGTTTCACCGGGTGATCTCGCCACCATTATTTATACCTCGGGGACGACCGGCACGCCCAAGGGAGTCATGCTTACGCATGGCAACATGGCGTCAAATCTCAACTGCTCTCTGGCTGAGTTTCCGGTGCGCCTGGGTGATGTCAGCATTTCGTTTCTTCCGCTGTCTCATGTCACCGCCCGGCATGTGGATTTCGCCATGCTCTATCGCGGGGTAACGCTCGTCCATCTGGCCTTGGTGACCCAGTTGCCACGAGCGTTGCTGGAAGTGAAACCCACTTTTTTTGTTGCGGTGCCGCGCGTGTACGAAAAAATCCACTTTCAGACGGAACAGAAGGCGCAGGACTTCCCCAACTCAACCTTTTATAACTTGGCCCTGTCGGTGGGAAAGGAACACCGGGCGCAGATCCTTGCCGGTGAGAAGCCGACGTCTCGAGCGTGGCGGTTGGCGGAACGGCTGGTGTATTCGAAAGTGCGCGCCGGCTTGGGCGGCCGTATTGAAGTTTTCATTTCAGGCGGAGCGCCACTGGGACGTGAACTCGCGGAATGGTATGCCGACATCGGGATCCGCATACACGAGGGTTATGGGCTGACGGAAACTTCTCCCGTCATTGCCGTCAATACGCCCCGGGCGCACAAGATTGGCACTGTGGGAAAACCTCTGCCGAACCTGGAGGTCCGCATCGCGGAAGACGGAGAGGTCTTGGTACGGGGTCCGTCGGTGTTCAAGCAATACTGGAACAAACCGAAAGAAACCCAGGAAGCTTTCGTGGACGGCTGGTTCAAGACCGGCGACATCGGCAACCTAGATGCAGATGGATTTCTCTCCATTACCGATCGCAAGAAGGACTTGATCAAGACCTCGGGTGGCAAGTTCATCGCGCCGCAGCCGATTGAAAATTCGCTCAAGCACAATGCTCTGATCGCGGAAGCAGTTGTGTTGGGGGAGAAGCGCAAGTTCCCTTCTGTACTGATTGCTCCGAATTTCCCGTTGCTGGAAGACTGGGCCCGCGAGCGCGAACTGCCATTCGCGTCGCGGCAGGAACTGGTAGCTCATCCCGACGTAGGCGCGTTGTACGAGGGCATCGTGGAAGAGTTGAACCGGAGTCTGGCCCGGTTTGAAAAGCTGAAAAGAGTGCTGCTGGTGGCCGATGAATTTTCCGCCGAAAATGGGACGCTGACCGCCAGCATGAAGCTGCGCCGGCATACGGTTGAAGATCGCTACCGGAAGGCGATTGAAGAGATGTACGAACAGGCGGAAACGGCAGGGCCGGTCCCTGGACCGGCTTGAGGAGCACTCGGATGGTCGCAACAGTTTGAAAGGGGCGGGCCGGCCAGTCCCCACCCGCCAGCCAAATCCGCAGGAAACACGGAAGTCGGAATGAGACTCCCCACATCAAGGGGGACAGGGTCGTGGAATTCCACCCTTCGCAAAGTACGCGAAGGATGGTGCGCCCCGGGGTCTGTGCAGCGGGTGGGAAAACATGGGCACCCGCCCACCCTTCCCCAATAATCTTGGATAATCTTGCCTTCCGCTTTCGGTGTTATTACAATAGTAATAACGCGATTGAGGAGGGCTATGGTGGAACTCAAGGTGCGGAAATTCGGGAACTCGCTGGGTGTGGTCCTACCGAAGGAAGTTATTCACCGCTTGAACACGAGCGACGGTGAACCCCTGTTTCTGATTGAGGCCGCTGACGGCAGTTACCGTCTGACTCCCTTCGATCCCGCTTTTGAAAAGAAGATGACCAAGGCCGAGGGCATCATCCGGCGCTATCGCAATGCGCTGCACACTTTGGCCAAGTGAATCTGGACCGAGACTGATGGACCATGAAAGAACCGGTCTGGATTGACGAGCGCGACGCTTTGACCATCCATGAGCGCTTGATTGGATTGCACGGTGGCGACGGAGGCGTTCGGGACGATCGCTTATTGAACTCCGCATTGGCCCGGCCCCGGCAACATCACGCCTACTCGGACGCCGCAGACATTGTCGCGATGGCGGCAGTCTATACAGCTGGCATCGTGGGCAACCATCCCTTTGTCGATGGCAACAAGCGTACCGGATTTGTCATCGGCGTCTTATTTCTTGAATTGAACGGTTACCGCTTCACTGCGAGCGAGGAAGAGGCCGCGCAAGCTGTGTTGGCCCTGGCAGCGGGAAGTCTGAATCAAGCTGGTTTTGCCGCCTTCCTCCGCGCCCACGTGACTCACACTCGCAAATAGGCGGCGCCGTTGAGCGAAAGGTCTGTAAGGAGTGGCTCCATGGTTACTATGTTTGCCTCTGCCCGAACTATTCGTTTCGTAGCTCCGATTCTTTTACTGTCACTATCCACCACTCTCAGCCTTGCCCAGCAGACGGCAGGTAAGCCACAAGGCAACAAGGCGTCGGACAAATCGAAGCCCGCTTCACCCGGCATGTCCGACTCGCATGTTTCAGACACTCATTCTCCCGACAGACCAGACATCCTGCGACAGATGAACAGTGCGCTGGAGGAACTGGCGAAGAGGGTCTCGCCCGCGGTGGTGCAGATTCAGACCACCGGATACGGGCCGCTCAACGAAGGTGACGGCGAGCGGGGCCAGACCGCGCTCATCGTCCGCCACCACGCTATCGGTTCGGGCGTAATCGTGGACGCGAACGGCTATATCATGACCAACGCTCACGTGGTCGAAGGAGCGCATCGCATTCGTGTGGCGTTGCCGATGTCTTCGACCGGTTCTCCTACCAACATAGCTGCCGGCAGGCGCCAGTTGTTTGACGCCAAAGTGCTTGGAGTCCACAAGGAGAGTGACCTTGCTCTGCTCAAGATTGAGCAGACCAACCTGCCCACGCTCTCGCTGGAGGAATCACAAAACATCCGCGTGGGGCAAATGGTGCTGGCGGTCGGCAGTCCCGAGGGTCTGCAGAATTCGGTCACGATGGGTGTGATCAGCGCGGTCGCCCGGCAGGCCGATCCCACAAAATCCCTGAATTACGTTCAAACGGACGCGCCGATCAATCCGGGCAACAGCGGCGGCCCGCTGGTGGACATGAATGGCCATGTGGTGGGTCTCAATACTTTCATCCTGAGTCAGAGCGGCGGAAGTGAAGGCCTGGGCTTTGCCATCCCGGCGCGCGTGGTTAATTTCGTCTATCGCAGTTTGCGCAAGTATGGACACGTCCACCACGTCGAGATTGGCGCCGGAGCGCAAGAGATCACGCCGACTCTGGCGGAAGGCCTGGGACTGCCCCAGTCCTGGGGAGTGATCGTGGACGACATAACGCCCGATGGTCCCGCTGCTGCTGCCGGCTTGCAGGAACAGGACATAATTCTTACGGCTGACGACCGGCCCGTTGAAACCATGTCGGCACTCACCGCCGCCACCTATCTTCATAACCCCGACCACCCGGTGAAGCTCGAAATTCTGCGGGGCACAGATACAAATAAGGAGAAGAAAATTCTCTATGTCGCCGCGGTTGAAAAGCACGACCAGATGGACCTGCTCATGGATGCGACCGATCCGGAGAAGAGCCTTTTGCCCCGGCTGGGTGTTCTGGTGGTGGACATCACCGATCAGATTCGCGCCGCGATCGGCGCTGTCCGCATCCAGGGCGGGGTCGTGGTGGTGGGCCGCGCCGCTAACCTTATGGTGTCGGAGAGCGGCCTGCGGACCGGGGACATCATCCACGCGCTCAACACCAAGCCGATCGATTCCGTGGAAACGCTCCGCAGCGCTGTGCGGGAGCTTAAAAGCGGAGATGCGGTGGTCTTGCAGATCGAGAAGGATGGTGGATTGCAGTATTTAGCGTTTGAGATGGAGTAAGGGGTTCTAGCTAGACGAAATTCCCGCCCTGTCTCTCCCAAAAGCGGAGAGACGAGGACGGGGGCACGCGGCACCACACAGAACTAGCGGAAGTTGCTGATGAGGATTACGTCGCTGGTTTCGTTGCCGCGGGCCAGCAGCAGTTGTTTGCCGTCGAGGGACCAGCAGAAATCGAAGATCAGGCCGGAGGTGAAGTTCGTAATCTGGTGGGGCTGGCCGCCGGACAAGGATTGCTCCCAGATGTTGGAGGCGCCGTTTCGGGTCAGCCGATATTGCAGAGCCTTTCCTGAAGGCGACCAGTGCAGATAGCGTCCTCCGATGGGCACTAGGGCTACGAATTTTGAGGTTCCGCCCGCGGTGGGGACGACGCCCAGTTTTCCTACCGGGACCGGGCTGCCTTCCTGGTAGGCATAGGTGATGAGGGTTCCGTCGGGTGATACTTTGAGGGCGAACGCCTCCTGGGGTGCATCCGCTATTTTGACCGGGTCAGCACCATCCACCGACATGCGGTAGATCTCGTTCTTGACCGAGTAAAAAATCGATTTTCCGTCCGGCGAACAATCGGAACCGCCGCTGGCGTCGGATAATTTCCTGCTGTTCGAGCCGTCCGCATCCGCCCGCCAGAGTTCGATCTTGCCGTCACGATAGGAGCTAAATATGACGTAGCGATCCGCGCAACGCGACAGGGAAATCAGGTTGTGCGCCTGGGACACCAGCACCGTCCTTTGGCTGCCGTCCGCGTCCATCAGCCACACGTCACCATCATGACTTCGAGCCAGCACTTTGCCGGAGGGACCCGGCGTGACGGCCTCGTAGGCGGGTTCGCCCGAGGTGAGTTGGCGGGCCTGAGGTATATTGGCGCCGGGCGCGGCCCACACGTCGGAGGAGAGAACGTGTTGAATGGCGGCCAACATCTTGCCGTCGTGGGTCACGTCCATACTGCTGGTGTAGTCCGACAGATCATTGGTGAAACGGTGAATCTCGCCGCTGGGATAGTCGATACTCTCCAACTGACCCCTACCAAACAAGCTTTCATCTGCCGACGCGATCAGAGAGTCGCCGTCGGGCATCCAAACTGCTCGTCCAATACTTTTCCCGCCGGATGAAACCAGGGAACGCACTTTGCCATCCGCAACGTGGATGACTTGCAGTTGCCAGTTAACATCTTTACCGCCCCCGAGTATGGGCACTGTGACGGTCTTGCCGTCAGGGGACCAGGTGGCTCCGTAAAGAAATCCCGAATTGCCGGGCAAGGAAGCAAGCAGACGTTCACCGCTTCCGTCCAGCTGGGCAATTCGTATTTCAATCACTTCGCGTTCCGGAATACCGCGCTGGAAGACGAACTGTTTGCCGTCGGGAGAGAAGTCGATGGGGGAATCGATATCACGAATCAATTGCCGCGGCGAACCTCCCAGCACCGGCATTTCGTAGAGATAACGATAGTTCTCAGTGTTCTTGTCCGAACGCACGAAATAGACATAGTTGCCGTCGGGAGAAAAGCTAAGTCCCGCGATGTCGACCACATCGGGTGCAAGCACCTGAACATCACTCTTGGTGGCTACGTTCCGTACCCACAGACTCTGCTTCTCCGCGTCGCGCATGGCGTACACGATGTAGCGTCCGTCGGGCGAGATCGCCACCTGGTTCGCTTTTCCGTTCTCCGTCAGCTTTGTGATCTGCATGTTTTGCAGATTGAAGCCGCGAGGGTGAGTCATCAGCTTGTAGCCGCCGAACCCGACCGCCGCCAGCACGACCGCGACGGCAGCGGCGATTGCCAGTTTGGGCAGACCTTTTTTATCGGACGTAACGGGAACGGGCAGGGGCACCGACTTCGAAGACGAGGCGCTGAATGGATCGGTGGCCGCTGCGCTGGGCGCTGATTCGTGGGCGGCATGCGTGCGTCCTGAAGTGGTGTCACGTTTGAGGCGCTTCAGGTCAGCGCCGATTTCGGCTGCGCTCTGGTAGCGCAGGTCACGATCTTTCTCCAGGGCTTTGTTGATGACCTCTTCCAGTTTGGCGGGCATATCGGTGTTGACGCGGACCGCGGGAGTGGGCTCGCGGTTCAGGATAGCGTCGAAGATGACGGCGGAAGTATCGCCGCGGAACGGGACGATGCCTGTACCCATTTCGTAGAGGACGGCTCCGAAAGAAAACAGGTCGCTGCGGGCGTCGAGTTCCTTGCCCTTGGCTTGCTCGGGAGACATATACGCGACCGTGCCGATGGCGGTGCCGGGACTGGTCAGATACTCGAGGCTAACCCCGGCCGTGGCCTGGGTCAGAGAGCTGGCCGGCGCCCCAGGATCGGCCGCCGGCGCGGTGACTTTTGCCAAGCCGAAGTCCAGAATCTTGGCGTGTCCGCGCTTGGTGACGAAGATGTTGGCGGGCTTTATGTCGCGATGGACAATACCTTCGCTGTGCGCAGCGTCGAGAGCGTCGGCGATCTCGATCGCCAGGCCGAGAAGCACATCCGTCTCCAGCGGGCGGCCTGCGATGCGATGTTTGAGGGTCAGGCCATCGAGGTACTCCATGGCGATGAAGGCCTGGCCATTCTCTTCGCCAATGTCGTAGATAGTGCAGATGTTGGGATGGCTCAGGGCAGATGCCGCCTTGGCCTCACGGCGAAAGCGCTCCAGCGCCTGGCGGTCCTGGGCTACGTCTTCGGGGAGGAATTTGAGGGCGACGAAGCGATCGAGCCGGGTGTCTTCGGCCTTGTAGACGACACCCATGCCGCCACCACCCAGTTTCTCGACAATGCGGTAGTGCGAGATGGTTTGGCCGATCATTATTTGCGCGATCGTCATTTGCCCGATCGTTCTGGACAACTACGTACGATCGTGGACGAAGCACCAATTCCGGGCCCAATCTTAGGCGGATAGCCTGGGCAAGTCAACGCGCAGAGCCGCGGCGTTCGCGGGCGAGGGCGCCCGCGCCACATGGTCTGACTTTCATTACAATATGGACATGGCTGATCCACTTATCATCGCTGGACGCGAATTTCGGTCCCGGCTCATTGTGGGCACGGGGAAGTACAAGTCGTTTCAGGAAACCGCGCGGGCGCTGGAAGCCAGCGGCGCGGACATGGTGACGGTGGCGGTGCGGCGGGTGAATCTGGACCGCAGCAAGGAATCGCTGCTCGACTATCTCGATCCGAAGAAATATTTTCTGCTGCCCAATACCGCCGGTTGTTACACCGCGGACGAAGCCATCCGCGCGGCGCGCCTAGGACGCGAGGTCGGGCTTTCGGATTGGGTCAAGCTGGAAGTGATTGGTGACCAAGCGACGCTCTATCCCGACGTGCAGGCGACGCTGGAGGCAACTCGCATATTGGTAAAGGAAGGGTTTACGGTTCTGCCTTATACCTCTGATGACATCGTGTTTGCCAAACGGCTGCTTGATGCGGGAGCGGCAACCGTGATGCCGCTGGGGGCGCCGATTGGCAGCGGTCTGGGGATTCAGAATGCGGCCAATATTCGCATCCTGCGGGAAATGATTAGCGGCGTGCCACTGGTTCTGGACGCGGGCGTGGGCACGGCTTCCGACGCAGCCCTGGCGATGGAACTGGGGGCGGATGCCGTGCTGATGAATACAGGGATTGCCAATGCGCAGGACCCGGTGCTGATGGCGGAAGCCATGAAGCACGCGGTGCTGGCGGGGCGCCAAGCTTATCTCGCGGGACGGATGCCGCGAAAGCTCTACGCGACGGCCAGCTCGCCGCTGGAAGGTGTGGTGCGGTGATTGTGGAGGAATACACTCACGATCCGGTCATTGAATGAACCGGCGATTTTCTTCGATAGTTATTTGGGGTAGCCCCAATACGAGCTGCGACAGCATGCTTGAAATGCTCGGAGCCATGACATCTGGTGTTCGGAGCCGCTGATGCGGTTTTCAGCGAACGATGTCCACACTGCCGTGAAGTTCAATGATCGGACGCCGGACGATGATCCGCCCGGCTTCGTCCTGATAGTAGTAGGGGGGACGACCCTGATATACGTAGCTTCGACATCCGTATCTCTTGGCTTGGCCCGGAGGCAGGACAAGCTCCATCCCGGAGGACGCTCGTCCCTGTCACCATAAGTGCGATATTCGTATCCGTCGCGGCGCTCCCAGCCCTGATCGTTGTCATCATCTTGTTTCCGTGCTGGTGGCCCTTTCCCTTGTCCCCGTGATCTGCCATCAGCGCTGGCGCGCCCCAGCCTAGTGCCGCCACCAATGCGAATATTGCCAACAGGCGTTCCTCCAGACTGTCGGGGTAAGCGGAGTGTTGTGCAAAGCTAGCTTACTTCAGCAGCCTACGCTGGCACGCGGTGGATCGCATCCGAGCAGCCGCCTGCTCGTCACGAAAAAGCTCGCTACGCAAGACCACCTTCCCTGGCAAGTTTTAGCGCTTCGATGGCAGCGCCTCGCGCTCCGGCGGTGTCGCCATTCGGCATCACGTAGATTGGAATGCCACCCTGTTCATCGCGTTGGGCAGGCATGGCGGCACGGATCTGTTCAATAAACCAACTCTGAAATGCCTTGCCCGTTTCCAGAGCGCCTCCGCCGACGATGAACGCGTCGGGGTCGAACGTATTCACCATTTCGTCGAAGAAGAGACCGAGAGCATGGGCCTGCACGCGGAAAACTTCCTGGCACAGCGGATCGCCCTTTTCAGCCAGGCCGCGCACAAGCTTGGCCGCCTGGTGAAGATCCATGTTTGCGAACTCGTGATCGGGATAGTGAGGTAAGAAATAGGGCAGGATATTTTTTTCAATGGCGGTGAGCGAGCAGAGCGACTCCAGGTCGCCGGTGCGTCCGCAATTGCATTCCGGCTTGATGCCGTCGGTTCCTCCGATGCTCTGATAAGGAATCAGAACGTGGCCCAGTTCTCCACCGAATCCGTTCTTGCCCTTCACGACATTGCCATCGAGGATGACGCCGCCGCCGTTGCCCGTACCGATGACGCTTGAAATCGAGGTCTCGCGACTGTTGGATCCGAAGATGGCGTAATGGCCCCAGAGCGCCGCCGCATTGGCATCGTTTAAATAGGACACCGGTTTACCCAGCTTGTGCGCCAAGGCCTGCCGAATGTCGAATCCGGCCCACTTCGGGTGGACAAAGTTTGTGGACCCTCGAGCGCTCAGCTGGCCCGCGGCACTGGCCGGGCCGGGAGTATCGAGGCCGACAGCGACCACCTCCGCAAGAAGAACGCCGGCCTTTTCGGTGGCGATCTTTAGACCGTCTGCGATCTGCTGCAGGCAGATATCGGGCCCCTGCTTCGCCAAAGCCGGATGCTCAAACAGGCCCTCGATGAGGAACTTCTCCTGCTGGTTCAGCAACGTGTAGTTGATGGCGGTTCCGCCCAGATCGACTCCGGCCACGACTTGCACAGTTCTCTCCTGGGGCCTGTAACGCTGGCTTCGCCACAGCTTAGCAGAACTTTATCCAGCTTCTGTCCGGGGAACACCACTGGCAACGATTGTGGATTGCATCAATGAATGACACCAGAGCCGGATCAACGAGGAAAATGGCGATATTGTGCAAGTCCTCGGCAAGAGAGCGACCAAAAACCTTCGTTCTCGCACGACTCCACCACATGGAATGAAGCGCTGAAGGTCTGCGGAGTCAATGGGTCAGTTGGGCTGCAATCATCTGCCAGCCCTGCGGTCTTTTCTGGCACACCAGCGTCACTCGGATCTGCTTGGCCTGTGGCCCGGCGGTGTTGATGACACCCATCAGGACACCAATATTACCGAAAACTCGCACATATGTTTCGCCGGGAGTCGCACCAGTAAACCCGCCGGGACCCGTGCCTTGTGGAATGATGTCTTCTTTGTTCAGCAGCCCGCCGTCGAAGCTGCTGCCGATGAAATCGTCGGAGATGATCCGACGCAACGAAGCGGCGTCGCCTTTGGCGTCCGCGGCGAGCCAATCGTGCTCCACTTGCTTCACTTGATCCTCGAGCTTGTTGTTGGATCCTACGGCTTGCTCTTGAGCAAAACTCACGGTTGCGCCGAAGCAAATGATCAGAACGACCCACATGAGAGATGGTGCGGAAGACATAAGTTCCTCCTGGATTGCGTCCCTAATCAAGTGGACACCCGACACGCTCAAATGGTTCCCGTCCTGTGCCGTTTGGATTCCGAGGGACCTAAATCTCCGTGGATTCGTGGACAGTTGTCGTAAGCCGCGTTTACACTCACCACCCGGCGTTTACACTCACCACCCGGTCGACTTGCGATTCGCGCCAACAATCTATTTATAAGGTCTTTCCCCGATGACCTGGAAGTTCCTTTGGGCAAGAGGAACGCCGGAGCCGCGGTCGAGCGCTGCGCCGACGGTTGGATGGACTATTTGGCGGCAGGCAGCTCGTAGTCGCCTTCAATCTCGGAGACCATGTTGCCGCTGGAGTCGGCTTTGCCCGTGTAGGTTCCTTTGCCTTTGATGCCTTTGAACTTGCCGGTGCCGCCGGTGTAGCTCCATGTGCCCTCGGTGGTGGCGGGCTTGCCCTCGGTGATGGTGTCGTTCCCTTGGAAGCGAACGTAGACTTTGTCACCGTTGGACATGTTGGACACGTGGTAGCCGGAGCCGCGCACCTTGGCGCCGCTGGCGTCGCCGTAGGTGACGTCATAGCCGTCCTTGGTTTGCACTTCCGCAATCTCCATGGGCTTGGTCCAGGTGCAAACGAATTTGCTGATGGAGACGGAATGGCCGCTGCGGTCGCCGACGTCAATGGAGTACGCCGGGTCGGGCTTGGCGCAGGAAAGAGTACCGGTGGTCTTGGTCTGGCCGCTGGCCGCGGCCGCCCAGATCAGGACCAGCCCGAGAATCAGGAAAAGGTTGCTTCGCATAGTGCCTCCTTAGTTTCGGAGGGATTCTGCGCGTGGGCCAGGGCAAAGTCAAGGTCGGGTGCCACTTCCTCATGAACCATTCAATCGATATTGGCTCAGCTGGACGGCCCATTACATTCGTGGACGGGTATTACGTGTTGATGGATTTTGCTGTCCCCCAGGCCCTCCTGGGATTGCGCCTATGAGGGCGAATGCGACACCGAGCGGGGCGCGGGGCTCAGCAAAAATCGGGGAACGGAAGCAGCGCCGTCGATTTTGGTGCTGAAAAGGATAATTCAAATGTGCGGGTGCCCAAGAGGAAGTACGAAAATCGTTGGCCCGGGATCCGATCACTAGCAACGCGCGGGTTGCTTTAAAACAGCGGCTTTTTTCAACAGTCACTGTGCATAAGCCCGTGGCAAACGCCTTGAAACCCAGGAGCACTGTGCTCTTGACCTGTTTGCACCGAAACTGATTCAAGAGCGCCGAAATTGTTCAAATATGTACAGTTGCGAGGATTCCTCAGCACGGGGAACATCACTCGTGGAGCACAGCGTCAAGCAATGAACTATGAACTTCCAACCCACCGTTATAGTCGATGAGCCCCAGCTTTCTGAACCGATTCATGAAAAAGTTAACTCGCGCCCGAGTGGTACCAAACCATTTCCGCAAAAGTTTCTTGGCTTATCCTCGGAACTACGCTCTGCGATCTCCCTTCCTTTCCGAAACGGGCGACAGCAATAGAGTCCGCGCCAACCGCTTTCAGCAGAGTTAAAACATTTGATCGACCAGGTCCTCCTGAATCTGATTGTTGCGCGAGATCAGTCCTCGACCACCCCACGACCGATCCAGAGGGTTCTCCGGTTCGGCGGACTTTGCGCTCGCGATGATCGGCACTATTCCAAGACTTGCCGTGCCGTACAACTGCTGCTCGCGGAGTTCATGAAGACGGTGAACGCCGGTGAGATCAGCAACTCCGATTTGACGGTGGTGGAGTTCTGGGAGAAAACCTATCTGCCGTTCGCCGTGGAGAACCTTCGACACAGCACAGTGTACGGCTACAAACAAATCTGGTCGCGGCACTTAGCCGAACACTTCGGCACGGTGACGCTGGCTGAGTACAAAACGCACATGGATCGAAGTTCTTGACCGCTCTCTCGAAGACCCTGAGACCGGTGACTCTCCAGCATATTAAGTCCCTGGCATCCGGTATCTTTTCCCACGCCGTCAACAGTGAAGGCTTAATCGACGCGAACCCGTGGCATGACGTACAGATTCTTGGGAAAACGATAGCGCCGAAAGAGACACCGCATTATTCGCTCGGCGAAGTCAAAGGCATGCTGTCCGCGCTCTCAGGCCATGCAGACTGTCAAGCAGCCCTTGCGCTCGCGTGCTTAGTCGGTCTTAGACCGTCGGAGATTCAGGGCTTGCGCTGGGATGACATCGAGGATGGGTGGGTCCATATCCGGCGCGGCATAGTGCGCGGACACGAGGGACCGTTGAAGACGGACGGCTCGGCGGAATCCCTGCCGCTGGTCGCGCCGGTGGTGCGTGCGCTGGAAGTGTGGAAGCAGCAGTCACCCGATCCGGAGCGAGTGTTCCGCCGTGATCTCAGAACGCTGGTGGACACAATCCGCCCGATCCTTGCGGCTCACGGCCTTGAATGGCGCGGCCTGTACGCTGGTCGGCGGGGCGTTGCAACTATCCTAACGGAGCTGACGGGCAATGCCCTGGCGGCTCAGGCATTCTTACGGCATCAAAATCTATCCATCACGACAGCCAACTACGTAAAGCCGTCCACGGAAGCCCGTGACGCCGGGATGAAGTTGCTGGAAGCCGCCGTTACGAAGGAAGAGCTGTGAAGCGCAAGGTATTCATCCTTGTGCCGGTGACGCACTTGGAGACGGAAGAGAAGGCCTGGGCGATCTTCGACAGGGCGGATCTTGAGCTTATCGCCGTTGCGGCAACTGAACCGGACGCCCGAGAGATATTCCGCTGGCTTGGTGCGAGTACCGCACCTGGAGGCTCTCGCAGCGAGCAAACTTGATGCTGCGATCGCTCTGCTGGAATGAGATCAAATTCCGAGAACGGCTAAGACCTCTCCCGAGTCCAGACACCTGAGAGACCTTTCAGCCTGGGTAAACTTGCCGTCCCGTTGTTCCTAAAGGTCTCAACTCTCTCCTTATGCCGAAAAAGAAGAAGAGACCACCGAAAATCGTGATTCGTGCGCGTACTATCCCGGTCGCCCAAATACACATCCCGAAACCGTCCTTAAAAGCGTGACGGCGGCCCAACCTCCCCTGAGGTGGCCGCCACTATCAGCGACGGCCAATTCTGGTTATGCCGCATCGTTCGGCTTTTTGCTTAGTTTGTCTTTTTCGACGGTGCCGAAGATGCGGCCTTAGCTTTCGCGATTTCTTTTTTCGCTCTAGCTTGGCGGCCCCGCTCTAGCTCTGGTGCGGTGTGTTTTCCAACCCCCTGCGAGTTTTGCGTTCGCCGCCGGATGGAGCCATCGGTGCGTGAAGTACCAAGACCGCTTAGCGCAAGACCTTATCAAGACCTACCTAAAGCCCAACCCACCGAGCAAATAACGTCCTCCACACGTTCTCCGCCACGACTTCAGCTCTGACGATCGCGGCCCCCGGCCCATTGTGGACCGTTCC
Organism: uncultured Terriglobales bacterium; assembly: GCA_955652395.1. Classification (GTDB taxonomy): domain Bacteria; phylum Acidobacteriota; class Terriglobia; order Terriglobales; family Acidobacteriaceae; genus JAIQFF01. The sequence continues at coordinate 2,604 of CATPBJ010000045.1, read as the reverse complement.
GGCAATTCGTGCGGTGGTAGCGAGGTCTCAACGGGATGAAGTCAATTTACTATTCCGCAGCTTGGACCGATTCTGGATGTCTCCTCGGTTGCTGGCACGAACACGAAACGATTGTGGAGGCTGCATCCTGTAGTCCATGTGCCGGGGGCTATGTTGTCGGTGTCGAGAATGGGGTTATGCGCTCTTTGAGAACCGAGGAGCAGTCAGAGTTTCAATCTTCTATTCGAAACCATCCTAGCAGCAAGCCAGCCACGCATACCCCAGCACCAGCACCAGGATCAGCGGAACAGGCGAGCCGCGTTTCCGGGTACGCGGTAATGACCCGAATTAGGGTGGTCGATCACTGGACTTGGGCAACGTGGATGTGTTTTGACACCTATGCGCAAGCGGTGGCACACGCTCGAAAAGGCGATAAGGTAGTGCGTTTTTCATCCGAGGAATGGGCGGCATTACGGCAGCAGTCCGCCGCCGCCCCACCGATCCGTATGGACGCGGGGCGAGAGTGCCTACCTGCACGAGGCGAAGGCGAAAATCGTCGAATTCGTGCTCCGATTCCTGAGTGCACACGGCATCAATCACGCCGAACCTATTCCAAACTTGAAGCATGGCTCAGTCGATTCAGCGGAGCTCCTGCCCATTGAAGGTCAAAAAGATGAGTTCTTGACTTCCGAATCCGATAAGCAAACGCCGATGATCGAACCGACCCACTTGGCTCGCTTGATCTTGAGCCGACTGAGCGAATCGGAAATAGGCAGGCTAGAAGGAATGCACGCCGAAGACATGGCGGTGTTTCTGGAGGCGCTCCAGAACCGATTCGATGCCGTCATGAGGAACAAAAGGCGGGCACGCTGATGACGGAAGAACGGGGGAAACTCACCCACCGTGAGCGTCGGGTCGCTCTAGGAAAGCGGCGGCGTGTAGCCGAGATGTCACCGGAAGAGATGCGGCGAGAACTGCTCACCTCTGGGGTAACAGGACTGCCGAACCGTCGCGCCTTTGACGAAGCAGGGTCGGCACCTGCAGTTGCCATGTCCGACGCAGACGGACTGAAAGCCCTTAATAGGTATGGCTATCGGGCTGGGAACGTCCTACTCAAGGCGAAAGCAGACGCTCTGCGCGAGGTGGGTCTGGATGCCTACCACGACAAGGGAGATGAGTTCCTGTGTCGTGGCAACAGTATCAAAGAGCTACAGGCTAATCTCGAACGTGCCAGAGCCATCCTCACGCATCGCACGCTGGTTGTGGAGCAGGCTGACGGCGGCACCCTACGCTTTACCGGAGCCGATTTTAGTTATGGTATTGGAAAAAATATCGATGAGGCGGAATGCAGTCTCCAACGCCACAAAGGCGAGCGCGAAACCAGAGGAGAGCTAGCACGCGGGGAACTGCGCGGTATCACCGTAACGAGGGAAGAACCAAAAGCCTCCCTTCCAGAACTCGAACACGCTCTAGCAGTTTCTTCGGCACCCCAATCGTGAACCTCCTGCAACAAACCAAACGTACAGTCTCCCCCACCATTACTTCGGTAATCCCTTCAACCGGCAATATCTAAGAAGAGAGGCAGTGATGAGTGCAATAGTTCATTAGATTGGAGAACGACAAAATGGCCTACTTGCTCTCCTTTAATGACCCGACACCACTTTTTGAGCCGCCACAACCGCATGAAGCTCCTTTACCGCCCATTAAAGGCATAAGCCATTCCCGTAAATCGGCTCTCGTAGTGGGCATGCGCGGCGAATACGCCAAAGAGTTATTGCGCCTTTTGAAACATTCGTTGAGGGAGGGTTACGCGGTACGTACTGCTAAAAATTGTGAGGAGGGCCTTCGTTTGTACCATGATTTCCCGTTCCATATTGTTCTCATCGATTATTGCGTGCCCCAAACGGGCAGCGTAGTGGTTGACTTTCTTATGCCACAAACAACTGGAGTCGGATTTGCCATGGCTATCCGCGAGATCAATCCGGCGCAAAGTATGATCATCGCAGCATTCAGCTATCAAAATGCGGAGGAGGTACAACGGCCATCGGAATTAATGAACATCCCTGTTCTTGTTGACATCCGCAATTTACGCAATTTGGTGAAACGACTCGATGTTGATCGAGCCATAGACGACTTAACACGTACCGACTGGCTTCGGCTCCGGCGATCAGCCGACTTCCGGATTTTAGGTCTCGGGCGAGCGGCGCGCGGCAGGACCGGGCACGATTTGCTCGACGAGGCCTTAGTTCGGACACTGATGGGGACTGAGCCCACGGAGAATGGTCGGCACTATAACAAAAATGTCCATTTTGTCCGGTATCTCACGGAGGCTATGCGAAGCATTGCTAATTCATGGAAGCGGACGTTCCACGAAAACGAAGCATATCTGGCGTCCGAAGTCCTTAGGTTCGATGGGAAAGCACAGACATTTTCACTCGACAATGTAGCCTCAGCACACCTTGCGGCAGACGAGCGGTTAATCGCAAAGGAGCGAGGGCCACCCCGTTGGGGTGGTTGTATGAATCAGAAACTCCCTAGAGAGCTCGGAGACCGTAGAGCGCTTGGCGCAATTAGAATCCGAGGCACAACTTGGCTCGGCAGCTAAGGCCGTATTTTCTCTGGAGC
>CATPBJ010000044.1 GCA_955652395.1 uncultured Terriglobales bacterium | reverse complement strand
TCGGGTGATTTTTTCACACTCAGCAGTTGGCTTTTGGGTCATAATAGGCGTCGCTGTGCTGCACCCGACCTTCTCAGCCACGCCGCTGCAAACTGGCCTAAGGCGATCAAACGGCGAAACGCCTATTGAAAACCCATATATGAAGATGCCACCAGCGCATCCGCCGCAAACGCCAGCGGCTTAGTCCAAATCACCCTATCGCAAGTGCCCCGGCGGGAAACACTCGGGTCCACGCCGCAGCTCGGCGCCGGCGCACTTGTCGATAGAGTACTAAGATTTTGCGACAGTTGTCCGTTCAGTCTCGGTTCATACGTATTCCCGTTCCCGACGGCGTATTGCCTTGTAGCGCACAAACGAACTCCGCTCGTCTTCCAGGCCCAGCAGGGTGCGCATGGTACAACCGCGGAAAGTATGGGTTAGCAGCTGCCGAGCATGCCGTACGACGAACCAAGGATCGTGGAGGAGAGCTGCCGGCATGTGGCGTGCCTTCATCCAGCGCTCGGCTTTCCAGCGAACGTACTCGACTTCTTCCGCCGACACGTGCTCAGTGCGGACGACTGCGGTCGTGCCGTCGTATTCCTCCAGTCGGTCATTCGTGATCAGGCCGCGCTGACGAAACCCTTCCGTCATGGGCGTTCGGGGATAAGGTGTGGGGTGCTGGATGTATGGCCAGTCCACGTAGCGGCGGGCGAACGCAAGGTTGGCCTCGATCGATTCACGAGTGTCATCGGGGTTGCCCACGATGAGGCCCCCGACTACGTACATCTTATTTCGGTGCAACCAATCGATGGCCTTCACTGACGCATTGCCGGCAGGGCGCCCATGGTCGCGCTGTGTGTTCTTTGCCTCTGCGCGCAAGAATTGAAGGTCGCTTTCTAGGATGTTTTCGATCCCCAGAAACACGTAGCGAAATCCTGCCCGGCGCATCAGAGGTGCGAGGGTTGCTCCGTGAGTGGCAATGGCGGAGGTCATCGCCTGGACAAAGTAGTCCAGCTTGTTGAGCCCAGCCTCGATGATGGCATGGCAGAGCGCTTCGAATCGATGCACGTTGAGAGTAATGTTGTCGTCCACAAGAAAAATGGTGCGGGCACCGTGGTCTCGGGCGTCAGCGATGTCGGCCAGGACACGTTCGAAAGTGTAAGTGTGAAAGTTGCGGCCGCGCATTTCGATGATTGAGCAGAAACTGCAGTCGTAAGTGCATCCGCGCGAAGTCTCGATCACATCGACCTGGCGCCCCAGCAGCGTGTAGCCCTGGAGCACGCGGGCGCTCCGGTTAGGCGGGCGAATCTCATCGTCTTCCAGCCGATGTATAGGCCGATTCGAGTTGTGGAGCCACCGATCACCGGTGCGGTAAGAAAGGCCGCAGATCCGGTCGAAGTCTCCACCTTGCTCCAGGGCACGCAGAAGTTCACGAAAAGTAACCTCGCCTTCGCCACGCACAATGAAATCCACATCCATTCCCTCGTAGGCCTCGCCGGCAAGACTCGGGTCATAGCCCCCCACGACGACCTTTACGCGGGGCTTGAGCGAACGCACCAGACTAATGATGCGCCCAGCCGTCCGGCGTTGAAAGGTCATCACGGAAAGCCCAACAACGTCGGGATCAAACTCACGAACCAACCGGGTGACGGTATCCTTCACCTGGCGATGGCTGAGAATCAGGTCAGCGACGGCAACTCGGTGGTGGGAATCAAGGTTACCCGCGAGTGAGGTCAGGGCACCGTTGGGCATGCGCACCGCGATCGGAGGCATGTGCTCAAAGTAGTCGGGCATGGAAAGTAGAAGGACGTTCATAACTGCTCCGTTAGATTGTGCGCGTGCGGTCCGTGCGTGATCGTCGAAAAAGTCGTTCCAACACGTAAGCCGCACCTAAGTCTGCTACATCAGAATTATCGTTGTAAACAGGTTATTTACGGTCGGGAGGACTGAGACTTGTAAGCCAAGTGATTCGAACTAAGCAGTCGTGGGCGCCGAACTGAGGACTTTGGTAATCGTTCTTGAAAGCTCGCTGGAGCTCTGTTCAAGCGCTAGATTGGATTTTTCGAGGTAAGCTGCAGCACCGTCAGCCATGAGCTTCTGCTCATTCTTTTGGGGAAGGCTGCTTAGGACAATTACGGGAATCTTGGCCGTCAAGGGGTCACCCTTGAGAAGCTGAAGAAGTTGTGCCCCTCCCAGTTTGGGTAGCAGCATGTCCAAAACGATGACATCTGGTTTTGTCTCACGGGCCAGACGAAGGCCTTCCTCACCGTCTGAGGCCGTGACGATTTGATGCCCGGCTTTCGCCAATGAAAGTTCATTAGCCCGTCGCAGAAACTTGCTGTCGTCGATAAGAAGCACTCTAGACACAATGTCCCAAATATTCGACCCCGGGACGTAGCATTGCAAGTTACGATAGTTCGCCAAGGAATCGGCTCCGCCCGATGAGCCAAACTAGTCGAGGGAGTAAGAAGCCGCCTTGCCTCTAAGAGGCTGAGAGATCAGAGGAAACCGCACGGAAATCCGACCGGGCCTCGATTGCGGCTCGCCTTTCAATCGATCAACCGGAGAATTGAACAATTGAACGATGGTCGAGACGAGAATCGGGCGATGACCCGTCACCATCTCGGGCTAGAATGAGCAAAGTTATTTTTTCGAGCCTGGAACCCTATAGGGTGCGTTCCGAGCAGAACGCGGGAGCTGGTTAGGACGGGGTGGTGCCTCTGTGGGTGTTGTACCTCAGCACTTCCTTCTTGGCTTGCAGCCAGTGATCAGTTGCGTTTCCATCGACCCCGCCATGTCGCTGATACAGCTCATATGCACGTTGGCGGATTTGCTCTTCAATTTCCGTATCAGGTTGGTTTGGTCTGAGCGACATCGGCGGTTTGGACTGATGGGGCAGTGCCACCGCTTCAGCCTTCTGTTCCAGACGAGTACGCTTCTGCGATGTCTCAATACGGGCCGTGGAGGCAGACGCAAGACGATGACTTCTGGTTGGTGGAGAAGGGATCGACGAAAGGCGGGTTTCGCGGTCAGACAGTGCCAATAACTGTTTGAGAATTTCTCCTCTTTCCGACTTGTTGGCCTTTTTGGGCTTGTCTCTGCGTTTCTTTGCGACAACGGCCGCCGCCGCTAGGGCAGTTACAACGCCGATAGTCATGACACTCACCATCTGGGCGGCTTTCTTGGCATATCGTGAGTTAACGACAGCACCGCTGAGTAAAGCCGAGCATCATTTCCAAGCCTTTTCTACAAGTCGGGTGGTAATCGCTACCGTCAGAGCGCATATGACCCCTACAATAATCTCTGGTTTGTGGTCTTCTAACCATCTTCCAGCACCACTCCTGCGTGGATAACGCAAGTAAACAATACTGTGCGAACTAACGAAGTAATACACGATGGCCGCCGCCAGAAGAACGCTGGTCGCGACATGGCGCAATTCATCAATCGAGAAACGTTTGGTGGGATGTGGTGCAAACATCCAAAGGGCAACGGCGAGGAGCCACCAGCCTGCAAGTATCCACCATCCTACCGAGCGAATGGCAGATTTTAGCCTTAGTTTTCTCCTCTCGAAAATCGCTGCGACGTTCACATATTTCGACCACGCTGCCAATTGGTCCCCAAGTTCATAGATGTGTATCCGCGTTAGGGAGGGCGTGAGTTCAAGGGTTTGATGCTTCCCCGTCGACGAGATGTCCATCACAAAATGTGTTGTGCGCCCTCGAAGGTCCTTCAAGTCATCAAGCGTGTCGCATTTCGACTTGCCGGCGACGAAGCTCGCCTGACAGTCCAGTCTCGAATCTGTCAGAATCTGCAAAATTTCATGTATGTCATCGAGATAGAGCTTTGCAGGTGGGAGCGCGGTGGGTATGGAATGCGGCAGTGGTTTTATCGCCAAGAGAACTCTTCCTTAGGTTTCCTCTTAACTACTTGCCGAGCTCGGGCTTCTGCGAGTCATCAAACTTCCGCTTCCACTCTGGCCTCTGGCACTTGTGCTCGCCTTCCTGGCATAGATGATTTTGTGCAGTTCAGCAAGCGTGGTTAAAGCGTCGCTGAGTGCAATGCGTTCCGAAATGATTCTCCCGCTTTCGCTTTGGTCTTTCATCAACGCGTCGAGTCGGTTGTTTATTGCGTGTCTCGCATGTTCGATGCGCTGTCGCAACTTAACTCTGTTCGGCTCAAACAACGCAACGTCAAAGAGTTCGCGCCACTCTCCAGTGTCGTTTGCGGCCATGACGTGCCTCCTCAACGTGAGCGGCGCTATCGCTTCTGAGTCTTAGGTCCAATCGCCAAATTGGTGGTGTGCTTTCACGGTCCCGGACCACCGGTCCACCCTATATATTGCTTTGTTAGGGATCTGATGTCTGATCTGGTCTGTGATCCGGTCTCCAGATGTCCGGATTAAGGTCACCGGTGAAGGGTGGGTGCCAATGGCCGTCAGTAAACGAAGCATGTCTCATCTCCGGGAGGGGCATCTGAGGAATCTTAATCACCCCGTCAAATCGAAGCAAAACACTAAGGTCCCCTGACAGGGGGTGTCCCGGAGGACGGCCCCAAGGCGGAAATGTTTGGTTACCACTCTTCGGAGATCCTGCGCCGCAAAGCCAGATGCGGGAGCGGAAAGTGACGGGTCCCAGGTTGGAGGTCGAGACCCGGCGTCTACCTTCACAACCGGGCGGGACGAGTGTAATGGCAATGTCCTGCCAACGCTCCTCTTATGAGCTGACGGCCTCCGTTCATCGAGGAGCCAGAACTATCTCGCCATCGTTCGGCTTTTTCGGAGTTGCCGGCTGTATAACTGATGCGGGGAGCGGCCGGGCAGGCGACGTCCGCATAAGCGATGCCCGTTCCAACGAAGAGCCGATCGGTTTCGACCCAATCGCGCTCGCGATCCACATGCGGGTCGATGCGATGTGCCCATTTCGACCCGGCTCTGCGGTTCGTGGTGGCGATGTCGTGCGTCGCGGCGCCAACCCCAGACGTCCTGTCCGTTGTAAGTTGCCGCCAGGTTCCAGATGCGCAGGTGATGGCGCTTGGCAAAAGTGTTGAGAGATTTCTGGAATACCAGATCGGGCGGCCGGCCCTCCACCAGCAACGAGCCTTCAAGGCAAGCGCCTGCCGAAGGGAAAGCAGGTGGCAAGACCTCGGTTGACGTCTCGATTGGACTCTACGTCACCAATCTTGTGGCCATCGATGAAACCCGGGATTTCTGTACTGCCCCGTCCCTCGGCAGTCTTGCCTTGGCCCTATCACTTGGGGGACGAAAAATCCACGATATCCAAGTCCAGCGGGAACTGATTATGACGCGGGCTCGGGTCACGAAGAAGGCCTTTACTCCAGTCTCCCTCCACACCCTGCGCTGCAGCGAAGTCTGCCGCGGAGACTTGCCCGGCAATGGCGAAGAAGTCGATTAGATACGGAATGCCGTTCGAACCTAGCACAGACGGGCTTTCCATCAGATGAAAGTGCAAGTGCGGGGCCGACGTGTTCCCGGTGTTTCCCAGCTTGCCCAGAACTTGACCACGTTTCACCCGATCGCCCGATGCCACCCGAACTGACCCCTTTTGCAGATGGGCGTAAAAAGCAAAGATGCCATCACCCAAATCCAGCACCATGTGATTGCCGTCGACGTTTTCCAATGTGATGGTTTTCGGATCTGGCAGAGTTCCGGGCTTCTGGTCATCAAGATCGTTGAGGATTTCAACCACCGAGCCATCGGCGACGGCCAGTACCTCAGCGCCATAGCTGTCGTAACTATGCACGTCCGAGGGATCACCATGGACGAATCCGCCCGCCGCGTCCAGGCGCATCCAGTCGATCGCGAAACGTTGGGCAAAACAGATTCTGCCGTTGACTGAAAGGCTGCTCGATCGGTGGATCGAAGCTGGTCCGCAACATCCGTTCACAGCAACCCAGCCCTTCCCCGAGAGCGGAGGGCTGATGACGGGCAATTTCCGGGAAACATCCAAAGGCGCCAAGGTGTAGCTGAGGAGAACCGGCATCGAAGGCCCAGGCGACGGAGCGCCGAGGACTTCGATGTGGTGCAATAAACGCTCGGGCAACGCGATCGCCGCGTCCAGAGCGAGATCAATCAAGAAGAGCCGCGTGCTGTTGAACTCGATCGTCGGATTCTCTGCTGCCAGCCTGCCCGTCGTCCCGGAGACACAACAACAAGCCTTGGCCTTCGTAACTGGCCAGATCCTTCAATGTGTTGCTCCCGTCGAGCACCTCGACCTTTTTCAGAGTAGCCGGGGTAGTGCTGGTATTTGTAAGGACCAATTCGTAGACAATGTGCCGCCGTCCATCCGTTCCCTGGAACGACCGGGTATTGGCTGTGAGCGCCGAGGCAACCAAAGGCGTGAACTGATCAGGCCTTGAATTCGCATCCGCAGCAAGCACCGCAACAACAAACAGCAAGATCAGAAATCGTGGCTTTCGCATCGCCGGAATTGTACTCCGACTCACCTCACGAGTGCGGCAACCGCCGGTTTCACGCGGTTTTAGGAAACATGTCTCTTAGGCCGACGAGAATCGCTACCGGCAGCCGCAACCTCCGTTTCGCGGAATCCTTGGCGGTGATGGCGTCGACCGCTACTCCGCCCCCATCAGGAAAAGGGTCGGAAACAATCTCGAAATGTTCACCATACATGTGGATGTGGTGGGAGGTAGAGTAACCGAGGTCTTTAATTCTGGGACAGTCCATGGCAGGGGTTCGGTAGGTCGCATGATTCATGATCGTGCCCATTTCTCTTGTTCGTGAGATGTTGGAGGAGGAACTATCCGGCGATGGTTTGATTTGAGCGGTTTCTGCGTGCCGCCAAGTGGGCTTCCGCCGTAAGCCAGTCCTCGACCGCGTGGTCTTCCGTGCCGCCGCGACGTTCGTAGAGCTCGTAAGCGTAAATGCGGACCTCGTGCTCTGCAACATCACTGACCGGCCCTTTTCTTGCCGAAACTTCGGGTTCCGCTGCTACAGGCCTTGCTGGTTTAGAAGGCGAGGAAGCTTGTTGGACTCGAACTTTGGGATCTATCACGTTAACTCCTGTATGGTTGCAACTAAGAGGGAGGGACTTCAGAAGGGCTGACTTAGTTCAGGGGTCTGAATGAGAAGTAAGAAAAACTCTCATCTTTGACCTTATGCTGATCGCACCGCCTTGTCAATGCAGAGTCAGGGGTCCAGCCAGCGCCGGCACGCAATTCGAACTTCGCGCATTTCGAACTGCCTATTGCGCGATTTCCCGGCTTTGAGCGTGGCAAATCTTCGCGAGGTCGAAATACGCGGTGATAGGGTTGCCGTTTATGCTTGCTTCCCGCCAAAGGTACACACGACAGACCTCGAATCTGCGCCGCCGGATCCGTCCCTGTGACGTATCGAAACAACAAGTTGACGCGGTTCATGCGGACGGCCACTCAAATGCAACCGTTAGGTGGAGTGAGTATCCTTACTCCTCTTTCAGGTTCCCTGAACTAAGTCAGTCCATCTGAAGTTCTCCCTATCTTAGCGAACCACAACCTTTAAGGAGGTTGACATGTTTGCACGCAACGTCTCGTTTCATCTGAAATCTAATATGCTTTCTGACTACACCCGAACATTTGACAAGGACATTCTTCCCTTACTGCGCAGGCAGAACGGCTTCAAGGACGAAATTACGTTCTCCGGCCCCGGCGGAGTCGATGTGACCGCCATCAGTCTGTGGGACAACAAAGCCAGCGCGGAAACTTACAACACCAATACTTACCCCGAAGTGTTGAAGACCATAGCAAGACTTATCGAGGGAACGCCCAAGGTGCAGACCAGTGAGGTTGTCAACTCGACCTTCCATAAGATTTCCGCTGGAGTAGCAGCGTAAGCGTTGTCACCCTTATCTTATTGAGAAGGCGGAGTTGAAACTCCGCCTTCCCGGTTTCCTCGTCCTCGAAATGGCCGCTCTTTCGCGTCACCGCCGAATTACGATCCCTCCAAGAGCCTAGGCAACTTTGCTCGGTTCTGGCTCGTCCTGGCCGGAGCTCGCGTCATTCGTCGTCACTTCATTCGTGCTGACTTCATTCGTGAAAGAGAGATTTGGGCTGCCGTCCCGCTCCAGCATTTTCCGTTTTCTCCACCTGCCAATGAGAGGGGCCGGCGTGCCTAAGACGATTACCAGCACGACAAACGCAATCAAGAGCGTCAGAGACCCGGCCCGATGAGTTACCGGTGGTGCAGGTGCGGCTGCATCAGGTGCGCTGACAGCCTCTGCCGACGGGGTGACCGGCGTAGCTGTCGCTGCCGGCGTCGTGGCCTCTGCTGGTGGCGAGCTGGCTGGCTCGGGGGACGGGCTAACCGTCTCCGCGGGTTTGCTGGCGGTTGCCGCCTTTGGTGCTGCGACTTTATGAGCATGGGCTGACGGTCGCGCGGCGGGAGCAGCCTCCACAACGCGCGTGCTGGCAGGCGCCGGAGATGGGCGGACGGCCGCAGCGGGTGCAGCAGTCTGCACAGCGGGTGTGCTGGCCGTGGCCGCAGAGGGACTGACCGTCGCGGCGGGTGCAGCAGCGTCCGCAGGGGGTGCGCTGACAGTGACCGCCGCAGCTGGTGCGGCAGCGTCCACAGCCGGTGCGCTGGCCGCGGACGGACTGACTATTGCAGCGGGTGCGCTGGCAGTTGCGGGTGCCGCGGCGGCTGGGTCGGGTGCAATGACAGTCTCTGAAGGCGGAATGAGCGTCGCAGCGGGCACAGCAGCGGCTGCAGCACAGTGTTCGGCGATCATGCTCAGTTCCGTGACAGCAAAGCTGTTATCAGCCGCGCTGGAGCTCACCGCCCCACTTGCTTTGTGACCTGTGAGTTTCACGTCATGACCCACATGTGGCTTGAGATCAACACTGCTGGTGGTGATCTTGAAAATCTGACGAGTGCCGTCTTCCGCAATTGTGTAGTTGCCATCACCTCCACCCAAACAGCCCTTAACATTGGCCGGGGCTGAGTTGCTGCCGGCGTCGGGAGTCTGCGCAAACCCAAACGTCACCAGCAGGGCCGATACCACCATTACTAGGAATAGTCTTTTCACGGAATCCTCCTGAGATTCTCGCCTTGCGGGCGGACCAGGTTTCACTTGGGATTTGATTTTGCTGTCGGTCCTTAGGCAGAACAAGGCAGAACACTCGCGCGTTGTGCACCGGTTAACTCCGGCCTTGGGAACCTGGAGCATCCAGAGTGGAACAGCAGAACTCTATCGGATACGGATTTGACTGTCTGTTCACAACCGCTCACATTCGATCGGTTGCGCATAGCGTTCGCCCGGCCCTCGCCTTCTGAGATCTAAGCCTGTGCTGTTTTGCTCAGAATTGAGGAACTCTATAGTGAGATAGTGACCAACTAATTCTCCGGTGTCAGTTAACAACCCGGGTCCAACTATTCGCTTCCAAGACCTATCAGATTGCACGCTCACTGATGTCCACAGTGCTCACACCAGCGCCCTTCCTGAAGTCACGAACACTCCCGGTGACCGCCTTGGTCATCATGGTCTTTTTTCTTGCTGTCCTTATTCTCATGGCGTCACGTTGGCCATTCAGCCGAGAAGCGGTCTTAAAGGAGTTGCGGGACGAGAGCTTGAGCAAGGTAAGTGTCAGTGCCTTTCATGGGACCTACTTCCCGCGCCCGGGCTGCGTGCTCGAACATGTCGTTTTCCAGCACAATCCCAAGGCCGGTACGCCGCCGCTCATCACTATCGAAAGGATAAGGATTGAAGGCAGCTTTAGGGGCCTTTTGACGAGGCACGTCAGGCGCGTTCTTGTGGAGGGAATGCGCGTTCTGATACCACCCCGGGGAACTGAGCAGTTCAAAGCGCCGCCGAGATCGACAGTTGTGATCGACTACCTGGTCGCAGACGGAGCGGTTCTCGAAGTTGCGTCGCGTCAGGCGGACAAGCTGCCGCTCAAGTTTGCTCTCCATAAGTTCACTCTTAGCGATGTCGGCAGCAACGGGCCAGCGACGTTTAAAGCGACGCTGTCGAACCCGGAACCTCCGGGAGAAATCATCACAAATGGGAATTTCGGTCCCTGGAACCCGGACAATGTGGGCCAGACTGCGGTCTCCGGAGAGTACCTGTTCCAACAAGCGGACCTGGGCGTGTTCCACGGAATCAGTGGTCTGCTATCTTCCTCGGGCACGTTCGCAGGCGTGATCGGTCACATTACGGTTGACGGTGCCACCGACGTTTCGCGTTTTGCTGTGACTTCAAGCTCTCACCATGTGCAACTGAAAACCCAGTTCCATGCAGTCGTGAACGGTGAGAACGGAGACACTTTCGTGCAGAAAGTAACTGCATCTTTCGGGAAGACGACGGTGTGGACGGAAGGCAGTGTAGCGGGAACCGTGGGCCAGGCTGGCAAGACGGCGTCACTCGAATTAGCAGCCAAAGAAGGGCGGATTCAGGACATTCTGCTACTCTTCGCCAAGTCGCCATCGGCTCCAATGTCCGGGGTCGTCAGCTTCAAGGCAAAAGTCTCCGTACCGCCGGGACAGCGCCCATTTCTGAAGAAAGTGGAATTGCAGGGCGACTTTGGAATTGTCGCCGGGAGCTTTACAAAATCCGACACGCAGGAGGGAGTCAATAGTCTCAGCGAGGGGGCCCGGGGAGACCCCGATCGGGGTAAGACTGAAAGAGACGAAGGCGAGGCTGAGACCGTGCTCTCTGACTTGAAGGGGCACGTGTTACTTAAGGATGGCACGGCCAGATTCTCCAATCTTTCATTTAGTGTTCCGGGCGCGTTGGCCCAGATGCAAGGAACTTACAACCTGCTCACCGAAAAAAATTGATCTGCATGGGACGCTAAAAACCGACTCCGAGCCTTCTAAGACAACCCGGGGCGTGAAAGCACTGATGTTGAAAGTACTGGATCCGTTCTTCAAGAAAAAACACGTCGGCTACGTAATGCCGGTCAAGATCACAGGCACCTACGAGCATCCATCGTTTGGAGTGGACCTGAGTGCCCGGGACGATAAGAAACCCCACAAGGAAAACGCTCGCGCATCTCGATTTCCGGGACATTGATTGGACAGAACACTGATTGGACTGAACAGCGAATGGACGCAAATATGGGACTCCGAATAATCCGCTGGGTGCTGCTGATACTAATTTGTTGTACAGCCCTGACTTTGGCAGCCCAAGACCCAGCGAGTGCAGGCGATGGTGGATGTCGTCAGATCGCAGGCCAGCTACCCACACCGCGTCCACGTTCGGTCATGGGCTTGCCACCGCGCCCCATAACGCTATTCGGCCGAGCAACCTCAAATGGGAGTTGCCCCTTTGCCGCCGCCACCGAGCTACTGATCGCAAGAGGTGTCAACAGCCACATTCAGTCGATCTCGTTCGCCCGGGCGGCATCGCGGGGATCCAACGTTAGCCTTGGAATTAAACTGGGCGCGGCTGGACTGATGTACGTTGTGGGTTGCTCCGGACACCGCTCGTCCTATGCGGCAAACCCTGGGCTTCACTGCTCTTGAATCTATGGGCGCCGCGAATGTGATGACCTATGGGCTCAACGTCGCCACCAACCGCCAATGTGCCTACAACCCACCCCCCCACGCTGAATTTTGGGAGGGTGGCAGGTCATTTTCCTTGGGGCATGCCGCGACCAGCTTCGCATTCGCAAGCGTTATGGCCCACCGGTACCCGCACAAGTTTTGGCTCAAGTGGGGTGTTTACGGGTTAGCAACGGGCGTCAGTCTCGCCTGCGTCGGAGGAAAGAAGCGTTTTGCTTCGGACATCCTGGGCGGGCATACTCTCGGATATGTAACTGGAACTTACCTGGCACTCACTAGAGCCTGGGGTCAACGGGCAAAACCTGATTCCTGAGGGCTGATTTCCTTCCCGGGGACTACTTCTGTAAAGCCTAGCGACACCTGCCTTTGAATGGCCCCTGACGTTTGGGTTACATGGGTAATCTTCCAATTCGCGCCGCTCTGCCGCAGACTTACTGATGAGTAACTACATCCATCAGTGATGCCGGCCACGATTCTTATTGCGGACGACCACGAATCCAGTCTCGCGGGTCTGGAGGGTTTGCTTTCGCTCGAAGGCTACACGGTTGTGACCGCACGGGATGGCGAGATGGCACTGGCAGAGTTTCAGCGCGTGCAACCGGACCTGCTTCTGTTGGACGTGAACATGCCCAAGCTGCACGGCACCGAGGTTTGCCGTCGCATCAAGGACAACCCGGAAACAATGCTGGTTCCGGTCGTCTTGATTACAGCCCTAACCGCCACCCAGGACCGGGTCGCAGGGATCGAGGCCGGAGCCGACGACTTTCTGAACAAGCCGGTGCAGCGCGAACCATTGATCGCCCGGGTTCGTTCCCTGCTTCGCTTGAAAACCTTCACCGATGAACTCGAACGAGCCGAAGCTGTGCTTTTTGCTTTGGCGCGCAGCATCGAAGGAAAGGATCCGTACACCCAGGGGCATTGCGAACGCCTGGCAGACTATTCGGCGCGATTAGGTGAGCATATGGGTCTGCCGGCAGAAGAGATCAAGGCGCTGCGCCGCGCTGGCATCGTCCACGATATCGGCAAGGTGGCGGTGCCGGATTCCATCCTGCTCAAGCCCACCCGCCTCACCCGCAGTGAGCAAATGATCGTTCGCCTGCATCCCGTCGTCGGGGAGCGCATTTGTGCATCTTTAAAATCTTTTCAACTCGTGCTGCCGATCATTCGCCATCATCACGAGAAGATGGATGGATCCGGGTATCCGGACGGTCTCAAGGGCGAACAAATTCCGCTCACAGCCCGAGTGCTGCAGATCGTGGATGTTTACGATGCCTTGAGCACGCAGCGCCCATACAAAACAGCACTCTCGACCGCCGCGGTTCTCAGTGTCATGGAGAATGAAGTCAAGAAGGGCTGGTGGGACTCAAAGGTGTGGGCTGCGTTTGAGGATCTTATCAGAGCTGACCTCATAAGAGCTGACGAAGGTGAAGCTCAACCAAAGACTTTGGCCGCCGCCGCCGCCGGCTAGCTTCTCCTTCAACCTCGCCCGCGCATGCACGGATGGCCGTGCTCGAAACCTGCTTCCAGGGTGAACACCACTATTGGGAGGTCATAGCCCTAGGCGCGGATTCCGATGAAGCGGCGGAGTCCGCGACTTTTCCACATTTACGTTCTTAACGGTCGGCCGTTTCGGGACGCGCCTCGCGAAATGAGTCATTCTGCACAGTATTGCCAAAGTCAATGAGCGACCCTATTGATGTCTCGAGAGAGCAGTACCCGCCAAACCAGACGGCCTGCCCTCTTAAGGCCGGTCCCCGGACACAGTGCGGGCCGCGATTGATAAGAGTCTCGATGGCGCGCCCAGGGATGTCCACAATTGCGCTGACCCACTGGAGAGGAAGACGCCGATGCACCCGGAAGATTTAATGGACGCTGATATGCTGAGCGAAATCTTGCTGCTGGTCAGCGGCTCCGTGATTTTCGTCACGTTGTTGCTGATCCTGGTGACCGCGCTTACGCAAACCGCTGCGCTGCTATAACGCCGGGTGACAGATGGCCCGCGGAGCACGAGTCGAGAAGCGAGAATGGCTAGTTGCAGGAGGTGGTGGGAGAAGGGCCCACCAGGTAATACCTCGTATTTGCGGATGGCTTTTTGGACGGTGGCTGGCGCATACACTGCCTTCATTTTCGCTCATGGAAATGGCGGATCTCCGCTCAGCATCATGTTCACTGCAGTCTTTTTCGGCGCGATTCTAGGCCTTACCCGCGTGGGTATGTTTGCCAGCAGGGCTACGCGTAGCGAAGGCGACTCGCACACCAGCTTTCCAGCCGCTCCACGGCGTTCGGAGATTATGCTCAGTTCCGTGCGGAATCGACTCAGAATTATTTCGAGAGAACGGCCAGAGCTTCTCTAAACCAGACATCGAAGGGGCCGGTTTTGCCGTTCTTGGAGACCGCTGTCAAAGCCTTCTCTGCCGCTACTCGTTGATATCCCAGATTTATCAGCGCGGAGAGCACGTCTGCTTCGATGGCGCTCATGGTGGGTGCTGCGGCGATCTCTCCGACTTTTTCCACTGCCAGCTTGTCGCGCAGTTCGAGCACCATGCGCTCGGCAGTCTTCTTGCCGACTCCGGGAATGCGGGTGAGCCGTGCGATATCGTTGCCGCGAATGGCACTGACCATCTCGTCGGCGGCCATGCCGCTCAGAATGGTGATGGCGAGCTTCGGACCGATGCCGCTTACAGTGATCAGCTTCTCAAACAGTGTCTTCTCGGCAGGACGTAGAAATCCATAAAGCGCAATGATGTCTTCCCGCACATGGGTGTGAATGTGCAGGGCAACCTCGCCGCCAACCCCGGGCAGATCAGAAAAAGTAGGAACGCTGATGGTGACGTCATACCCGACACCGCCGGTCTCAACAATGACCTGGTTGGGATGCTTCGCCAGCAGCCGTCCGCGCAGATGGGCAATCATAGGAAATCAGTCGTCGGTCATCGGTCTTCAGTCGTTGGCTAGGTCTGGATGTTGCTGAAGACTGACGACCGATGACTGACGACTAGAACAGCGAGCTCTGCTTCCGATTCGGAGTAATCCCGAAATGTTCGTACGCCAATTGCGTCGCCACACGCCCGCGCGGAGTCCGGTTCAAAAATCCGATCTGGATCAGGAACGGCTCATAGATTTCTTCAATTGCATCCTGCTCCTCGGCCAGGGCAGCGGCCAACGTGTTCACTCCCACCGGGCCGCCCTGATATTTCTCAATAATGGTCAGCAGCAGCTTGCGATCCACTTCATCGAAGCCATGACGATCAACTTCCAGCATCTGCAGCGCAGCTTGAGCTGTCGGTAGGTCGATCTTTCCCGCACTGCGTACCTGGGCATAATCGCGGACCCTGCGCAACAAACGGTTGGCGATGCGCGGAGTTCCGCGAGAGCGGCTGGCAATTTCGAGCGCTCCGGCATGGTCGATCCCAATAGCAAGAATCTCTGCCGATCGTTCCACGATAATGCGCAAGTCTTCGTGAGTGTAAAACTCCAGCCGTAACACGATGCCGAAACGCGACCGCAGCGGCGATGAAAGCAACCCGGCGCGAGTGGTCGCGCCAATGAAAGTGAACGGCTTCACGTCCATGGTGTGCGTGCGCGCCGACGGCCCCTGCCCGATCATAATGTCCAGCTTGTAGTCTTCGAGGGCGGAATAGAGGAGCTCCTCGAGCGCCGGCTGCAACCGGTGGACTTCATCAATGAACAACACTTGCTTGTCGCGGAGATTGGTCAGGATGGCGGTGAGGTCACCTTTAATTTGGAGCGTTGGCCCGGAAGTCTGCTGGAACGGCACCGCCAGTTCGTTGGCAATGATGGTAGCGAGAGTAGTCTTGCCCAGCCCAGGCGGACCGTAGAGCAGAACGTGATCCAGAGCTTCGCCCCGGGAACGTGCGGCCTCGATGGCAACGGCCAAGTTCTCTTTGACTTTGGGCTGTCCGATGAACTCTGCTAGTCGTTGTGGCCGCAGCTTCAGCTCAAATGAAGAATCGTCTTCGACCGGCGCCGCCGACACCAGTCGCTGCTTCAGATCGGGAATGTTCATTGCAGTAGCCACTGACTGGATGGTAAGGCGAAAAGGGAAATTGGGCAATCACTGTGACATCGGCGGTGTGGTGGACGGGTCTCCGACCCGTCCGGTCGAGCGCAGCTCGGCAGGGTTAGACTGAGCTCTCGGCCGCGGCCTCCACCTTGTCGAGCTTCGTCCAACCGGGCAGGTGAGGACACCTACCCCTAACCTGGGCATTGCGGGTGGCTACTGGTTATCCTCGCGCCTTGGCCGGTTCCTTTTCGCCCACCCGCTTGCTGACTTCGAACACCATCTTGCCGGTTTTCTTGTCGGCGTCCACGACCACGTGATCGCCGTGCAGGACCTCGCCGTCGAGGATCTTCAGTGCCAGCGGGTCCTGCACCAGCTTCTGAATGGCGCGTTTCAGCGGACGCGCCCCGAAGTTCGGATCGAAGCCCTCGGTAAACAGAAGGTCTTTGGCTGCGTCGGTCAGCTCGAGCGAAATCTTGCGATCAGCCAGCAGCCGGCGCACGTCTTCCAGCCGCAGCTCAATGATCCTCACCAGCTGCTCCTTGCCCAGCGGACGGAAGATGATGATGTCATCCACGCGGTTCAGGAACTCGGGCTTAAAGTGGCTATGGAGTGCGTTCATCACCTGCTTCGAGGCCTCTTCAAATTCTTTCTCCGAGCGCAACCCTTCAGACTGCAAAAAAGCGGAACCGATGTTGGAGGTCATGATGATAACCGTGTTGCGGAAATCCACGGTGCGGCCTCGCCCGTCGGTCAGGCGGCCGTCGTCCATCATCTGCAGCAGGACGTTGAAGACGTCGGGATGCGCCTTCTCGATTTCGTCGAACAAGACCACAGCGTAGGGTCGTCGCCGCACCTGCTCGGTCAACTGCCCGCCTTCTTCGTAGCCGACATAGCCGGGAGGAGCACCGATCAGCCGTGAAACGGCGTGCTTCTCCATGTACTCGGACATGTCGATGCGCACCATGGAGTGCTCGTCGTCAAAGAGAAACTCGGCCAGAGCGCGTGCCAGTTCGGTTTTGCCTACGCCAGTGGGTCCCAGGAAAATGAACGACCCAATAGGACGCTTAGGATCGCTCAGTCCCGCGCGCGAACGGCGGATGGCATTGGCCACACGTTCGAGTGCTGCGTCCTGACCCACTACGCGCTGCCGCAGGCGCTCTTCCATGGTGACCAGCTTTTTGACTTCGCCTTCGAGCATCTTGGAGACCGGAATGCCGGTCCACTTGGAGACGATGCGGGCGACGTCTTCTTCGTCCACTTCTTCTTTCAGCATCCGTGTGGCGCGGGCGCCCCCGCCCGCGCTGCCATCCATTTGCGCAGTCAGCTTCTTGAGCTCTTCTTCCGCCTGCACCAGCAAGCCGTAGCGGATTTCCGCCACCCGCTGTAAATTGCCTTTGCGTTCTTCCGTCTGCTCTTCAATCTTGAGCTGCTCGATCTTTTCTTTCAGCGTCCGGGTACGCGCAATCAAGTCTTTCTCGCGCTTCCAGTTGGCCTTCAGAGCATTGGATTTTTCCCGCAGCTCAGCCAGCTCCTTCTCAATCACTGCCAGCCGCTCTCTGGAGTTGGGATCGCTCTCCTTCTTTAGCGCTTGCTTCTCGATTTCTAATTGCGTCGCCCGGCGCTCCAGCTGGTCGATTTCGGTGGGCATCGAATCAATCTGGATGCGCAGAGATGCGGCAGCTTCGTCGATGAGATCGATGGCCTTGTCCGGCAGAAAGCGGTCCGAGATGTAGCGATGCGACAAAGTGGCTGCAGCCACGATCGCCGAGTCTTTGATGCGCACGCCGTGATGCACTTCGTAGCGCTCTTTCAATCCGCGAAGAATCGCGATCGTGTCTTCGACGTTGGGCTCGCCCACGAACACGATTTGAAAGCGGCGTTCGAGCGCGGAATCCTTTTCGATGTACTTGCGATACTCGTTGAGGGTGGTGGCGCCGATGGCGCGCAACTCACCGCGGGCCAGCGCTGGCTTCAGCATGTTGGAAGCGTCAATCGCGCCTTCAGCCGCGCCCGCCCCGACCAGGGTGTGCAGTTCGTCGATGAACAGGATGATCTTGCCCTGCGAGTCTTCGATTTCCTTGAGCACCGCCTTGAGGCGATCTTCGAACTCGCCGCGAAACTTTGCGCCGGCCAGCATCGCGCCCAGATCGAGAGCTACCACGCGCTTGTTCTTCAAGGCCTCAGGTACGTCGCCGGAAATGATACGCTGGGCCAGGCCCTCCACTATCGCGGTTTTGCCGACGCCGGGCTCACCGATCAGCACCGGGTTGTTCTTAGTGCGGCGGGAAAGCACCTGCACCACACGGCGGATTTCCTCGTCGCGGCCGATGACCGGGTCGAGCTTTCCCCGGCGTGCCTGCTCGGTCAAGTCGCGGGCATAACGCTCCAGCGCCTGGTACTTGGCTTCCGGATTCTGGTCGGTGACTTTCTGCGAGCCGCGTACCGAGGTTAAGGCCTTAAGAATAGTGTCGTAGGTGGCGCCCTGCCGAGCCAGGATTTCCTGGGCCGGGTCACGCTTCAGGTGCGTGATGGCCAGCAGCAGGTGCTCAGTGGAAACATACTCATCTTTAAAGTTAGCCGCTTCCTTGAAGGCACGCTCCAACAGTTCGTTAGCCGGCTTGGAAAGTGTGGCCTGAGCCGCCCCGCCGCCGGAGACTTTGGGTAACTTTTCAATCTCGCGGTAAGTCTCATTCAGCACCGCTTGCGGACCCATGCCAATCTTTTCGAGCACCGGCAGGATAATGCCTTCTTTATCCTCAAGCAGCGCCGCCAGCAGGTGCAGAGGCAACAGTTCGGGATTGCCGTGCTCCGAGGCGAGGTCATTGCCCCGCTGCACCGCTTCCTGTGCCTTCACCGTCAGTTTTTCCCAACGAATTGCCACGGTGGCTCCATTTAGTAATTGTGTAATCGGATAATTTGGAAATTGAAATGGCTAGGACCACTTCTAAGCATGCGCCTACCCGTGAGAGATTTCAAATTCCCTCAATTCCCAAATTACCCACTTACCAAAACTAACGGGAGGCGTCGGTCTAACCGCCTCCCGTCACAAACTGCGAGCTACGCTCGACCGGGCAAGTGGGGACACCGGCCCCTACGTGGTTCTCGACTTATGCGGCTTGGCTAGTGCTCTTCGGCTGCGGCTTGCCCTCCAGCGTCTTTTCGCCGCCCACATTGACCTTGATCTGCTTGGGCTTGGCTTCGGCCTTCTTGGCCAGCTTGACCTTCAACACGCCTTTCTCGTAGTTGGCGGAGACGCTCTCGGTGTCCACGGTGTTGGGCAGGGTGAAGGTGCGAGTGAAGCTGCCATACTGCCGCTCGATGCGACGGTAGTTCTCTTCTTTCTCTTCCTTCTCGAACTTGCGTTCGCCGTGAACGGTGAGGGTGTTGTTTTCGATGCGGACGTCAATATCCTTCTCGTCGATCCCCGGAACTTCGATTTTCAGGGTGACGTCGTGTTCGTCTTCGTAAACGTCAACGGCTGGAGCGAAGCTCGAGGTGGCCAGGGACTCGTCCCGGCCCTCGCTGAACGAGGCATTGAACAAACGATTCAAGCGATCCTGTACGCTGCTGAACTCGCGGTAGGGATCCCAACGGGTTAGTACGGTCATAAAATCCTCCTTGATAAACCCTTCGAAACTTGGTGCTTCGGGTGTAATGCTTAGTGCAAGTCGATAATAAAATATTAGTGTATCATTGTCAACCATAATTTTAAGCCTTATTTTCAGCTGCTTACGTAGGCAATAATGCACTTCAGGTACTCAGTTTCAGGTACGTTTAGCAGGATCGGATGATCTTTCGCTTGCCCACGGTTTTCCACGATGCGAAGATTTCTGTGGACATCCTGGGCCGAAATTCGCACCACGTCGAGATACTGGGCCGGGCTTACGTGATAGGAGCAGCAACATGTTACGAGGATTCCGCCGGGGCGCAGCATCTTGAGCGCGCGCAGATTGAGCTCTTTATAGCCGCGAAGGGCGGTTTCGAGAGTGCTCTTGCTCTTGGCGAAGGCAGGCGGATCGAGCACGATGGTGTCACAGCGGCGTCCGGCGTCTGCGTAGTCCCGCAGGAGGTCAAAGGCATTGGCTTCGACCCATTCGATTTCGCGGCTGTTGAGCGTGGCATTGCGGTCGGCAACCTCGAGAGCGGGACGGGAACTGTCCACGCCCGTGACCTTGGAGCAGGACTGGGCCAGGTGCAGGGCAAAGCCGCCCTGGTAGCAAAAAACGTCCAGGGCTTCCCCGTGGGCGAAGCGGGCAGCGGCCGCGTAGTTTTCGCGCTGATCGAGGAATGAGCCGGTTTTCTGGCCTTCCAGCGCCTCGTAATGGAAGCACACTCCGTTCATGGTGAAAACTGTGCTGGTCTTTTCTGGTTGAATGTCTCCCTGAAACTCGCGCTGAATCAGGCCGGAAGGCCGGGCGGGAAGCTGCTCCAGTTCACGGATTCGGGGATCGACACGTTCCACGATTGACCCAGGTTTCAGGCGCTCTCCGAGCTCAGCGACGATGACGCTGCGGACCGGCTTTGCGTCCATGGCCTGGGTCAGCGCCTGGATGGAGAGCAGGTCGTTGTAGCGGTCCACGATCAGCCCGGGAAGAAAGTCGCCTTCGCTGAAGATCACACGATAGGCATCGGTGTCGCGCACCACGCGTTCGCGATAACTGATTGCTCCCTGGATTCGATCCCGCAGCAGGCGGGTGAGGTCATCCACCGCGCGGGGCGAAAGCATGCGGATCGCGATCTGGGAAGCGCTGCTGTAGAGGGCCGTCCCCAGAAATTTTCCGCGCTCATCGGTGACGCCCACGGCCGCGCCCGGAGCGGCTCCGTTGGCCGAAATGATGTCGGAGCGATAGACCCAGACATGGCCGTCTTGCAGGCGGCGCGCGCCTCGGCGGGAGATCTTTACGGAGGGAAGCGATGAAGCGGGCTTGGAGGCCATAACAATTGATGGTACGCCGCTGCGAACCACGTAGGGACAGGTGTCCCACCTGTCCTGTCGAGCGCGGCTCGACCGTGTCTTTGCCGGGAGTGAAAATCAGCGCAGCGTTGCTCCGCCGGGAGATGAGGACATCTGCCCCTACGGGGTTCGTGGTGGTCTCTACTGATTGAGGACTAGCTGGCGGCTGGGTGTTCTGACGGATGGGCGGCTTCGACTGGGGCTTCGCGGAGGGCTTTCTTAAGGTCGGCGTGCAGCTCGTCGAGTTCGGTCATAGGCAGCTCCGAGGCCCACTCATCAAGCTGCTCCAGGTCCAGCGTGGTGTGGAGGCGCACTCCGGATTTGATATCGTCGGCAAAAACGGCGCTGAAATCGCCGGGCTGATATTCGGTGTCGCCAATTTTTCTGCCGGTGTGAGCGTCATATACCCGGCGGCTGGCGCTTCCATCAACATTCAGAAAGGCAAAGAAGACCTCGCCCAGGTCACCGTATGCCGCGCGGTAAAACCAGGCCTTGTCGACGTGGGTCTTGGGTCGGGCCCGGCGCTTGGCGCTCAGGCTGGGCCGTTCTACTGCCACTCCGGTGGCAGGATCAAAGTACAGAACGCGCTGGCACGATTCGCAGACTACGATCTGCCCGCCACGCACGTCGTTATAAGTCTGCGGACGCAGCATGACCTGGCATCCCATGCATTTCTGGTCGCGAACCTCAGCCAGCCCCGAACCGCGGAATTTCGCCACGCGTTCGTACTGGCGCAGCAGGTCCTCGTTCACTCCGGCGCGGGCCTGGTTGCGCTTGGCATTCCATTCCTCCAACAGCTTTTCGTCTTCACTGGTACGCTCGCGCGCGGCAGCTTTTTCCTTCTCGATCTCCGCCATCTCGGCTTTCAGTTCCAGTTCGGCGGCTTTCACGTCTTTGTCGCGGGCCTCGGCGTTGAGCATCAATTCCAGAATCTTGTCTTCATTGGACTTGATGTCCTGCTCAGCGAACTGGATTTCATGCAGCAGCGCCTTGTACTGTTCGTTGGTTTTTACGGCAAGAGACTGGTCGCGATACTTGGAGATTTTGCCCTGCAGGTCCTGGATGGCGCTTTCGTACTTGCGTCGGATGGCTTCGTCGGCCTTGACCGCGGCCTTGGCCTGTTCCAAGCCGGCCTTGGTGCCGGCCAACTTTGCTTCGATCGCAGCCACGCGTTTGGGCAGCGCGGCGACTTCCTGATTCAGGCGGAGGATTTCGCGGTCCGCCTGCTGTAGCTCCATGAGGTGCTGCACGTCTGGAAGCATTGGACTCATGTAATTTTAGCACGCGTGGCCCGCAGAACTGCGGCTGCTATCCCAGGCCACGTAGGAACAGACGTCCGCGTCTGTCCAGGCGAGCAAGCTCGGCCGGGGCAGGTGGGGACATCCTTCGACTTCACTCAGGACAAGCTCGCCAGTGATAGGCTTTAACGAGGCCACATATCCCATGCAGCGTATGACTCTGGGCGACTTCGAGCTCACTGCTGTCTCCGACGGAATTTACCATCTCGATGGCGGAGGCATGTTCGGTGTCGTCCCCAAAACCCTTTGGGAACGCAAAGTAAAGGCGGACGCCAACAATCTGGTGCCACTCGGATTGAACTCAGTCGTGGTGCGGACCGGATCTCAAACTGTGCTGATCGAAACCGGCGTGGGCAACAAGCTCTCGGAAAAGATGGTCAAGATCTACGGCCAGCCCGCGCAGTTGCTGGAGAAACTTTGGGCGGCGGGCATTGAACCCGAAGATGTCGACCTTGTCATCAACACCCACCTGCATTTCGATCATTGCGGCTGGAACACGGTCCGGAAGGGTGATCAGATTGCCGCCACTTTTCCTAAGGCGAAATATTACGTGCAGGAAGGGGAGTGGAAGCACGCGCACGAAAATCAGCGGGACGCGGTCAGCTACATCACGGAGAATTACGATCCGCTGGTAGAAAGTGGCCAGATGAAGTTGCTGCGCGGGGATGCGGAAATTCTTCCGGGCATATCGGTGCGCGTCTATCCGGGACACACGCGGGACATGCAAGCCGTTCTTGTGCGGAGCGGCGGGCAGACTGCCTGCTACATCTCCGACTTGATTCCAAGCAGCGCGCATCTTGATTTGAACTGGGTGATGTCCTACGACCTGTATCCGATCGAGACCATCGAAAGCCGTAAGCGTTACTACGCGCAGGCAGTGCCGGAGAAGTGGCTGACCATGTTTACTCATGATGCGACGCTGCCCTGGGCATATGTGGCGAAGGACGATAAAGGGAAGATGGCGCTGAAGAAATGAAAGAGTTTGCGCTGAACCCGACCCTAACAGAGAGTTTTGCCTGAAGCTCTCCTTCACCCATCAGAAGGAATATGTGCGGGCCATCGAGGACGCGAAAAAGCCGGAAACCCGGGAAAAACGCATCGCCGCCATGATGGATACGCTCCGCAAGGGCGGGCGCAAGAAGTAACCGTTCCTCGACAATCTGTCCTGAATCTGGTCTGTGAAACCTCCGGGCTCAACCGGTCTGCGACCCCGGCACAATCACTTTCAGAGCCGCCCGCTCCACCGTTACCTCGACCGGTGTGGAGCACACGTGCTCGCCGTCGGCGTAGACCTCTGAAGGTTTTTCAGTTTCGATTCGCAAACGGTCCGTCTGGAAATAGTTCACCTCGGGAATGTTCAAATGGCGGCCGGAGTAGACGGAGGGAAATAACCGCAGCAGGCGGGTTTTTGTCATGGCTCCGACCACGCAGATCTCGAGCTTTCCGTCGTCGAGCTGGGCATGCGGGGCGATCAGGATGCCTCCACCGTAAGTGGGAGTGTTGGCGAAGGCGACCACCATCGCAGGCCCGTCGTGGCGAGTGTCCAACCCGCTCGATGAATCGTCTCGCGAGGCCTGAAGTTTTACCGCCACGGGTTGGAAGCCGAACAGCGCCGGCACAAGGCTGAGCAGGTAGCCGCCACGCCGGCGCATGGCGCGAGGCAGTTGGTTGGCGTGCCGCGCGACCTCGGCATCGAGCCCCACTCCTCCGACACAACCGAAGTAGCGTCCGCGCGGCTCGGGTACATCCGCGGCCGTGGCCGCACCGGCGGAAGGAAGGGCTGAGATCACTCCCAGATCAATGCGGCGCACATGGTCGTTGTTCTTGCCGGGCTCCTCGCCGGGATGCCGGCGGGAAGCGAACTGACGCCATGCAGCCAGCGCACCGCCCACGCTGCTAAGCTTCAAGGCGCGCGCAAAATCATTGCCACTACCGTGCGGGACGACGAGCACCGGGAGTTGCAGTTTGACCAGTTGCGGCAGATGACGGTGCACTGTACCGTCGCCGCCCAGGACCAGGATTGCGTCCGCGTCAGTTGAGTTCGCGGGCAACCCAAGTTGCCAGGTTGCATCGGAGTTTCGTGCAAACGGGTCCAGATGCCCCGTCGACGAACCCAACCCAAGAATAACCGCGACTCGCATTTGGCCGCCCGAGACTAACAAACTCTATCCCATGAAAACAGCTGAAGAACCTATTTACCAACGCTCCCCACCGCAAATTGCAATCGGGCAGAAGAGCTCAGGGCTGAGTTCTAAATTCGTGGCTGTCCCAAGAGCCATGACCATAAGTCACTTGTACTTACTTAGTCGAATTGGTGTGATCAGTCCTGGAACTTGAGGATGGTTGCACTGAGAGTGGCGAGAGATATTGAGTTTTAAAGGGTAGAACTGGCATACTTTTTGAACCTTGGCCCAAAATTTACGCGGCTATTCTGAGCCGCTTCCTAGAGAGAGCATTTCCAACCATGCGCTTGCACGCTTTCGCCGTACTATGCTTGTCTTTGAGTTTCGTGATTGTCTTGGGATGTGGCGGAGGCACTACGTCTTCTCCCGCACCAAGTGCGGGGGCTCCCGCAATCATGACCCATCCGTCGAACAGCAGGGTAGCGCTCGGCGAAACCGCTACGTTCTCGACGACGGCGACGGGCAACGGTCCCTTGACCTACCAATGGCAAAGGAACGGGACGGCGATTTCGGGCGCGGCCTCGGCCAGTTACACCACCTCTCCAGTCACCATCGCTGACGACGGCGCCACATTCCGGGTAGTGGTGAGCAATTCCGTGGGCAGCACCACCAGCAATCCAGCGACTCTGTCCGTGAGGGGAGCGACCGCAGCCGTCGACGTGGTGACCTACCACAACGACGTCGCCCGTACCGGGCAGAACCTGAACGAAGCTGTTCTCACCACCGCTAATGTCAATTCAACCACTTTCGGCAAACTCCTTTCCCTACCGGTAGACGGAAAAGTCGATGCCCAGCCGCTTTACCTGGCCCAGCTCGCGAATATCGGTGGCGCAACCCACAATGTGCTCTACGTCGCCACCGAACACGGCAGCGTCTATGCCTTTGACGCCGACTCCGGCACCCAGCTGTGGAAGGTTTCAACTCTGGGCGCAGGAGAAGTCACGAGCGATCCCCGGGGATGCGACCAGATCAATCCCGAGATCGGAATCACGGCCACACCCGTGATTGACCGCAATGCAGGCACGCATGGTGTGATCTACGTAGTGGCCATGTCAAAATCCGGGTCCACTTACTTCCAGCGCCTGCATGCCCTGGACGTTACTACCGGCGCGGAATTGTTCGGCGGCCCCCAGAACATCACGGCTTCATTCCCGGGTACCGGGGATAACAGCTCCAACGGCAACGTGATCTTCGATCCAGCG
Organism: uncultured Terriglobales bacterium; assembly: GCA_955652395.1. Taxonomy (GTDB): domain Bacteria; phylum Acidobacteriota; class Terriglobia; order Terriglobales; family Acidobacteriaceae; genus JAIQFF01. The sequence continues at coordinate 8,849 of CATPBJ010000044.1, read as the reverse complement.
CAGTATAAAGAGCGGGCGGCGCTGCTCCTGTTGAATGGAGTGGTGTACACCACCTGGGCGTCGCACTGCGACATTCGTCCCTATACGGGATGGATCATGGGATACAACCAGACGACCCTGGCACAGACCAGTGTCCTCAATGTCGTGCCCAACGGCAGCGAAGGATCAATCTGGATGGCGGACACCGGACCGGCTGCAGACAGCTCGGGAAATATCTATCTCCTCGATGCCAACGGGGATTTCGGCACCACGCTCAATCCCAGCGGATTCCCCAGCAACGGCAATTACGGCAACGCGTTCCTGAAGATTTCTACCTCCGGCAGACTGGCAGTGGCGGATTACTTCGAGATGCAGAATCAACAGCAAGAGAATGACTCCGACGCCGATCTCGGTTCGGGAGGAGCCCTGGTGCTGCCTGATCTCACCGATGGCAGCGGCAACATCCGGCATCTGGCCGTCGGGGCCGGTAAAGACGGGCACATCTACGTGGTGAACCGGGATGCAATGGGCAAGTTCAACAGCAGCAGCAACAACATCTATCAGGAGTTGACAGGAGTCCTGGGGGGCGGCGTATTCGGCATGCCCGCATACTTTAACGAGACGCTCTACTACGGCGCGGTAGGAGATGCCATCAAGGCTTTCAAGATTACCAATGCCAGGTTCTCCACCGGTCCGAGTAGTCAGACCAGTAATACTTTTCTCTATCCGGGCGCGACTCCCAGCATTTCGGCGAACGGGACCAGTAACGCCATTGCGTGGGCGGCGGAAAACACCACTCCAGCCGTCCTTCATGCCTACGATGCCAGTAATCTGCATGAGCTATACAACAGCAACCAGGCCGGCAGCCGCGATCAGTTCGGAGCGGGCAACAAGTTCATCACGCCCACGATCGTGAACGGCAAAGTGTACGTGGGGACGACGAATAGCGTGGGAGTGTTTGGGCTGCTGCCGTAGCGATTCGGTATTTCAATCTTACATTCAGGCACAGACAAAGAAGGCAGCGCGAGCCGTTGCGCTGCCTCCTCGACTGTTTCCTGCGCCAGACCTTAGTGGCTGTTTGCGGTGAGGACCAAGCGGGTACCGCTATCCAGGTGGACGTTGCTGGTGCTCGAACTGATCACCGCGCCAACGGCGGTCGCACTGGAAGTAGCGGACGACAGAGTCAGGCCAGGGAGGCCGACGACGCCTCGACTGCTCGAGGTGAGGCCGCCTGCCGCATTGGCCCCAGCCGTGTTCAAGGTCGCGCCGGTGGCGCTTCCGGCTGTGTTCACTACACGTCCTGTGGTGGAAGCGACTCCACCTACGACGCCGCGACCGGCTGCGGATCCGGAAGCGGTGGCCATTCCCCCTACACTCTCACCTGCCATCGCGGAATCGTCGGCCATAGCAGCACTAGTGTTCGCCTGGGAGCTTCCGATCGCTTGAAGGGTGAGGATGACTGGCATGTGCGTCCCATCTTTCAAGACGGCGTGTTCGAAAGCGATCGCCACGTGAGATTCCTGTTGCCCCTTCTCGCGCGCTTTCACGTCCGTTACGTGGCCAACGATCTTCGATCCCTTGGGCAAAACCACCTTGCCGTTGGATTTCACAGCCTGGGTAGTCCTGGCAACGACTTCATCGCCCGGCTTGTTCTTGCGGGCGTCCACGGGCTTGGCCAACTCAGCCTGGAACGTGCTGCCGGCTTGCAGTTGATCCGCAGCCGCGACCTGCCCTGGACCGCTCTTTTCGGAAGCAGCGGTGTCCTGAGAAACGTTGGCGTTCGAATCGGCCTTGACCCCAGACTTGTTGGCAGAAACTGAGGTATCTTGCGACGCCGACGCTCCCGTTTGCATGTCGGTGGAACTCTGGGCCAGACACATGGCCGAGAGCAAAGCTCCTGTCACGAGTGAAGCAGTGGTTCTGTTCATGTGAGGTTCCCCCGAAGTTGTGAATTAGGCCTCCCGCGATTTCCGGCGGAAAGCTTTAGACCAGGGTGAAAGAAGCAGTCTGTATTCCACCCGATTGCGAGTGAGGAACATCATGTAACTGTAACTTTACCAATGGCTTAGGAGGAATGTGCGGAGGGCGCGTGACCCTGGTAATCATGTAAAATTGGCGGACTTTCGGGTAGGAGTTGCGCAGTCCGTTTTGGTTCATTTGGCTCAGACTCTCGAAATCTGCGGGCCCTCTGGAGCCGGAATGGAGTTCGGGCGAGGATCGCTGCGCCCGCCACGGCTCGGGCATCCGAACGCGAAGTCCTTTCCAACTGCTGCGTGGTAGGGGGGTCGCATAAATCTGGCAAATTAGGCTTGGATAACAGCTATTTTCACTCGCTTGCCCACTCTGATCGGAAGTTCCATGGGCAACTGCTCGATCTGGATTCGTGGATTGCGTTCCACCTTTTCCCCAATTCTGACAGCGCCCTGCTCCAGAGTTCTGGTAGCTGCGGCGACCGAATCAGCGAAGCCACACTTCACAAGCAAGCGATCCAGCCTGACTCCTGAAGCTGACCACTTGATATCGTCAAAGCTGACTTGAACCTTCTCCACACTGCTGGGAGTCTCTTTTTCCTGAAACTGCTTCGCCCAGTCCTCTGCCGTTTTTGTCGCAGCATTTGCTGAATGGAAATCAGTCACGATGCGGCGGGCCAGGTCTTTCTTGGCCGCCATCGGATGGGATTCGCGCTTCATTTTCTCGATCTCATCCAGCTGCACATCTGTGAGCAGCTCGTAATACCTCCACATCATCGGGTCGGAGATGGACATCACTTTGCCGTACACCTCAAGCGGCGGCTCCTGGATGCCGATGGCATTGCCCAGTGACTTTGACATCTTCTGAACCCCATCGAGGCCTTCGATGATGGGAGTGGTCAACACTACTTGCGACTCCTGACCGTAGGCGCGCTGCATTTCGCGGCCGACCAGCAGATTGAACTTCTGGTCGGTACCGCCCAGTTCGACATCGGCCCGAAGCGCGACCGAATCGTATCCCTGGGCCAGCGGGTACAGCAGTTCGTGCAGAGCGATGGGTTTTTCTTCCTGGAAGCGCTTGTGGAAGTCCTCGCGCTCGAGCATTTGCGAGACGGTGAACTTGGCGGTGAGCCGGATCCAGTCGGCGGACTTCATTTTGTCGAACCACTCGCTGTTGAAACGGGTCTCGGTCTTGGCCTGGGAGAGAATCTTGAACACCTGCGCCATGTAGGTTTTGGCGTTGCGCATGATCTCTTCCGCACTCAGTGGCGGGCGGGTGGCGGAACGCCCCGTGGGATCGCCAATCATGCCGGTGAAATCGCCGATCAGGAAGATGACGGTGTGGCCGAGGTCCTGAAAGTGTTTGAGCTTGCGCAAGAGCACGGTGTGGCCGAGATGGAGATCGGGCGCAGTCGGATCGAAGCCGGCTTTAACCCGCAGCGGCTTGCCCGAAGCAAGTGACTTCTCGAGTTTGGCGCGAAGCTCGGACTCTTTTACTATTTCGGCGGAGCCTTTTTTGATGTAGGCGAGTTGTTCGTCAACCGGAGAAAAGGTGGCCATAGGGTAAAGATTATAGCGGCGGGACGGGCGATTGCAGATTTCAGATTCTAGATTGCAGAGTTCACACCCTTAATCGTCCGCAGCGAGGCAACGAAGATTGAGACTAGTTGATTTGCCTCATCGAGTGGCAGCCTGAATTGATCTCGACGTGCCATGCCGGCATCGGCAAGGAGTTCCAGCCAGAATAGAGTTTCATCCGCTACTTCGAGCACCAACCCCAGTTTGGAGGTGAAATCGGCAGTAGAGCGAGCCCGGCAGACGGTGCGGTGGTTTGCCGCCACCGAGGTTGCAGAGCGCAGAGTTGGCGTCCAATAATGCGACCTTCCGGACACTGCGGCAATGTCCGGCCCAGACGAATAACAATCGGGGCCAACTGCTTGGTGCGATTCTTCATCGCCTCCGAGTTGACTGTTGGTTCCTCTGACAATCGGCAATCTAAAATCCTCAATCTGAAATGTATGTGTCGAATGGTCTAGCCCGCTGTGATCTTCGTCACAAGCCTTCTGCCCACGATCTCGTAGCCGTCGGCCAGCACAATGCCAATCGCTTCCGAATAGGCAATATGTTCTTGTTCCAGGATTCGCGCGGCCAGTGTGTGCTCATCGTCCGTGTCCAGCACCCGGACCATTTTCTGTACGATGATGGCTCCGTGGTCGAGTTCTTCATCCACGAAGTGCACGGTACAGCCGGTAACTTTCACGCCGTAAGCGAACGCTTGTTCCTGCGCTTCCAGGCCGGGAAACGCGGGCAGGAGTGAAGGATGGATATTCAGGATGCGCCGCGGGAATTGCTGCACGAACCAGGGCGAGAGCAAGCGCAGGTATCCCGCCAGGCAGACCAGATCGACTTCTCGCTGTTGCAGTGCGGCCACGACTTCGCGATCGTGCTGTTCGCGCTGCTTACCCTTGGAGGAAATGACCAAAGCATCCAGTCCCAGGCGCTTGGCGATTTCGAGGCCGCCAGCGTCCGGCTGGTTCGAGATCACGACGGCTAGGCGGGCATTGGGAATCGTGCCAGCCCCTACGTGCTTGGCGATGGCTTCGAAGTTCGAGCCGCGTCCGGAGAGAAGGATGCCGAGGTTTTTCATGGGAATCCGCCAATGAGTATTCATCATACGGACAATTCGTAGGTCGGCGCGAGTCGCGCCGGACGAATGTAGGGCCCACCGGACAGCCGGGACGCCGGCGCTACTTTGCTGCGATTTGCCGACGTTCATCGGGTCGGCTATAGTTTTTACAGTCATGTACCAGGATTTCCACGCTGTCGATCGCTGGAGCAAGAACAAAGTGCACTGTGTCTATCAGGCTCTGGTGGTCGCCATTGCCACGCGCCACGCCGATGCCGTCGACATTAAGTTTCTGGTGGACGGGCGCCCGCTCTGGGTCGCGTTGCCTCATCCGGCCTGGGTGGAATACAAGAAGCGCACGGGCAGGGTGATCACCGATACGCTCGCGGTGGAAATCGCCGGGCACTATCTGAAGACCGCACTCGAATCGGGTGAGGGCGTCGGGCGGGAAATGTATTCGTTGACCGTGGAAGAGACGTTGAAGCACCTCGAAGCCGTGGTGAGTGAACCGGAAGTCGAGCCTGTAACCTAGTGCCGCACGCGCGGGACGCTCGCGCCTACATTCTCACAGCCGACAGATCAGCAATTCCCGCTCGTAAATCATCTCCGGCGGCAAATGCGCGTGCAGCAGTATAAACAGCTCTTCGTGCCCAATGACTTCGGACTTCCACGCCGCCCGATCTACCGCCTGTAATTTCTCAAACTGGTCTTTGGAGAAATCCAGACCCTTCCAGTCGATGTCTTCGTAGTGAGGAGTCCAGCCAATGGGTGTCTCCTTGCCTTGGGAGCGGCCATGGACGCGGTCCACGATCCACTTGAGCACGCGCATGTTGTCGCGGAATCCGGGCCAGATAAATTTACCGTCGGCGTCCTTTCGGAACCAGTTCACATGGAAGATGCGCGGCGTGCGGCTGAGCGAGCGCTGCATTTTGATCCAGTGACGGAAATAGTCGCCCATGTGGTAACCGCAGAAGGGCAGCATGGCCATGGGATCCCGGCGGACTTTGCCGATTTCTCCTCCGGCGGCGGCGGTCATTTCCGATCCCACCGTGGCTCCGACATAAACTCCCGCGCTCCAGTTAAAAGCCTGGTAGATCAGCGGAATGGTGGTGGCGCGGCGGCCGCCGAATATGATGGCGCTGATGGGTACACCGGTGGGATCTTCCCAGGCGGCGTCGATGGTCGGACACTGCGAAGCCGGAGCGGTGAAACGCGCGTTGGGATGCGCCGCCTTGGCGCCGGTTTGTTTTGCAATCTCCGGCGTCCAGCGGTTGCCTTGCCAATCCAGCAACTCGGCAGGAGGCTCATCGGTCAGGCCCTCCCACCACACGCCACCTTCCGGAGTGAGAGCCACGTTGGTGAAGATGGTGTTGCGAGAGAGCGTTGCCATCGCATTGGGATTGGTCTTCGGTGACGTTCCCGGCGCCACGCCGAAAAAGCCGGCTTCCGGATTGATCGCGCGCAGACAGCCCTGGGCGTCTGGCTTGATCCAGGCGATGTCGTCTCCGACGGTCCAAAGCTTCCAGTCTTCGAGTCCCTTAGGGGGCACCATCATGGCAAAATTCGTTTTGCCGCAGGAACTGGGGAAGGCCGCCGCGACGTAAGTCTTTTTGCCTTGCGGGTCTTCCACGCCCAGGATGAGCATGTGCTCCGCCATCCAGCCCTCGTCGCGCGCAATGTTGGAAGCGATGCGCAGAGCGAAGCACTTTTTGCCCAGCAGTGCGTTGCCGCCATAGCCCGAACCGTAGGACCAGATTTCGCGGGTCTCCGGAAAGTGCACGATGTATTTTTCCTGGTTGCATGGCCACGGAACATCTTGCTGACCGGGAGCCAGCGGAGCTCCCACACTATGGATGCAGGGGACTACGCGTTTCTCGTCCTTGTCGATTTCCTTGAAAACCTCGATTCCGATGCGCGCCATGATGCGCATATTTACGACGACGTAGGGCGAGTCGGTGAGTTGCACGCCGATCTGAGACATCGGCCCACCCACCGGGCCCATACTGAACGGGAGCACGTACATGGTGCGTCCCTGCATGGCGCCGTTGAATTTCTCCTTCAACTTGCGGCGCATGGTGTAGGGATTTTCCCAGTTGTTCGTGGGACCGGCATTGTCCTTCGACAGGGAACAGATGAATGTGCGGTCTTCGACCCGCGCCACGTCGCCGGCGTCGGAGCGAGCCAGGAAGCAGCCGGGCCATAAGTCTTCATTCAGCTTCATGAAGGAGCCGCTGGCCACCATTTCGCGGCAGAGCTTGTCATATTCCGCCTTCGAGCCATCTACCCAGTGAATGTCCTTGGGCTTGGTTAATTCGGCAGTTTTTTCAACCCATTTGACGAGATGTATATTGCGCGCGAGGGGACCACGCGAACGTGCAGTTTTCATAGCCATCCTGAACGGGGAGCGGAAGCGTCAGTGTCTGAAAATCAGTTAATTCGTACATTCCATTCTGCCAGAGAAGCGGTAGGAATGCTTACCGGCGACCGTCTGATGCCGAGTCGAGGTTCAGACCGGAGCACTGGGCAACGCTAAAATACTCTAACCATTATCCTTACTGTCTATCCGCCGAAATCGGCTAGCGAAGGTGATGCCGATCCGGCCATGCGAAATCGAGGCCTGACGACTCCCCACCCTTTCCTTAGCGACTCGGACCTCTCTGCCGCATCTAACCTGGAAACCACATGTCCCAATCACAGCCCGGAATGTCCGTGGGAGAACTGTTTGTCGCCTGGCGACGCATCCTGAGCGGTCGGGCTCCCATGCTTTCGATCGAGATTACCCGCGAGTGTCCGCTGAGCTGTCCGGGATGTTACGCCTATGGCGACTCCCATCTCGGCGGCGAGAAGAAGTTGACCGAACTCTCGGACCTGCGCGGTGACGCGTTGGTGGCGGGAGTCTTGGGACTGGTGAAGAAACACCGGCCTTTTCACGTTTCCCTGGTGGGTGGTGAGCCCATGATCCGGCACCGCGAACTCAGCCAGATTCTGCCCGCACTGAGCCAGCAGAATTTTTTCACCATGGTGGTGACCAGCGGGATCATTCCTATCCCAATGGAATGGATGGGGCTGCGGCGGAACCGGGTTGCCGTCTCCATCGATGGGCTGCCCGAGCATCACAACCCCCGCCGTAAGCCGGCAACCTACGATCACATCCTGGAAAATATCCGCGGCCGCGAGGTGAACATTCATTGGACGATTACCGGGCCGATGATGAAGCGTCCGGGATATTTCGAAGAATATCTCGCGTTCTGGCAGGCGCGCCCGGAAGTGAAGCGAATCTGGGTGAGCCTTTACACCCCGCAGCAAGGCGAGCACACGCCCGAAATGCTCACGATCGAGGAGCGGCAACGGGTGGCGCGGGAATTGCCGGGCCTGCGGGAGGCTTACCCGAAGCTGCTAATGAATCCGGGCATCGGGCAAGCGTTGCTGGAGCCGCCCAAAAATCCGCAGGAATGTCTTTTTTCCAAGATGTCGACCAACTTCTCGGCTGACCTGACCACGCGCGTCGAGCCTTGCATTTTTGGCGGCACGCCGGATTGCAGCCAGTGTGGCTGCGTGGCTTCAAGCGGATTGCATCATGTGCAGCGGAGAAAGGTCGGGGGCCTGCTGAGCATCGGTCACCTGGTCCGCGGCTCGACAGCTATTGGCTCGCTGATGAATCGTCTGCGATCGGGTTCCGTAAACCCGTCCCGCTGGAATCTCACGCCCAGAGTATCGCCTGCAGCCGGCCTGGTGCAGATCGGGCCGGGCGGTTCAGACTAGCGTCCTCAGGCTCGCTTTAGGGCGCGCACGATCGCCACCAGCAGCACCGCGCCCAGAATCGCGACCAGAATGCTGGGAACCAGCCCGCCACTGGTGTAGATGCCCAGGACGCCCAGAATCCAGCTGCCGAAGATGGCGCCAGCGATGCCGAGCAAAATGTCGACCAGAACCCCGTAACCGGCGCCTTTCATGATCCTGCCCGTAGCCCAACCCGCGATCAATCCCACCACAATGATGTAGATCAAACCGCTGCCAGCAAACATAGGTGCCTCCGGATACGCCGCGGAAGCGTATGCCCGGGAGAGCCGCCTGTCAAGCTCGGGGCCACCACTGTGTCGTTAGCACATGATATGTCCGGTCGAGATAGCACCCGATATGTCCGCTTTGCAGGCGGTGAGAGTAGGAGACCATGCGAAGCATGGAATCTTACTCGAGGGCCGCGATGGAGCGGGCGATGAAAGTACAGGAAGTGATGTTGCAGGCCATGGCGAAGAAGATCACGTGGTTTCAGG
>CATPBJ010000043.1 GCA_955652395.1 uncultured Terriglobales bacterium | reverse complement strand
TACGGGCTACACATTTTCGTCCAATTTCCCCACAGCCCACGCCCTGCAGCCAAGCTCTGGCGGCGGCCCTAGCGACGCCTTTGTCGCCAAGATCAACGCCAGCGGTTCGGCCCTGGTTTACTCGACCAAATGGGGCGGGAGTAGTAAATGCAACTTCCGTGCTCGTAGCCCGAGCCAGCTTAGGGCGGCGAACATGGGGGCAGATTATCGAAGCAGTCAATTTCTTGACTCAAGCGGCCGATCTGGTCGTCGGCTTCAGACCTGAGCGGATGTTTGCGTCAGTGCTACCACGATAAGCGGCGGAGTTGAATAGAAACTTCTCGAAGATCGAGTGGACCCCTCGGAAAGTGGACATCCTCTGGACCTGCGCAAGCTGATGAGCGACTATCCAAGACCCGTTATCGGTTGCAGATTCGGTTGCAGATTAGTGGCCGACTAGCAAGTGAAGGCCCCGACTTGGGGCCTTCTCTAGTCTCGTATCCTGCTCAAAAGGCTCATCCCACGTCTACAGCAGCAAATCCGCGCTCACCATATATCTTCCTGATTCTTCTGCTGTTCCTGCCGCACTACCGCCACCTGCTGAACTGTCCCGATTCTCAGTGTGCCCATAGTTGTGCCCACCGAGCCGAGACATAGCAGCGAGAACTAGGTCTTCCGAAGAATGGACGTAGCGGCAGGAGATCGCTGCCGAACTGTGCCCAGCAACACGGGCTAGCGTCCAGGCATCGCAGCCCGACTCACCAAGCCGTGTTAAGAACGTATGCCGCAGGCGGTAGAGCACGAACGGGCGAACACCGGATAGCTTTAGAGTCTTAGCGTGTTGCTTTTTGAGGCTTGAGTGGTCAATATGCCCGCTCCTGGTCGGTGCGGGCCACACGCAGCCCTCAGCAGACCTGCCGGCGCCCTCCCATCGCATTTCTAATATGCCTCTGACTCGAGGAGTCATCGGCAGCACGCGACGAGCAGCAGCGGTTTTTCCGTGCGTCACTAGCATTGTTCCATGGCGTCCGTTTGCCCAAGTAATATCCCCCCAGCGTAATCTATGACACTCGTTAGGGCGTAAGCCCGTGTCCACCAGGACCGCAGCGACGGACGCGAGGAGTGAAGAACCGGCAGCAAGATAAAGCGACTCCTCCTCAGGAGTCACAACTCGTTCACGACGCCGCTCACCGGCCAAAAGCTCCACAAAGCAACTGACGGAGAAGGAGAAGGACACCATCGTGCTGGCCGACTTTACCAACATGACCAGCGACACGCGGAGTACGCCAGACTGCAATAGCTCCCACTGCTCCTGTGCGACGGCAGCAAAGCACACTTGGCGATCACCGTGGTGTGCTTTCTGCGTACTGAGAAGTGAAGTGGGCTGTTTCCCATCGAGCAAAGGATTCTCGCAGGCCACCCCGACTTGCGGGGCTTCTCCCCGCCTAATTTTGCTCCCATTCGGCGGCATCCCTAACAGCCCAAGGGTACACAGTGGATGCTAGCGGTATGCCGTGCGGGTCGAAAGTTACCGAGGTACTCGCGCAGCAGGCGGGCCTGAGCCATCGGCCGAGAATCCTGTCAGACGATCCGACTCCTGAAAGAAGTCAAGGCGGAGTATGGAAAGCTTGAGTGAAACTTGGTGAAAAGGCCCTCCGAGAGCAATGTTTATAGAGGCCAGGAGTAAACTTTGCCTAGAGTCGGCTAGGGTCGCTCCCGAAGCGCACGCGCATCCCAGACTGCTTGGGGCATTTTTCACACAAAACGCGAGGCCAAAACGGGACATGGCAGCCGCTTCTCAACCCGATCCTCGGTCCGACTAAGCGAAATTAGGAGCCGGAGAGCGCGTGCTGCTGGAACCGATCAGGCGAATCTGCGCGTGTATCACTGCTTCGGTCACCCAGCGACCCATCACGCCGGAAGCACTCGAACGAGCCCAGCAGGCAATCCAGCGACTAAGACCGTCGCTGAAAACTGCCGACGTACAAGGCGCGAAGTTCGCATCGCAGACGTTGACGCGGCCGGAGTCTGGAGTTTGTTATCATGACGGCGCACGATCGATCACTAAGTTAGCGCTGGTCTGATGGAGGTCCTGAGATAAATAGAAAATCCTGAGGTGAGGAAAGAACATGAAGAAAATTATTTTAGGTGTCAGTGTATTGGCTCTGCTGGTGTTGCCGACAGTGGGTCAAGACAAGGAAGAGGATCGGGTAGAAAAAGCGGGAACAGTCATCAAGGAGATTATGGATATTCCCGATGATGTCCCCCAGGACGTAATCGATAAAGCGGATTGTGTTGTCGTTTTACCTTCGGTCCTGAAATTTGCCATCGGGATCGGAGGCAGCTATGGCCGCGGAGTGATGACGTGCCGTGGCGGCAAGACTTTCCATGGCCCCTGGAGCGCTCCCACCATGATGGCGCTAGAGGGTGGCAGCTTCGGATTGCAGCTGGGCGGGCAGGCGACTGACTTCGTGCTGTTGCTGATGAGTCCAAAATCGGCCGCCAGCATCCTGGACAGTAAGGTCAAACTGGGGGGCGACGTTTCGGCGGCCGCTGGACCGGTGGGACGGAATGTTTCAGCTGAGACTGACGTCTCGATGCGGGCTGAAATCCTCTCTTACTCTCGCGCCCGAGGACTATTCGCCGGAATATCGCTGGCCGGGTCAACCCTTCGTCCAGACAATGACGCCAACAAAAAACTGTACGGCAAAGAAGTGAGCGCCAAGGACATTGTGTTTAACAAGGCGGTGCCTGCTCCCAAGTCTGCGAGACTCTTGCTGGCTACGCTGACCAAGAGGTCTCCCAAAAACCTGTCAAAAAAATAGCGCAGTCCGGCTTGCGACGGACCGTCGTGCCCTTCGCGGAGAACGCCTGGCCTGATTGTGGAAACGGAGCTTTTCCTGAGTTCAGTCCAGGCCGGCGTTCCTCCGACTCATGCTCTCAGCCAAATGGGACCAGCGGTTCGACCTCGGCTTAGCGCAACCCGTACAGGCTCACTTTGGGGCGCCTGTTCCACCTGTCCTTGCTGTACCAGAGGTCGAGGCTCTGGATGATACGCCGCTCACCGGCAGATCGATGACACGGGTTTGCCCGCGGTCAGGGATGCGAGTCCGAATCGGAATCTCTTCCTGTGTGCCATTTCCGTATCGGACGATGACGCGGTCAAAATTAATCGCACCACCGCTGATCCGCAACTGGATGGCACGGTAGGCTCCAGCCGCGCGACCCACTCGGATGCGGTCTTGGTCCGCCATGCCATCCACATGGGCGCCCCCCCCAGGAACGTCCACCGCCCCCTTTGGGCGTACAGAGATGTACAGAGGGCAAGAACGAGTATGAAGCCGGACCGCCTATTGACAACGGTTCCTTGACATCTGGATGTTCCTTTCTTGATTGTTGGAATCTTTAACGAAGTTGTGACGGGTTGGGAGGTTGTACACCATAAGCCAACTGGCCCAGTCCAACTTTTTACTTTGTCCCAGGCGGAGTTGGTGGGATTGTCGAAAGTCATGAAGCAGTTGGTCAATTTGGCTTGAGGTGTTGATTACCAGTGTGAGTTCAGTAGCGGTTTTCTAATGGCTTTTGAAGTGCTCTAACAAACCCTTGGTCTGGTCTTCAAAACGCTTTACTAGATTCTTTGAGTCCTTTTCCTGGCTGGTACGTCGGATTGTGCTGCTCTTGACCGAGTTGTCGAACGCTGACGGAAGCGTCGGGCGTCGGATTTTAGATTGCTCATCATGGTAGCGAAGTCTTTGTCGTTTACCCGCGTTGGCGCTGGTGCGAACGACGAGCCGAGAAAAATCAAGAGTGACGCAACAACGATAAGACGCTGCATGGAATGAATTCTCCTCATTCGAACCGACGGCGATGAGATCAAAACACCCGGCCGAGTTGGAAGAACCACTTGCGATGTCCGCTATCGCCAACGCTTCCGCCGAAGACCAAAGGTCCTACGGCGGTCTCGGCCAGAACGCCGAGAGCGAAATCATTGGGAAACTTGCTGGCGTTGGCAAAGCCGTACATCTTGCCAAACTCGTAGGCGCCGATGGCGTACACCTTCTTTCCGGCCAGTGGAGGCAGGGTCAGCAGATCGTGCAAATATCCGGCCCGGAAAAAGTAGAACTGATCGCCAAAGAGTTCTTTCGTGCCATACGCGCTGAGCCGATTCGAGCCACCGAGGAAGAACTGCGGATACCCGTTGGCAGTCGAACCGAAAGTGGTTCCGCCTTCGCTGACGACGAACAAAGATGCAGGTTTGGTAATGGGCTTGAAGTAACCGACACGCGCATCCGCAACCGGAAAGCTATTGGTCTGCCCGGGACTGGTGTCGTACCAGCGGAAGTTCGACTCCGCGCTCACCCCGCGCCGCGGGACCACGGGATCGTCAGTGTGATCCAGCAGCCAGCGAAAGCGCGTGGCCCCCGTTCGTCCGCTTAACGATGAGAACTCCGCCGTACCCAGCCGTAGCCTGGCCTCGAGCGTGCCCACTTCGTAGCCAAAACGGATCTCGCTGAAGCGGTTGAATCCGTAACCGATATCGCCGCCAATCTCGGCCCTGTTAAACCTGTATTCGGCGAGCGGATCGCTTTTACGGTAGATCTTGAAGGCGGAGCTGCGGGCGCCCGCGTGGGGGGAAAAGAACCACTTGCCAGCCGGCGAGAACGGCCGGTACAGTTCGCTTTCTACCCCGTAGGTGTTGCCAAAAATAAAGTCGGTGCGCCACTCCGAGCGGTACCCGGCTACGTCCAGGAACGTCAAGCGGGTGGCGAGGGTGAAATCTACATCGTTGCTTTCCGATCCATCGACTTCAAATCCCAATTGCAGGGTAGGCGGAGCATAAAGCTTTTCGTGCATCGTCACCAGCAGCCCATTTTGCCCGTTCCGTTGCGTGATCTGGTATCCGGCGGTATCGTAGCGCCCGACTCCCGTCAGGCGCGTCAGCAGGCCTTCCAGTTGACGCGTGTCGATCGGTTTTCCGGCCTGAGATCTCAGGAATCGCTGGATGTTTTCCTGCGCGAGCGGGTTGGCGCCCTGCACTTGCACAAATTGCGGAACCGGGATGTCGCGTTTCTGGTGTGCCTTTCGCCGCTCCATGTATTGCGCCCAGGCAGCATCATCCAGGGCATAGGTATCGAGCAGTCGGGATTTCTGGGCAGCTGCTTCCGTCCCTCGATCGATGATGGCTTTCGATTTCGCGTAATCCAATGAACTGAAATCCTGCAATTCAACACTTACAACCAGGTCCGCCCCCGCCAGGCCGCGAATTTCATTGCCCGCAACCACCACGTCGATCGAGCGACCCAGAATGGCGAAAAGCGATTGGATCTTTTCGACCTCGGCAGGCGAGGTCTGCAGATGTACGCCGATCACGATGTCGGCGCCCATGTCCCGCACCACGTCCGTCGGCAGGTTGCCGACCAGCCCGCCATCGACATAAACGTGCTCCGATTCGCGGATGGGAGAGAACAGACCGGGGATCGCCATGGTCGCGCGCATCGCTCTGGACAGCGATCCATCTTTGAACACAGCTTGCTTGCCGCTGACCAGATCGGTGGCCACGCAGCGGAAAGGAATGGGGAGATCGTCAAACGATTGCACGCCCGAATAAGCCAGTGTTTCCCGGTCAATCAGAAGGCTGATTTGTTGGCCGGCATTCAGTCCTCCGGGCAAGACCAAACCCCTGCGCAGACCCAGCACAATCAAGTTGGGAAATGCAACCTGGTCTTCCTTTCTTCGAAATGACAGATCTTCGTAGGGAATCCCTCCGCCCAAGATGACGTCCCAATTCTGCGCCTCGACCAACTCGTGAAGCTGTTGCGGACTCTTGCCGGTCGCGTAGAGGCCGCCCACCAAACCACCCATACTCGTACCTGCGAGATAGTCGATTGGAATGTGGTGGTCTTCGAACCACTGCAGCACCCCGATGTGGGCGAGTCCGAGCGCGCCTCCGCCTTCCAACGCAACCCCGATCTTCGGCCTGGGTTTGGAGGCTGGATTCGTTTCCTCCGGCGGCGCAGGGGTTGACGATGAGACGGGACTGGCCGGAGAAACGGGTGTCTCCTGTGCTGCACAAAAAGAGAAAGAAGAGAAGATCAACAAAACGAAAATAGCTGCTTGCAGGCTGCCGCGCATGAACAGCTCCCTTCGAAGGAGTCGCGAGGACACAAGGTTGTGGGCGAAGATAAGTTTCGCCCAGCCCGCGAGTTCGCACAAGGTTCGCCGAAATAGGTTCACATGCCTGGTTCAAGCGCCCCTTGATTTCACCGAGCCGCCGACTGACTCGGCGGTGTCAAAAATGAACGGGCGTCTTCAGACTGGTGTAAATTAGCTGGCGAATATTAGAGGACTAGGTCGCGATGAAGATGAAGACCATCCAGGGTCCGGCAATATTTCTGGCCCAGTTCGCCGGCGACGCTGCGCCTTTCAACAATCTGCAAAACATCGCGCATTGGGCGAGCAGCCTGGGCTACAAGGGGGTGCAAATCCCGTCCTGGGATAGCCGTCTATTCGATCTGAAGCTGGCCGCGGAAAGCACAACGTATTGTGCAGAAGTGCTCGATACACTGACGACGCATGGTCTGCACCTGAGCGAGCTTTCCACGCATCTGCAGGGCCAGTTGGTGGCGGTGCATCCCGCCTACGATTTGATGTTCGATGGATTCGCGCCCGAGCAGCTCCGGGGAGACCGGCAAGCGCGGCAGGAGTGGGCGCTGGAACAACTGCGGTTTGCGGCCAAGGCGTCTGCCAACCTGGGTCTCAAAGCCCACGCTACTTTTTCCGGAGCGTTGGCCTGGCCCTACGTTTATCCCTGGCCGCAACGCCCCGCTGGTCTCATCGAGACTGCCTTTGACGAGTTGTCCGCGCGCTGGCTGCCCATTCTGAATGCGTTTGAGGAAGCAGGTGTGGATTTATGTTTCGAGATCCATCCCGGAGAAGACCTGCACGACGGCATCACCTTCGAGATGTTCCTGGAGCGTGTCAAGAACCATTCCCGATGCAACCTGTTGTTCGATCCCAGTCATTTTGTGCTGCAGCAACTTGATTATCTGCAGTTCATCGATCTTTATCACTCCCGGATCAGAATGTTCCATGTAAAGGATGCGGAATTTCACTCTTCCGGCCGCCAGGGTGTCTACGGAGGCTATCAGCCCTGGATCGAACGGGCCGGGCGGTTCCGTTCGCTCGGTGACGGGCAGGTTGATTTTCCCGGCATTTTCTCCAAACTCACGCAATATGGCTTCGACGGCTGGGCTGTGATGGAGTGGGAATGCTGTATAAAGAGTGGCGAGCAGGGAGCGGCCGAGGGCGCCCCTTTCATCGCCCGTCATATCATTCAGGCGGCCCAGCAATCGTTCGACGATTTCGCCGGTTCCGGCGCGGATCAGGCAGCGAATCGCCGAATGATGGGGTTGGAATAAGAAAGTGTCGGCCATCAGCGGTCGGTCTTCGGTTCTGCTGAAAGCTGATAGCTGACAGCTATTGAGGATGAAACTGTGGTTTTGGAAATAAAGTCCGAAGACAAACAGGGACGCCGACTGCGTCTCGGTATGGTGGGCGGTGGTCCCGGCGGCTTCATCGGGGCGGTGCATCGCATCGCCGCCCGACTGGACGATCGTTTCGAGTTAGTGGCTGCAGCCTTGTCTTCCGATCCTGCCCGCGCTCGAGCCGCTGCGCTTGACCTTCACATCGTCTCGGAGCGGGCTTACGGCAGTTTCACGGAAATGGCGTCGGCCGAGGCGAAGAGAAAGGATCGCATTGACGCAGTTGCGATCGTGACCCCCAACCATCTTCACTATGCCCCGGCGAAAACATTTCTCGAAGCCGGCATCCACGTCATTTGTGACAAGCCACTCACCACGACTCTCGAGGATGCTCTCGATCTTGCCCGCGTCGTCCACCGCACCGGCCTCCTGTTCGCCGTGACTCACAACTACACGGGATATCCTTTAGTACGACAGGCTCGCCAGATGGTCGCCGAGGGCGAGCTGGGGCCGATTCGCGTGGTCCAGGTCGAATATGCGCAAGACTGGCTGGCCACGCCGCTGGAGAAGACCGGCCAGAAGCAGGCTACCTGGCGAACGGATCCGGCACAAAGCGGGCCAGCGGGTTCTCTGGGGGACATCGGAACGCACGCCTACAATCTCGCCAGCTTTGTGACCGGCCTCAATTGCGGGGAGCTCGCCGCCGAGCTCCACACCTTCGTGCCCGGCCGCCGCCTGGACGACAACGTGCAAATTATGCTGCGCTATGCGGAAGGGGCCCGCGGTCTGCTCTGGGCCAGCCAGGTCGCAACTGGAAACCAGAACAATCTGCGCCTGCGTGTCTATGGTGAAAAGGCAGGCATCGAATGGCGCCAGGAAAATCCGAACTGCCTGTGGTTTGCCCCGCTGGGCAAGGCTCCGACTCTGATCTACCGCGCGGGGCCGGGTGCAAGTCCGGTAGCCGCGCATGCCAGTCGTGTGCCGGCGGGCCATTCGGAGGGGTATCTCGAAGCCTTCGCGCAACTGTACACCGACATGGCGGAGCAGATCAGCGCCCGCCTGGAAAATCGCTCAGCAGCTTCGTCTTCTTTACTCGTGCCTACGGTCGAGGATGGCGTGGCCGGCATGCGCTTTATTTCCGCCGTGCTCGAATCGTCGCGCCGCAACTCGGCCTGGACAGCCCTCTCTGGGGGAAGCTGATC
This sequence comes from uncultured Terriglobales bacterium, assembly GCA_955652395.1. Lineage (GTDB taxonomy): Bacteria > Acidobacteriota > Terriglobia > Terriglobales > Acidobacteriaceae > JAIQFF01. The sequence continues at coordinate 37,069 of CATPBJ010000043.1, read as the reverse complement.
CTCGACAGGGGTTTCGCAACCCCGCTGCTTATTGTCCTAGTAAATACCCCTGCAGGCGAGTACTGTTGAAATGGTCTCTTAACGCATATTCCCGCCGCGCCTCACGGTGACGGTTCCCTGCGAAATCAGACGGTAAACCCCCTTACGCAAGGAGCCGTTATGGCTGACAAAACTTCTCGTCTACGTGTGAAGTCCGACGGTCACGCCCTACCCACGATCGATGGGCAGCCAGTTGAGAATGAGACTCTGCTGGCCTTGCCGGCAAAAGAACGCGAAGCGATATTCCCGCAGCTAACTTTCGTCGAACTGAGAACGCACGATGTGCTGCATGAACCGGGTGAGCCGATCAAGTTTGGCTATTTCCTGAATAGCGGAATGATTTCCATCCTGACCGTCCTGGCCGAGGGGAAAAGCGTGGAAGTGGGTTTGACCGGCAAGGACGGCTTTGTCGGGCTGCCCCTTATCGTGGGCTTCAGCAGCGGGCCAACCCAGGCAGTGGTCCAGATTGCGGGCAGTGGTTTCAGAATGAGCGCCCGCGGAATCGCACCCACCGTGCGCCAATGCCCAGTCCTGGCGAATCGGCTGCAACGCTATGTACAGATTCTGGCCATGCAGGCAACCCAGGTTGCGGCCTGCAATCGGCTGCACGAGGTGGATGAACGATTGGCCCGCTGGCTGCTGATGTGCCAGGACCGGATCGACTCCAACTTCGTGCCTTTGACCCAGGAATTTCTGGCCCACATGCTGGGTACGCGTCGGGCCAGCGTTACGGTTGCCGCCGGCATATTGCAAAAGGCCGGACTGATTACTTATTCGCGCGGACACGTCAATATCGTCGACCGACCCCGGCTCGAAAGCGCTACCTGTGAATGCTACGCAATCATGCAGCAACAGGACAAGAAATGGCGGAACGAGCGCCCTGGGAATTGAGTCGCTGGTAGCGCCGCCGTCCCGGCCGCTGTCCGGGGGCGTCCCGCCCGCCGCTTTCGAAGCTGAGATGCCCTCGAGACAGCCGGCGGGACGCCGGCGCTACAGTTTCCTCCAGCACGACCACAGAATTTTGTCGGAAAGCCCGGCTCACGACGCTGGTGCTCGCTTACAATAGCGGGGATGCACACTAGCGCACAGGGGACGAGGATGACCCGGGACTGGAAACAGTGGGAGGGCCAGATTGTGAATAACACTTTCCCGCTTCGCCAATACCTGGGCGGCTCAACGCACAGCGCGGTGTTCCTTACCGAACGCCGTGGGCGGGAACCGCAAAGGACTGTGATCAAACTCATTCCGGCACATCCGGCGACCGCCGGAGTCCAACTTTCGCGCTGGGAAGCGACGGCAAAGCTTTCCCATCCCCATTTGCTTCGGCTTTTCGAAACGGGAAGTTGCCAACTGGATAAGGTGGTTTTGCTTTACGTGGTCATGGAATACGCCGAAGACAACCTGGCGCAGATTCTTCCTCACCGCGCGCTCTCACCGGAAGAAGTACGCGACCTGCTGAAGCCGGCATTGGACGCTCTGACCTTTCTCCACGGCAAGTCCCTGGTTCACAGTCGGCTGAAGCCGTCGAATGTCATGGCCGCGCAAGACCAGCTGAAACTGTCGAGCGACAGCCTTTTTCGGAGCGGCGATCCGGCGGGCAGCCTCGGGCCAGCGAGCGCGTACGACGCGCCTGAGGCCGCGACCGGGAACATCCTGCCGGCGTCGGACACTTGGTCATTGGGTATGACGTTGATGGAAGCACTTACCCAGCGCCTGCCCGCAGTTGAGGGCATGACGGAACCATTGCCGGAAACCGTGCCGGCGCCGTTCATGGGGATCGCCCACTGCTGTCTCCGTCGTGACCCTCAGCGCCGCTGTACGGTTGCCGATATCGCCACCCGGCTGCAACCAAACTCATCGACGTCCCAGCAGCCATCCACGCTGAGGATACCAGCGGCGGCGGCGAAGTGGCGGTACGTGTTTGTCGCCGCCGTAGTGGTACTGGTTGCAGTGGCCCTGTTGATTGGCCCCAAGTTGCTCAACCCACGCCCCGACGCTCACCCAGGAAGTTCGGTCTCGTCCCAACCGCCGGCTTCGCCTGACGCGCAGAATGCTCCACCAATGCCGGAGCCGATGGCAGGGGCGACTGAAGCCAAGCCTTCGCCGAGGAAGCAGCACGATGAACATCAAAGTTCGAAAGCTGCCGCTCCGTTGCGCGCGCCTGCTGTGGCTGCGGCGATCACACCATCCGCAGGGGGCACCGACCACGGCAAAGTCCTGCAGCAAGTTGAGCCCGTTGTGTCCAAGTCGGCGCGGAATACAATTTCCGGTACGATCAGAATCAGGGTGAAGGTGGCGGTGGATGCCGCGGGCAACGTAGAACACGTGACGTTCGTCACCGAAGGGCCAAGCAAGTATTTTGCCCGCCAGGCCATGCAAGCCGCACAACAGTGGAAGTTTGCCCCACCGCAAGTGAATGGCCAGGCGGCCCCAAGCGCATGGATTCTGCATTTCGGCCTTAGGAAATCAGGAACCGAAGTCGATTCCGAGCCAGCGAAGCCTTAAGGGCCAAGGGTTAGGGCCGAGATTTCGGGCGCAGAAGGCGCTTCGGCGCTTTTCTTAGCCAGGCCGTTGGCAATGCCCCTTCCAGTATGTCGGGCGCCACCTTCGCCAACCGTACCCGCCTGGAGCCCAACCGCCCCCAACCCCCGGAACCGGCGAGAAAATCCTGGGCTCGTCCTCAACCATTCCGGCCTGCTGTTCGGGCGTGAGCAGCAGCACGCCATAACCTTCGGACTCAAGCGCGAGTGTGGCAAAGATTTTTCCTCCCACTCGGAAATCGGCGCTCCCGAAATGCGAGCCTTCCACCGCTTCCGGCAAAGCGAGAGCGATACGTCGAAAATCCGCTGCAGTCACGCCGTGCTCCCTCCATTCCAAGGAATCACAACAATTAAGTTGCCTTGACGACATAGAGCACACACTGGGCTGCCTTCGAGGGAGGACCTACGGGAATCGCCATCCACCAACCCGGGTGAGTCTCATGTTCTCCTGCCAGTCGTAAAGAACGCGTACTCGAGCTTCGTGAAAGGGTTATGCACACAAAGACGATTCTGCTGATCTTCTTCCTCGGGCCGCCGACAATTTGGAAAAAACCCAGAAAAAAGAACTGGAAGCTCACGTCAAGACGATGACTGGAGAAGCAGAAAGGCTGGAGAAAGCTGGACAACTGGCAGAGGCGCGTACCAAGTATGCCGAGTCCCAGACTCACCGAAGTAAAAGATGTTACTGACGCCATCCAGCGTCTGGATGAAGAAATTCACAAGCGGGTGCAGGACGCCCTGAACGAATCGCACAGACTCTACGAGGCGCGAAAGTTCAAGGAGTCCGCCGCGGTGCTGGATGAGGGCATGAAGCTGCTTTCCAGTCGGTCCTCGCCTACAATCTTGCGCTGTGCTATCACCAGCTCGGAGACCGTAAGAAGGCCCTCGAATACCTGACGAAATCCAGGACGGGTACGGTAGAACCGAAACAAGAGCAGAAACTCCTGGCTCTGCAGACGTTTTTTACCACCGAAGGGAACGGACCTTCTGTGAATGACAGCGACAGGGATCGAATTACTCGGGTCAATTACCTCGCCGATAGCGTCGGCCTGGAAGCATCCTTGGAAGATGAAGGGGGAGTTGAGGAGTCATTCTCCGACTTGCATTTGTACAGGAGGCGAAGTAACTGGAGGGCTCGGGTCGGGGCGTGGGGGGCGCTTTGAGGACTGCTGGCTCGACGCAACTTTTTTGATGCGTCGTATTCGAAATTTTCATCTAAAGAATCCAGAAGCAGATTGACAGACTTCGTCCTGCTATCTAGCATTAGTGAGTTCATGTCAGCTTCCTGCGCAACGCGCTGCCAGTGTTGTACTTGTTGTTGTACGCGTGTATCCACTGGCGCCAGGGGGCCGCTGACCTAAGAACCTTTTTAGAAGTCGGCAATCATACCCACCGCCAGTGCAATTCACTGGCGGTGGGTTTTTTCGTGGCCAAAATCCTATGGCAAATGCAGTTACAGAAACGAAAGCGCAGCGGGTCGAGCGGCTGAAGCGTGAGAAAAATCCGTGGGAAGGCCTCGTCGACATCCGCAAGTTCGCCTGCGAAGGCTTCGATTCCATCACGCCCGAATGGCTGGGTACATATTTCCGCTGGTGGGGCGTGTACACCCAAGGGGACGGTGCCGGCGTCATGGGTGGCAAGAACGGGGAAGGGAAGGCGCTCCCGTTCTTCATGGTGCGGATCCGCATTCCCAACGGCCTGCTTCATGCTCACCAGCTTCGAACTATCGCCAGCGTGACCGAGAAATATGCCCGCGGAACCGCTGACTTGACGGTGAGGCAAAACATCCAGCTGCACTGGGTGACTATTCAAGACCTGCCGGAGCTGCTGGATGGATTGTGGCGCGCCGGGCTGACCACCATGGGCTCCTGCGGAGACGATACCCGCAACATCACCGGTTGCCCCCTCGCCGGTGTGGATGCCGACGAGATCTGCGATGCCTCATCCCTGGCGCTCGAAGCCAATAGCTTCTTCGTCGGCAACGGAGACTTCTACAATCTGCCCCGCAAATTCAAGGTCTGCATTACCGGATGCCGCGTCTGGTGCGCCTATCCGGAAATCAATGATGTGGGCTTCACCGCAATTCGCCGTGCGGGTGGAGATTCCGAAGTTGGCTTCTCCCTGCGAATCGGTGGCGGGCTCTCGACTGATCCTCATCTGGCGGTCCGGCTTAACGCTTTTGTGCAACGCCACCAGGTAATGCCGGTTCTCAAGGGAGTCGCCGAGATTTTCCGCGAGAGCGAAAAACTGCGCGAGAACCGGGAACGCGCGCGGCTCAAGTTCCTGTTCCTGAAGCACGGCTGGACCGCCGAAAGCTTTCAGGAAGAGCTGGAACGACGCATCGGCTTTCATCTCGATCCCGCGGTTCAAGAAAAACCGCCCGACGATATTTATCGCGATCACGTCGGAATCCATCCCCAACAACAGGCTGGATATTCATACGTTGGAGCCGCTGTGCTGAGGGGACGGATCTCGGCCCAGCAGATGCGCGCCGCGGCCGATGCCGCCGATCGCTTTGCGTTCGGCCAACTGCGCACCACCAACATGCAGAACCTGCTTATCGTGAATGTGCCCAGGGGTAACGCGGAAGCGCTGGCGAGTGCACTGGAAGCCAACAAAATGCCCGTTGGCGGCTCATCTTTCTGGCGCGGCGTGGTTGCATGTAGCGGGTCGGAATTCTGCAAGATCGCGATTACCGAAACCAAAAGTTTTTCCCGCTGGCTGGTCGAAGAGCTTGAAGAGCGGCTGCCGGGATTCGAACAACACCTGAAATTGCACGTCACCGGATGCCCCAACAGCTGCGGTCAGCACTGGATCGCTGACATTGGCATCGAGGGCAAAAAGATTAAGGTGGACGGCCATCAGCAGGATGCCTACTACTTCTGCGTGGGCGGCGCAGTTGGGCTGCACCAGTCGATCGCGCGTCCCATCGGGTATCGCTGCCTGGCCAGCGAAGTGCCGGACGCCATCGAACGCTTGTTGCTTCGTTACCTGAACGAAAGGTCGCCCGACGAAAACCTGCGCCACTATTTTGCGCGCCGCAGCGATGAAGAGTTGCGCGAGTGCTTGGCGGGAAAGTTCCTGGCAGCGGCCGAGCGAGATCCTTCGCCAGGAAAGGTGCCGCATGCGGTCGAGGGCTAAAAGGAGAGAGGGAAGGGCGCGACTTCAGTCGTACTGGACGTTTAGGCGATGACTTTGTTTCCGATGTTCATGAAACTCGAAGGCCGCTCCTGCCTGGTGGTCGGTGCCGGCACCGTCGGCGAGCCGAAGATCCGCAGCCTGATCGTGTCCGGCGCGTCGGTCCGCGTGATCGCACTTCATGCCACGGCCGCCGTTGCCGAATGGGCGCAGACCGGACGCATCACCTGGGAAGCGCGAGCTTTCGAGGCTGCGGATCTTGACGGCCCTTTCCTGGTCATTGCCGCCACCAATTCTCGGGATGTGAATGCCACGATTTTCCACGAAGCGCGGCAGCGAAATATTTTGTGCAACGTGGTGGATGATCCGGAGTATTGCGACTTTTACTATCCCGCGGTCGTGCGGCGGGGTGACCTTCAGCTCGCCATCTCGACTAACGGCCACAGCCCCGCGCTGGCACAAAGAATCAGGCGCGAACTCGAAATTCAGTTTGGACCGGAATATGGCACATGGCTGGAGGAATTGGGACGCATAAGGCAGCAATTGTTTGCCAGCAAGATCGACCCCGAGGAGCGACGTCATTTGTTGCACGATCTGGCCAGCCGTGAGGCTTTCGAAAGGGCACAGGCTGCGGAATTCAATATCGAAGCAGGTAGTCTGGAGAAAATGTGATGAAGGGTAAGGTGTACCTGGTGGGAGCGGGTCCGGGCGATCCCGAGCTGCTGACCCTCAAAGCTCTCAAACTTCTGAAGTCAGCCGACATCGTGCTGCACGACGACTTGATCGGGCCGGAGATCCTGGCGTTCATTCCAACCTCGACGGAAGTCCAGAACGTGGGTAAACGTTTCGGACGCAAGTGCATCAGCCAGCCCGAAATCCATGCGCTTCTGGTACAGAATGCTGTGCTGGGCCTGCAGGTGGTCCGCCTCAAGAGCGGCGACCCGCTCATTTTCGGCCGCGGCGGCGAAGAAATCGAAGCTTTACGCAAGGCCGGCGTCGAGTTTGAAATCGTTCCCGGGGTCACGTCCGCGTTCGGCGCCGCAGCCAGCACACAGATCCCGCTCACTCATCGTGAAGTTTCATCCGCGGTGGTGTTGGTCACCGGCCATCGCGCGGCCACGGACGAATTTGCTGACTGGCCGGCGAAGATCCCGACTGACGCGACCGTGGTCGTCTATATGCCGGGATACGACTATTGCAGCACGGCGCAACAGCTCCTGCGTGTCGGCGTGCCTGGCACGACCCCGTGTGCCATCCTCTCGCGAGCCACATTACCCGACGAGCAGGTTCACGTCACGACCGTTGAAGGTCTGCACCTATCTCCGCGACTGCCCTCGCCCACGCTGCTGGTAGTCGGCGAAGTAGTACGCCTTGGCAAACCGGCTGCGCTCCATGAGCAGTTCGCGTGGCCGAGCAATTCGGCTGAGTTCGCCTCGAGTGATTTGGTCTTGTCGGTGGGTCAGGAGCGTGCGGAGTGAGAGACCACGCAGAGTTGATACCGGCCGAAGTGGAAAAGTGGCGCCCGGAAGAAGTACTGAGGTGGGCATTCGCAACTTACGGGAAGGACGTAGCGATCGCCTCGGGCTTCGGGATTGAGGGAATGGTGCTGCTCGACCTGGCCTCGCGGGTACGTACAGATTTCCGAGTCTTCACTCTGGATACCGACTTTCTGTTTCCTGAAACTTACGATCTCATGGATCGCGTCGAAAAACGCTACGGAATCAAGATTGAGAGGGTCTACAGCACACTCACGCCTGAAGAGCAGGAGCGGGACCATGGCCCAGCGCTTTGGAGCCGCGATCCCGACAAGTGCTGCGGCCTGCGCAAGGTTGAACCGCTCCGAACGAAACTGACAGAATTGCGCGCCTGGATCACTGCCATTCGCCGCGACCAGACTGCTTCGCGCGCCTCAGCCCGCAAGGCGGAGTGGGATGCAAAGTTTCAACTGTTGAAGATCAATCCCATCGCCGACTGGACTTCGCCGATGGTGTGGAGGTACGCCCTCAAGCACAACGTTCCCTATAACCCCCTGCACGACAAGAGTTATCCCAGTATTGGATGCACCCACTGTACCCGAGCCGTCCGTCCGGGAGAAAGTGCACGCGCGGGACGCTGGTCGGGGTCGGAGAAGACCGAGTGCGGACTGCACGTTGAAGCCCCAACAGCGATCACGCCCTTGGTTGAAATTAGTGTCGACAAGCGCGGAGCCCAGGACAATTCATAAACCAACAAGGACAGGAAGGGTCACTTAGTCATCCGATTTAAGCTCAGCGTTTTCGGTCATGTACCTTAGTGTCCTGGTGGTTAGAGCCTCTCTGCGATCACAATCTTGCTGCCCAAAAAATCCATCCGACCCATCGAAATTCTCGATTGTACTTACCACCGGCATTGACGATACACAGTGTAAAGATGAGTCCGAGTCACTTGACCACAGACCACGACGCCTGCGGTGTCGGCCTGGTCGCCCAAATCGGCGGAGCCGCTTCGCGCGAGATCGTGGATCGCGCGCTCGAAGCCCTGATCAGGCTGGCGCACCGAGGAGGTGTGGACGCTGACGGAAGCAGCGGTGACGGCGCAGGCCTGCTCACTTGCATCCCGGACAAATTGATTCGCAAGCATGCGAGCAGGTTGGGCATCAAGCTGCCTGTGGTGTTCGGGCTCGGAATGGTCTTTCTGCCGCCGGGTAAGGAAGAGGCGACGCGGAAGGCTATCGAAGCGCAGGCGAAGAAAAGCGGTCTGAAATGTCTGGGTTGGCGTCAAGTCCCGAGCAATCCCGAAGTTCTCGGCCCGCGTGCCCTAGACGCTCTACCTGTCATCGAGCAATGCTTCCTCGTTCCCCGGTCAGAAACACCGAATCTTGAATTCCTTCTCTTCCATTTCCGCAAGGAAACAGAATCCAACGCTCCCGCCGGGACTTATTTCTGTTCGCTGTCATGTCGGACCGTGGTTTACAAGGGACTGCTCACTCCTTCCCAATTACCGGCGTTTTACTGCGACTTGCGCGATCCAGACTTTGAAAGCCCGTTCGCTATCTTTCATCAGCGCTACTCTACCAATACCCAACCCAGCTGGTCGATGGCGCAACCGTTTCGGTTTCTGGCCCACAACGGCGAGATCAACACCATCAGCGGCAACCGTCGCTGGCTGCGCGCGAAGGCGCAGGCCTTGCGTCACGAACTGCGATTTTCGGATCAGGTTCGGCTGCTGGAGGACCGGGTAAGCGACTCGGCCAGTTTCGATAATGGTTTTGAACTTTTCCTGCGTCGCGATTACAACCCGGCGGAGTCCATGCTCTCGATGGTCCCTCCGGCGTGGGAGCGTTCACCCGAGGCTGCGCCCGAGTTGCGCAGCTTTCTCGAAGAGCAGGCCCGCTTGCAGGAGCCGTGGGACGGTCCGGCCGCGCTGGTCTTCACCGACGGTTGCACGATGGGCGCGAAGCTTGACCGCAACGGGCTGCGTCCGCTGCGCTACACCCTGACGTCGGACGGACTGCTGGTCGTCGGCTCCGAGGTGGGAATTGCCGATCTCCACGGCAAGGAAATCATTGAAAGGCAGCGACTGGGGCCGGGAGAAGTTTTGTTGGTCAATCCGGAGAGCGGCGAGTTCGTGCGTCCCAAAGATTCGCTGCGGCTGCGGGAGGGAATCCGCGCTGTCTCTTCGGTGCCGGCAGTGCTGGTGGAACCCACCGACAAACCGTTTCTGGACCGGACGCCCGATCTGAAACCGACGATGGCAGCGATGGGCTGGAGCGAAGACCAGTTCCGGTTGCTGTTCCAACCACTGGTCGAGCAAGGGCAGGAAGCGGTCTGGAGCATGGGCGACGATGCGCCGCCGGCTTCGATGTCCAGTTTCAAGCGTCCGCTGTGGGATTATTGCAAGCAGCGCTTCGCGCAAGTGACGAATCCGCCCATTGACTCTCTGCGCGAAACTCACGTCATGTCGCTGAAGGTATTTCTCGGCCCGGCTGCGCTCAACTCACCGCTGCTCGATGGCGGGCAATTGCAGTTGCTGCAAAAAGAGTTGGGGACAACCGAACGGATCACCTTCACCTTTGTGGCAGAGAACGGAGTGGAGGAGGCGAAGGCAACGCTCACACGGTTGCAGGAAGACGTAAAGACAGCCTCGGCCAAAGCTCCGGGACTCATGCTGCTGACCGATCGCGGCGTAGACACAAAACGTGCAGCGCTGCCGGCGCTCCTTGCCTTGGCCGCGGCGTGGAAGGCAATGGTCGAGGCTGGCGCGCAGAACATTCCCCTGGTGATCGAAACCGGACAGGTCATCGACACCCATCACGTGGCGCTGCTGGTGGCCGCAGGTGCGAGCGCCGTCTTCCCCTATCTGGCGCTGGAACAGGCTGCGCACTTGAAACCGGGTGGGGCAGCCGACTATCGCGGCGCGGTGGAAAAGGGCTTGCGCAAAGTGATTGCGCGGATGGGCATCTCGACCATTGCCAGCTACCGCAACAGTCATCTGTTCGAGATCATCGGTCTGGATCCAGAGGTGTGCAGCCGATTTTTCGAAGATGCAAGCTGCTCTCTCGCCGGCAAAGGCCTGACCGAGCTCTTGCAGGATTGTCTCGACCGTCACGATTCAGTATTCTCCATCGCTTTTCCCACGATGACGATGACCGCGCAATTGCAGGACCATGGGCTTTATCGCTTCCGCCATCACGGAGAGCAACATGCCAGCTCGCCTGAGTTGGTGCGGCGCCTGCATCGCTATATCAAATTTCCAACTGACGAGAATCATCGTGCCTTCATGGAACTCGGCGACCAGAGGACGCCAGTCGCGGTCCGGGACTTGTTGGAGATTGTTCCGGACAAGGAGCTGCCGCTCGACGAGGTTGAAACCGAGGCTTCCATTCTGGGCCGCTTCAGCACGCAGGCCATGTCGCTGGGAGCGATTTCGCCGGAGACTCACCGCACTCTCGCCATCGCCATGAACCGGCTCGGCGGCCGCAGCAATACCGGCGAGGGCGGCGAAGCTCCCGAGGCCTACACCCACGACCACGAGGCCAATAACCGGGTCAAGCAGGTAGCGTCGGCACGATTCGGAGTGACCGCGGAATATCTGGTGAACGCCGACGAACTGGAAATCAAGATTGCTCAAGGCGCCAAGCCGGGTGAAGGTGGCCAACTCCCGGCCAGCAAAGTTTCGGTGTACATTGCGCGTCTGCGCCACGCTGTCCCCGGCATGATGCTGATTTCTCCGCCACCGCATCATGACATTTATAGCATTGAGGACCTGGCGCAACTGATCTACGATCTGCGAGCGATCAATCCGCAAGCGCGAATTGGCGTGAAACTGGTGGCCAGCGCCGGCGTGGGAATCATCGCCACGGGCGTGGCCAAGGCCGGGGCCGACGTCATTACCATCAGCGGTCACGACGGCGGTACCGGAGCGTCGCCGATTACTTCTATCAAGAACACTGGACTGCCCTGGGAAGTAGGCTTGCGCGATGCTCACGCTGCCCTGGTGAGAACCGGGCTGCGTGGCCGCGTGCGCCTGCGGGTGGATGGTGGATTCAAGTTCGCGCGAGATGTCATCATCGGTGCGCTTCTCGGCGCGGAGGAATTTGGCTTTGGCACCGCGTCTCTGCTGGCTCTGGGATGCGTCATGGCGCGGCAATGCCATCTCAATACCTGTCCCGTCGGCATCGCCACTCAGGATGAAAAACTGCGCACCCGCTTCACCGGAAAGCCGGAGATGGTCGAGACTTATTTCCGGGCGGTCGCCGCGGATGTCCGCGAATCGCTGGCTTCGCTGGGCGCCCGTTCGATCGATGACATCGTGGGCCAGGCGCAACGGCTGCGACCTCGCACTACGCAAGCGGCCCGCGCGCTTGCGGGGTTGCTGGATCCGATCATTTCTGCCTGCCTACCGGCTTGCGCTCCCGAAGACCAGAGCAGTCTCTATCGCGAGTTGAACCGTACCATCACGGGCGTCGTCGACGACTCGGACACTCGCGCCGCACGCCGCCGTCGTTTCCGGATTACGAACGCCGATCGCTCCATCGGCGCTCATTTGAGCGGAGAGATGTTGCGACAGGCGGGAGTGCTGACCGATTCACCCGTGAAATATGAATTTGTCGGCAGCGCGGGACAGACCTTCGGTGGATTTCTGGTCAAGGGATTGAACTTCCGGCTGGTCGGCGAAGCTAATGATTATGTGGGCAAAAGTTTGTCCGGGGGCACGATTGCGATCACCGCCGGGGAACATGCGTCGTTGCGAGGCGATGTGCTCGCGGGCAACACCCTGCTCTACGGCGCCACCAGCGGAGAACTCTATATCGCGGGACGGGTAGGCGAGAGATTCGCAGTGCGCAACAGCGGCGCGCTGGCAGTTGTGGAAGGCGTGGGTCAACACGGCTGCGAGTACATGACGGCCGGCGTGGCCGTGATTCTAGGTCCGGCGGGGATGAATCTGGGCGCAGGCATGACCGGCGGCCTCGCCTATCTGCTGCGCGATTCGATTGGCGGATACGGATACAACCAGCATTCCGTCCGGTTGGCTCCCGTCGAAGTTCGTGAAGAACTGTGGCTGCGCCGGGTGTTGCGCAAACATTTGCGGCTCACCGCCAGCCCCCGCGCGGCGAGTCTGCTGAATTCTGCTGCTCCTCTGCCGTTTCTGCGCGTGGAACCTCTGGCGTTGCCGTGCTCAGTGGGGGAGACATGGGCCCCGATTCTGTCCAGATTCAAGCGGCAACCCGTTTCGGTTACGGAACCGACTACAGTATACGTGCCGCAGTCGGCGGATCCGCGCCCCATAGCAGTGGTGTGAAGAGAAACCTCCCGTCAGCCCAAAGCGTGATGCTTCTTCCCTTGAAAAGCATCGCGTTTCTTGACTCCTAACATTCGCAAAATTTCTAATCCGTCACATTGTCCGCTATAATCTCCCACTACTCATGGACTTCGACCAGCTAGTTACGTTCATGGAAGTGGCCAAGCTGGGAAGCTTTTCCCGAGCCGGGCAGAAGGTTTTCCGCTCCCAGTCTGCCGTCAGCGCCCAGATTCGTCAGCTGGAGCAGGAATACGGAGACCGGCTTCTCGATCGTTCCGGCAAGGATGTGACCCTCACGCCTGCGGGCCGGGTGTTGTTCGCCTACGCCGAGCGTCTGCTGCAGATGCGGGACGAGTCTTTGCTCGCCGTGGCCGACCAGGGTACCAGTCCACGCGGCACCCTGGTGATCGGCGCCAATGAGGCCACCTGCCTTTATGTCCTCCCGGATGTCTTCGCCAAGTATTGCCATTTGTACCCGGGCGTGCAGATCAGCATTTATCGCAACTTCAGCTACAAGATCGTCGAGAAGCTAGAGAACGGCACCATCGATGTAGGGATCGTGACCCTGCCGGTAAAGTCGGCCAGTCTGAAGACGCATTCCATTTTTCGCGATCAGCTCATGCTGATGGTGAGTCCGCAAAACCCGTTGGCCAAGCTCGATGTAGTGCCGGTGAGCGAGGTTGCCAAACAGCCATTGCTTCTCCCCAAAACCGGTTACAGCCGCCGGGTGATGGACAAGCTGTTCCGTCCTTATGCCGCGCATCTCCAGGTACGAATGGAATTGCCCAGCGTAGGCATGATCAAGAGTTTTGTGGCTGCCGGACTGGGAGTCTCGCTGATCAGCTCCAGTTTTGCCAAAGACCAGGTGCTGGCCGGACGCGTTAAATTGATTCCCATCCGGGACCAGGAGTTATGGCGGGAACTGGGGATCGCCTACCGGCGCGACCGTACCCACACCCGCGCGACTACCACCTTCATCAGCACCGTTCGACAGCTGGCTAGCGCTTCCAAGTAAGGGTTTGGACCGATAAACAACCCCTCAAACGGCGGTCCAGGGACCGATCGAATTTGTCGATGCTGAGAATCACAATTTCAAGTTTCCTTTTTGCCGCAGAAAATTGCTACTCTCATGCTGAAGCCTCAGGAGCTTTGATCGCGTTATTATTTGCGGGTATCCAACGTAAATTGAACCCAGCTGAGGGGGTGCGGTATGAAAGAACTGGAAAGTGGATTGAACAAGATTCTGGAAGAGCATCAGCATGAAAGCGGACTCCACGTCATCGGAGGCAGGCGCAGACTGGTTGATCGGCTGATGCAATTCTTTGAGGAATTCAAACCGGAGAATCCGGATCCTAGATTGGGCCGGGAGCAGCACAACTAGATCAGGTTCGCGAACAGCAACCATGAAAGCAACTTCCCAGAAGGCTAAGCGAATTACATCGATGAGCACAGGCACATCGACACGAATTAGCGTGTCTTCTGGGGGAGGGCGCCTGGTGAGCTGAGAAACACAAAGCTTTAACGGCTGACAAGACCCACCGCCAGAAGCAAATGGCCGGTGGGTTTTTGTTTGCCCCAAAAAACTCAGATATCAACCAACAAGAAACCAAAGGGAGACAAGATGACCGACCCGTCGGAAGCGAGCAGGGAAGCAGCGAGCCAGCATTTCGAATGTGTTGTCATGAAATTCGGCGGCACTTCGGTGGAGGACGCGGCCGCCATTCGCCGCCTGTGCCAACTGGTGCTACGGCCATCGCCTCACCGCCCTGTTGTGGTGGTCAGCGCCTTGGCCAAAATCACCGACCAGTTGATGAACGCTGGCTGGTCTGCCGCAGCAGGACACCTTGACTCCGCCCGCGAAATTCTTCAAGTTCTCCACCGGCGGCACGAGACCGTTGCCAGCGGACTGTCGAAAGGTGATGAACGCAGCCCCCTGTTCAGCGAGTTCGCGAACGAATTCAAGGTCCTGGACAAAATGCTGCTCGCCATCGCTGCGGAAAAGGCGTTTACTCCGCGCTCCCAGGACAGTCTCTTGGGGGCGGGTGAATCTCTTTCGTCCAAGCTGGTACAGTCGGCCCTTCGATCGGCCGGAGTGGATGCCGCTTTGGTTGACGCCAGAAAGTGCATAGTCACCGACGCCGCGCATACCCGGGCGACGCCCCTGTGGGAAGAAACGAATCAGCGCCTGCAAGCTGTTCTGGTGCCGTTACTGGAATCGGGTCAGGTCCCGGTGATGGGCGGATTTGTGGGCGCTACTCGGGACGGTATTCCTACCACGCTGGGTCGCGGCGGTTCCGATTTCAGCGCCTCGATCGTGGGTGCCGGTGTGCACGCCCAGCGGATCGAAATATGGACTGACGTGGACGGCATCATGACCACCGATCCCAATCTGTGCCCGGACGCTCGCCGCGTTCCTCGCATGAGCTTCGATGAAGCAGCCGACCTGGCCTATTTCGGCGCCAAGGTGCTGCACCCCGCGACGCTGGTGCCGGCCATGCGCAACGATATTCCGGTGTGGGTGCTCAATTCCCGCAATCCGGATTGCGCCGGGACCGAAATCGTAGCGTGCGGTGAAGGTGACGGGGTCAAAGCCATCACCTCGAAGTGCGGCGTTGCCATCGTGGACGTAGAGCCGGTGCGCTGGTTTGCGTCCGAACTGTTGCGCGAGGTCTTCGACGTCTTCGAGCGTCATCAGCACGGTCTGGACCTGTTGTCTGCTTCACGCGGCAGCCTGGCGCTGCTGGTGAGCTCGGTATCGGCTCTGCCGGCGGTCGCCGAAGAACTGAAAGGGATGGCCAATGTACGCTGGGAAAATCACAAGGCGCTGGTCTGTCTGGTAGGAGAGCAGGTCCGGCGCCGTCCGGAAATCGCCAGCCAGGCGTTTCGCGCCCTTGGGGATATCGACGTGCGCATGATCTGCCAGGGTGCCTCTGAGCGGAACATCAGCTTCCTGGTGGACGAATCACGCGCCGTGGAAGCGGTACAACGTCTGCATCGGGCGTTCTTCTCAAAATCGGAACCTGTCGTAGAGCAGAGCGCCTCGCTGGCCATGTGCCAGGCAGAAGGCGCCTGGTAGTGAGGATTTCAATGTAGGCGCGAGCGTCCCCGCTCGTGCTGACCGCAATATCCCCGCCTACCGCCACTCATATGAGTCGCGCTAAGCCCAGCACGAGCGGGGACGCTCGCGCCTACATTGTGATTACTCGCATCGAAATTTCTACTTGACATCCGCGGCATACCCAATACCATAGATGAATAATTATTCAGTACGATGAATAGTCATTCATGAGCAAACCGCTGCGACAGAGGGTCATCCTGGAACTGCTGGAAAACAGCGCAGTCGGCAGCCAGGAAGACCTGCAGCGCGCTCTGGGCAGGCGCGGTTTGAAAGTCGGGCAGGCGACGCTCTCGCGCGATATTCACGAGCTTGGCCTGGTCAAGACCGGAGCAGGGTACGTGCTACCGAGTGAAGCGGCCTCGGAACCTGCCTTGCCGCCGGTTTCGCGCCTGGTCAGGGAGTTCGGGTTGGAAGTGAAAGCGGCGCAAAACCTGCTGGTCATCAAGACGACGGTAGGCAGCGCGCAGCCTGTGGCCGCTGCACTCGACGGCCAGGATTGGGAGGAAGCCATCGGAACCATCGCAGGGGACGACACAATATTGATGGTCTGTTCCGACAACCGGGGCGCAAAGCGGCTGGCCGCCCGCATTCAGGAGATGCTCGCCTGATGGCAGCCAAGCTTAGAACCGCAATCCTGGGTGCGACTGGATACTCCGGCTTCGAACTGGCCCGTATTCTTCTGCGCCACCCCGGCGTTGAAACTCCGGTGATGCTTCAGCGTTCCGGCGAAGCTTCGGTAGAGGCCAATCTCGCGGACATGTATCCCGCCATCTCCGGAAATGGGGGCTATCCACTGCAGCCCTGGTCTTGCGCTGAGCTCAGGCGCCGCGAGATTGAACTGCTGTTTTTGGCCACGCCCCATGAGGTATCTCGCGCCCTGGTGCCGGAAGCGATTGCGCATGGTCTGCGCATAGTCGACCTCAGCGGCGCCTGGCGATTGCAACAGTCGCAAAACCGCGCCGTCTACGGCTTCCACGACGAGGATGCGGTCACTGCGGCTGATCTCACGAAGAAAGCCGTGTACGGTCTTCCAGAGTTGAATGGCGGCCGGCTTCCGGGCGCAGTGCTGGTGGCCAATCCCGGCTGCTATGCCACTTCGGTGATTCTTGCTCTGGCGCCGCTCCTCGCAGCGGACATCGTGGATCGCGAGAAGGGCATCATTTCCGATTCGAAGTCGGGTGTCTCGGGCGCGGGCAAGGAAGCGACGGCGCGCACCCACTTCGTTTCCGTAGCGGACAACCTTTCCGCCTACTCGGTGTTTGGACACCGCCATGTCGGAGAGATGCTCGAGCAGTTGAAGCTGGATTCGAGTGAGCTGATTTTCACTCCGCACCTGCTGCCGATTCCCCGAGGAATCCTCTCTACTATTTACGTTCATCTAAAGCGTGAGATGAAATCTGCGGAAGTGGAGTCTTGCTTTCACGATTTCTATGTGGGCAAGCCGTGGGTTCGCGTCTTCGCCACGCCGAAGTTGCCGCAGATCCAGTTTTCTCTCCACACCAACTACTGCGATCTGGGTTTTTGCCTGGCGAAAGACGGGCGCCGTCTGGTGCTCGTGTCCTGCGTGGACAACCTGTTGAAAGGCGCAGCCGGACAAGCAGTTCAGAACATGAACCTCATGTATGGGTTTAAGGAACAGGAAGGCCTGCAGTGAAGATTGTGATCAAGCTCGGCGGCGCGGCACTCGAAGACAAGGCCACGCTGCACAAGTGCGCTCTCGCCATGGTTGAGTTGGCAGAAGACGGTCACCGCGTCACGGTGGTGCACGGCGGCGGGGCCGCTCTTACCCGGACGCTGAAGCTTCTGGGCAAGGAAAGCGATTTCGTAAACGGCTTGCGCATTACCGATGCTGAGACCCGCGATGTCGCTCTGATGGTCCTGGCTGGAATCGTGAACAAGAGTCTGGTGGCGGCCATCGTTGCCGCGGGACGCCCCGCCATTGGACTGTGCGGTGGAGACGGCATGGCGTTCCGCGCCCGCAAAAAACAGACGCAGGGCTACGACCTGGGGTACGTGGGAGAAATCTGCTCAGTCGAACCGCGTTGGCTGGAGGCCATCTGGGGGCTGGGTGGAGTTCCGGTGCTGTCCTCGGTGGCCCTGGGTTCGGACGGCGAGTATTACAACGTGAACGCGGACCAGATGGCATCGGCCTGCGCGGTCGCCTGCCATGCCGACACGCTCATTTTCCTCACCGACGTCGCCGGCGTGAAGAATGCCGAAGGCACGGTGATGCCGTGGCTGAATACCAAGCAGATCTCCGCCATGGTCGAGAGCGCGGAGATTGCCGGCGGCATGTTGCCCAAGCTCGAGGCCTGCGGACAGGCGCTGCGCAAAGGTGTGGGCAGGGTACGCATCCTGCCGGCGGCACAGGCCGACACGCTGCCGCAGTTTTATCTCACCAAGCTCGACGGTGGCACAGAGGTGATCGTCGCATGAGCCTCGCTACCGTCGTCCGCTCCGAATCGAAGCTACTGCTTCCCACCTACGATCGCCAGCGCGTGTTGTTTGAGCGCGGGCGGGGCGTCTATCTATGGGATTCGCAGGGCAAACGGTATCTCGACTTCCTCAGCGGGATTGGCGTCAACGCTTTGGGTCATGCGCATCCCGTGATTCAGTCCACATTGAAGCGACAGGCCGGCCGACTGATTCATGTGTCGAATCTGTTCTTCCACGAGTTCCAGGCGGAGCTGGCGAAGCGGCTGACCAGGATCTCCGGTTTGGACAAGGCGTTTTTCTGCAACAGCGGCACCGAGGCCTGGGAAGGCGCGCTCAAGCTGGCCCGCGCCTTCGCGCGTACCCAGAACAACAACGGCCACAAAGCCAAGTGGCGTCTGCTGGCGCTGGAGAATTCTTTTCATGGCAGGACGTTTGGCTCGTTAGCCACGACCGGGCAAGAGAAGTATCGGCATCCTTTCGCGCCGCTCGTGCCGGGAGTGGGGTTCGTTGCCTTCAACGATGTCGACGATCTCAAGCGGCAATTTGACGGCAGCGTCTGCGCCATTTGCCTGGAGACTATTCAGGGGGAAGGCGGAATCCGTCCACTGAGTCCTGAATTTCTGCAGACGGCGCGGCAGCTCTGCGACCGCACCGGAGCGCTGCTGATTCTCGACGAAATCCAATGCGGGCTAGGCCGCACCGGACGTTATTTTGCCTACCAGCACTACGGGATTCAGCCCGACATTGTCACCGTCGCGAAGCCGCTTGCTGCAGGCCTTCCGCTGGGAGCGCTGTTGACGACCGATCGCGTCGCCAGCGGCATGCATCCCGGAATGCACGGCACCACCTTCGGCGGCGGGCCCTTAGCGTGTGCTGTGGCTGTCGAGTTTCTGCGCGTCCTTGATCGCATGTTAGGACCCATACGCCAAACCGGAGACTACTTCCGCACCAAACTGGAAGGACTGAAAGCCAAGCACGCCTGCGTCCGCGAAATTCGCGGCATGGGCCTGATGCTGGGTATGAATCTCGATTCGGCCGACCGGGCGAAGGCGGTCGTTGTGCAATTGCTGGATCGCGGCATCCTCATTAACCGCACGCAGGACACAGTACTGCGTTTCCTGCCGCCCTACATCATTCAGAAAGCCCACGTGGACTTGGTGATCCGTGCCCTCGACACGGCTCTGACATCCACCCAACCGAAGAAGCTGTTGAGCAGTCGCGCAAAGCCAAGCAGAAGGAGACCACTACGTTGAGCAGCCAGCCATTCCAAACTACTCAGGTCGCAACTCCTCCGGCAACCACGACTTTTCCAGGCCGCGATCTGATCTCGATCCGCGATCTCAGCCCGATCGAGATTGAAACCATTTTCCATCTCGCCGGACTGTTGAAAACGCGTCCCTCTAGTTTCCGCACAGCACTCGCCGGCAAACAGATGGTGATGTTTTTCGAAAAGCAGTCGCTGCGGACCCGCCTCACCTTCGAAGCCGGCATGGCGAGCATGGGCGGCAACGCTTTCTTCATGGACCAGACTGCTGGCCGTCTCGATGCGCGCGAAAACTTAAGCGACATTGCGCACAACGTGGAACGGTGGGTGGATGCCGTCGTCTTGCGTACGTATTCGCACAGTACAGTCGAAGGAATGGCCGAGCATGCCTGTATTCCTGTGATCAACGCGCTTAGCGATCTGGAACATCCCTGCCAGGCGCTGGCTGACTACTTCACCTTACTGGAGCGATTCGGCGATCTCAAGAAAATCTGCCTCGCCTACGTTGGCGACGGCAACAACGTGGCCCATTCTCTGCTCCTGACCGCGGCGACTCTGGGCTCTCGGATTCGCATCGCTACGCCCCGGGGCTATGGCTGCGATCCGCAAATCGTGGCCGACGCCCGTGAACTCGCGCAACAAACGGGTGCGGTCATCGAAATCCTCAACGATCCAAAACAGGCTGTGGACGGGGCAGACGCGGTCTATACTGATGCCTGGACCAGCATGGGTCATGAGCACGAAGAGCAGGAGCGGAACCAGATTTTCCCGCCCTACCAGGTAAATGAAGAGCTCGTGGCCGGCGCGGCGCCTCACGCCGTCTTCATGCACTGCTTGCCCGCGCACCGCGGAATGGAGATCACGGACGCAATTATGGACTCCGACCGTTCCGTAGTCTTCGACCAGGCGGAAAGCCGCTTGCACGTGCAGAAGGCCATTCTGTTGTTACTGCTCGGCGGCAAGGTGGGCCGCTCGAATTCGAGGAACGCAAATGGCTGACAAAGTTGTGCTCGCATACTCCGGAGGTCTGGATACCTCCATCATCATTCCGTGGCTGAAGGAAAACTATTGCTACGACGTGATTGCCATGGTTGGAGACGTTGGCCAGGGTGACGACATTGAAGCGGTCGTCGAGAAAGCATATAAGACGGGCGCCAGCAAGGTCGTCGTCGAAGACATGCGCGAGGAATTTCTCACCGGATACGTATTCCCCGCGTTGCGAGCGGGCGCGGTGTACGAACACAAATATCTGCTGGGCACGTCGTTGGCTCGGCCGGTGATTGCCAAACATCAGGTGGAGGTGGCGCTCCGCGAAGGCGCAACCGCCGTCGCGCACGGTTGCACGGGCAAAGGCAACGATCAGGTCCGCTTCGAACTGGCGTACCAGGCGCTCGCTCCGGAACTCAAAGTGATTGCGCCGTGGCGGGAATGGACTTTGAAGTCGCGGGAAGACTGTCTCGACTATGCCGAGAAGCGAGGCATTTCCGTCACCGCCAGCCGGGAGAAGATCCACAGCCGCGATCGCAATCTTTGGCACATCAGCCACGAGGGCGGGGAACTGGAAGACGCAGGCAACGCTCCTCTTCCCAGCACCTGGCAGTTAACCCGTTCCCCGCAGGAAGCTCCGGATCGCGAGGAGCAGGTCGTGATCGGGTTTGAAAAGGGAACTCCGGTTTCGGTGAACGGCATGAAGCTCGACCCGGTTTCGCTGGTCGAGTTGCTGAACGAGATCGGCGGTCGCAATGCAATTGGCCGCATCGATCTGGTAGAGAACCGGTTTGTCGGGATCAAGTCCCGCGGGTGTTACGAAACGCCGGGCGGAACTCTGCTGATTGCAGGCCATCGTGAACTCGAAGCCTTGTGCCTGGAGCGTGACCTCATGCACTTCAAGCAACACATTGCTTTGAAGTATGCAGAGCTGGCTTACTTCGGTCTCTGGTTCACTCCGCTGCGCGAAGCGCTCGACGCATTCGTTGACAAGACCCAACAAGGCATTACAGGCACAACGACGCTCTCGCTGTACAAGGGCAACGTGTCGGTGGTCAGCCGCCACTCCGAGAATTCGCTCTACCGTACCGATCTTTCGTCGTTCACCATGGGCGACAGCTACGACCAGAAAGACGCGGAAGGATTCATTCGCATTCTGGGCCTGCCGTCGCGCTCCCGCGCCCGACTCCGCGCGGAAGCTGTGAAACCTGAGGTGACCCGATGAAGATGTGGTCGGGACGATTCCACCAGCCGCTCGATGCCGACTTCGAGCGCTGGCAGCGGTCGTTCGACTTCGACCGGCGTTTGTTGCGGGAAGAGCTCGCCGCCAGCCGCGCCCACGCAACCGCGCTGAAGAATGGAGGAAATCTGTCGTCGAGTGAGCTGATCACGATTCTTCAGGGCCTGAATCAGATTGCCGAGAAGGCGGCCGCGTCTGCGGCGTTCCTGGACGACAACGAAGCTGAAGACGTGCATCACTTCGTGGAGAAGCAACTGGTCGCAGTGATTGGCGACACCGGATACAAGCTGCACAGCGGTCGAAGCCGCAATGAACAGATTGCCACCGACCTTCGTCTCTACATTCGGGCCTCGATTGACCAGATGAAGGCCGACCTGGCGGAGTGGCTCTGGATCTCGCTCGATCGTGCCGAACAAGCGGGCGGCGCAGCCATGCCCGCCTACACTCACCTGCAACGCGCGGAGCCGGTGCTGGTGGCCCATTGGTTGCTGGCGTATGTAGAAATGTTTCTACGTGACGCCGAACGGCTCGCTGACTGCCGCAAACGGCTAAATCTTTCTCCCTTGGGCTCGGGCGCTGTCGCGGGCGCGACATTGCCACTGGATCGCCGCGCCATGGCCGAGGAGCTCGGCTTCGATGCTCCGACTGCCAACAGCATCGACGCTACCAGTGATCGCGATTTTGTCCTGGAGTTCGTGGGAGCTCTTTCTCTTTTGGCCGTACATCTGAGCCGCTGGGCGGAAGAGATGATCTTGTTTTCATCGCAGGAGTTTGGATTCATCCGTCTGCCAGAGGCTTATTCAACCGGAAGCAGCGCCATGCCGCAAAAGATGAATCCAGATCTGCTGGAACTCACGCGCGGCAAAGCCGCCCGCATCATAGGAGACGCGACGGCGCTGCTGGTCACGGTGAAGGGCCTGCCTCTGGCCTACAACAAAGACTTGCAGGAAACGCAGCAGCCGCTCTTCGATGCCGCCGGCACCGTACTTTCCCTGCTGCCGCTAGCATCCGGCTGGATGAAGGCCGTGGAGTTCAATCACGAGCGCATGCAGCAAGCCGCGCAATCCGGATTCACGAACGCCTGGGCCGGCGCCACTTATCTGGTGCAGCGCGGAGTTCCTTTCCGTCTGGCCCACGAACAAATTGGCAAAGCGGTGCAAACCTGCATCGAGAGAAAGTGTGAGCTGGGAGATTTGGCCTTGGAGGAATTGCGCCAGTTGAATCCGGCGTTTGATCAGGATTTCTATTCTTGTTTGAGTCTGCAGGCAGTGCTTAACATCCACGACGTCCCGGGCGGTACTGCGCCGGCACGAGTTCGGCAGGCCATCGCCGACGCCCGCCGGAAGGTGGAAAGCATGCGGGAGGATGTCCATGCGCACGCGTGAAGCCCTTCTGCCAGATGCCGAACCGATACACGAGCTGATTGCGGCCTACTCCGGCGACGGAACCCTGCTGCCGCGCAGCTTTGCGGAAGTCTGTGAAAATGTGCGCGATTTTGTCGTGCTCGAAGATCACGGCCATATCATCGGCTGCGGCGCGCTCCATCTTTACGGTCCGCATCTGGCCGAAATCCGCTCCATCACGGTCGATCCCGCACGGCAGGGCTCGGGAGGCGGCGAGCGCCTGGTGAAGGCGTTGTTGGCGCAGGCCCGCAAACACAATGTCGATTCCATCTGCCTGTTTACGCGCATTCCGGAATTCTTCGCGCGCCTGGGATTCGCCATGGCGCACCGCGAGGATTTACCCGACAAGATTCACAAAGACTGCTGCGTTTGCCCCCGCTTCCATCAGTGTGATGAGGTCGCCATGGTGCGTGGCGAATTACCCAAGTTCGCCATTCTTCCTCAGCCCACCAACTGGCTGGTGAAGATCGAGGTATGAGAGTTCGCGGTCTTCCCCAGAAAAACCTATGCCTGCCGGTGGGATTCAGTTTCTCGGCGGCGTGTGCTGGAATCAAGGCCAGTGGCCGGCCTGATCTGGCACTGGTCGAAGCCTGTCCGGGCACAACGGCGGCGGCCATGTTCACGAAGAATCGCGTGGTAGCGGCACCCCTCGAAGTCGGACGGGCGTCGCTGGCGGCCAGCCGCGGTGGCGTTCGGGCAGTGATCGTGAACTCGGGTAATGCCAACTGCGCTACTGGCAAAGCCGGGATACGGGCTTGCCAGCAAGTCTGTCGGGAGTTGGCCCGGCTCCTGGCATTGCGCGCCAGCGAGATTTTCCCGTCCTCCACCGGCATTATCGGCGTGCCTCTGCCAGTGGATCGGATAGTCGCGAAGCTCCCCGACCTCACGGCGGCACGCGGAGCGACGAAGCAGGGAATTGCGGACTTCGCTCGTGCCATCATGACTACCGACACCCGGCCGAAGCTGGCCAGCGTGACCTTTCATTCCGGAAAGTCCACGGTAAGCGTGCTGGGCATTGCCAAGGGTGCCGGCATGATTCATCCGCAACTCGCAACCATGCTGGTTTACTTATTCACCGACGTCGTGGCCAGTCCAGTCGAATTAAAGCGGTGGCTGCAAGAGTCCTGCGAGCAGACTTTCAACTGCATCTCGATAGACGGAGACACGTCCACCAACGACACCGTGCTGCTGCTGGCGAGTGGCCGGAGCGGGGTGCGTTTGAAGCAACCATCGGCGCGAAAAGACTTTTCGGACGCGCTCCTGCAGGCTTGCCAGTCGTTGGCCGAGCAGATTGTCTTCGACGGTGAAGGGGTGAAGCATGTGATTCGCCTCTCCGTCGATCAGGCAAGGAATCGCGAGGAAGCCCGGCAGGTGGCCCAAATCGTGGCGCGCTCCCTGCTGGTAAAGACCGCGTGGGCAGGTGCGGACCCCAACTGGGGACGCATTCTCGCCGCCGTAGGACGATCAGGGATCGCCATCGACCCTGCGAAAGTCAGTATCAAGATCGGAGATCAAATGGTGTGCCGCGGCGGTGTGGGAGCCAACTTTGACCAGAAGCAGGCGCACCAGGCGCTCGCCCAGTCGCGCTGCGAGATTCGCATATTCCTCGGTCGAGGCAGCGCCTCCATCCTGTTCCTGACCACTGATCTGACCCCTGAATATGTGCGCATCAACGCGGACTATTCCACTTAGATACCCGTGCGGCCTAACAGACTGCAAAAGAACGGACGCCGTGACGTAAATTGTCCAGGGGCTGTACGTTCGTGTGACTTCAGGGAAGAGTTTGAAAACTACGGCTTGGCAGCATTTCACTCAGATTGGGGACAGGTGAGCCGAAGGTAATCTGGCTAGGGGCGCTAGAAACTAGGGGCGCTAGAAAAAAGATAGGCTAACCTCCTATTTAACAAACCAACCCATATGCAAGGATTCCTAACACTTCTCCTGATCGGATGCTACACCGTTTGCTACGCGGACATGATGCTAAAGACCCACACCGTTATTACGGATACTAGTGCGAGTCCGAACGCGCAGAAGCTTGGCGGTCATCGGGAGACTCATTACCGACGAGGGGTTATGAGGAGAAAAGATAGCCTGGGCGACGGAGCAAAGACCGGGTTGTTAATCGACCTGAACGCGCGCGAGTATCGAACCTACAAAGTTGTGAAGTTCTGGCCCATGGCGCAGCTTAATGACTACTTACAGAAGAATCCTTGGAATGTGGTTCACGTCGAGAGCGAGACGGTGGACACCGGGAAACGAAAGACCTTGTTCGGTCATCCAGCGAAACACCTTATCACCACGACCAGACGGTCGCCCGACGAACATAACGCCGGCGGAGAAGAAACGATCGACGGTTGGAATATCGACCATGAGGGTCCCGATAACAACAGTGCTCCCGACTATGTGGGTAGCGAACCGTACTATGTGGTTGGGACGGCACTTGTTATGCCTCCTGAGATCGCCCAGTTCCACCATGATGGGCCAGTCCCGACTGGACTGGCGGTCAAAATGACTCGCATCCGCAGGCTCGGCGGAAGCCCGGGTCGCGCGGATCGAATTCTGAAGATTGAAGAAACCGTTGAAGACCTTTCCGACTCGCCTATTAGCCCATCTCTATTCGAACTCCCCCCCGGATTTCATAAGAACCCGCATCTGCTCGGAGACAGTCAAGTCCTAACCGGCAAGCCTGGTAGCCCCATTCCCTTAAATCAACGCTTCAAGCCGAGTTTCTGCCACAGCATCCTAAAGGATGGGTCAGCAATTATCCAGTTTGTAACTACAGTATCATCCCGATAGCGTCGGCTGGTGTGTCGGCGGTACTAATGGAGCTACCCCAACGCGAAGGAGCGAACGGCAGACGCTGGTAACTCCCCATAACCGGCCGGCGTCTGCCACTCCTGTGAGTCCCTCCTTCAAGCCCAAGGTCAACCGACAGTCAATTTGAACCGGTTTTCTGGCCGGGGAAGAAAGTTCCGCCTGCCAATACCGTCTCCACTGCCAGAACCAGATCGCGCGCGGCATCCCCTTTGGCTACCGCCCCGCGGATTCCATCCGTCTTGAAATGGCGATAGAGGTCGTCGGACACATGCAGCGAAAACAAAATTACCGGGATCTGCGGTTGCTGCAGGGTAATTTGACTCGCCGCTTCGAGGCCGTTCATCACTGGCATGGTGATGTCCATGATGATCACGTCAGGATGAAATTTAAGGGTCTTCTCCACCGCTTCCCGCCCGTTATTGGCTTCCGCGCAAACGCTCCAGCCGGGCTGGACCTCAAGCAGATTGCGAATTCCCAGCCGCATCACCTCGTGATCGTCGGCGACCAAAACCCGGACCCGGGGATGTGGGGAGCCATAAACCGTCGTTGTTGCCATATTCATGTTTCGAGTCTGCCAGCCTCGTGAACCCGTGCGTGAAACCGAAGGGAGCCGGGCTCTTCTTTCTGGCGCCTCAATGCCGTGTCAAGTGCTGGCCAGATAAATTTAGTTGCGATGGCCGAGCGTAACTGCATCGCTGCTCCAGGGCAATGGCTCGGTCGTGCGAGCGGTGGCACAATAGTGTTAAGGAAAACTCTGAGCGTCGTCGTAATCCCAGCGCGAAAACTTTCAAGGCCTCCGGCAATCCTGTATCGTTACCAGTCGTATTGGATTGACTGCGACCCGGGCCGACAGTCTGCAATCAGGACCACAAGAATGAAAACTGCCTTTGTTCGCGCTGGCGCGTTCGCCACCCTGTTCGTGTTATTCAATCTGCCGCCGTTTCTCCGGGCGCAGTCGCAGCCCGCTGCCGATCTCATCATTCGCCACGCCAAAATCTGGACAGTGGACAAAAACCGCCCCACGGCTCAGGCCGTCGCGGTACTTGGCGACCGGATCATGGCGGTGGGTTCTAACGAGGATGTCGCCGCCTGGCAGGGCGGTAACACCCGCACGATCGATGCCTCCGGCAAACTGTTACTGCCAGGCTTCAACGACTCCCATGTGCATTTTGTTGACGGCGGCCTGGCGCTCGACCGCGTTCAACTCAACGACGCCACCAGCGCCGAGGAATTCGCCCGCCGCATTGCTGAACGGGTCAGGAAAACGCCCAAGGGGGGTTGGGTAACAGGTGGCGACTGGGATGAGACCAAATGGACTCCAGCGGCCATGCCCAGCAAGGAATTGATCGATCCTCTCAGCCCGGACACGCCCGTATTTGTCAGTCGCTACGACGGCCACATGGCGCTGGCAAACTCGGTCACTCTCAGGCTGGCCGGCATCACTGCCCAAACTCCGGATCCTCCCGGCGGCGTCATTGTGCACGACGCGCACGGCAATCCCACCGGCGCGCTGAAAGACGCCGCCATGGATTATGTCTTTAAGGTTGCGGCGCCTCTTTCGCACGATGAGCGGCTGCGGGCAGTCAAGCGCGCTCTGGCGCACGCGGCCTCGCTGGGTGTCACCAGCGTGCAGCACATGAATCCGGAATACGCGGACATCGCGGTTTACTCTGAGCTGCTGGAGCGGGGGGAACTGACCGCGCGCATCTACGCCGCGCCGCTTATTCCAGGCGTCGACGATCAGATAAAAATTGGTATCCGGCACGCTTTCGGTGGCCCGTTTCTTCGCATCGGCTCTCTCAAGGCCTACGCGGACGGCTCGCTAGGATCTTCTACCGCATACTTCTTCGAGCCGTTCAGCAATCAGCCCAATAACCGCGGGCTGCTGTCCGACGAAATGCATCCGGTTTCGCTCATGCAAGACCGTATGATGAAAGCCGATGCGGCCGGATTGCAGATTTGCACTCACGCCATCGGCGACCAGGGCATTTCGATCATCCTTGACCTGTATAGCGAGGTTGTGAAAGCGCACAGTGAGAGCGACCGCCGCTTCCGCATTGAGCACGCACAGCACATGGCGGCAAAAGATTTCGACCGCTTCGCCCAATTGCACGTAATCGCCTCCGTCCAGCCCTACCATGCCATCGACGATGGACGCTGGGCCGAAGAACGCATCGGCCACGACCGTGCCAGTCGTACCTACGCGTTTCGCACCTTCCTGAACCACGATGTGCGCCTCGCCTTCGGTACGGACTGGAACGTGGCGCCTCTCAATCCGATGCTGGGCCTCTACGCCGCCGTCACCCGCGCAACGTTGGACGGGAAGAATCCCAGCGGCTGGTTTCCCGAGCAGAAGCTCACGGTCGCGGAGGCGGTCGAAGCCTACACCATGGGTTCCGCCTACGCGGAATTTCAGGAAAAAGACAAGGGCTCTATCACTCCCGGCAAGCTGGCGGACATGGTTTTACTCAGCGACGATATCTTCACCATTGACCCGGTAAAAATCCGCGACATCAGGACTACCACGACGTGGGTGGGTGGAAAAGTAGTTTGGGATGCCCCGGAGAAATCGCGTCACTGACCCACTTCGTGCCGCCAGAGTCCGCCCAAAGCATGCATGCAAACTGGCAGTGTTTGCGGGGTAACGACTTACGAAAGCTCGCCCAAGCAGGTGCCAAGTAATCCGCTGGTGCTAGGCAGTGCCCACGTGGGACAGCCGCCCCCGGCTGTCCAGGCGGAGCAAAGCTCCGCTCGCCTTGATTTTTGCTGGGTGAGGGAACTAATGGAGCGAGGGTCAGCTCAAACGGGTCTCCAGTCGGAGCAAATCATCCATCGTTTCCCGCCGCCGGATGACTTTCACCGACTTGCCATCAACCAGCACTTCCGCAGGCCGCGGTCGCGTATTGTAGTTGGACGCGAGCACCATGCCGTAAGCTCCGGCATCGAGAATCGCCAGAAGCTCTCCTTCGTTAACCACCGGTAGCTCGCGGCCGCGCGCAAAGAAATCTCCGCTCTCGCAGATGGGGCCGACCACGTCCACGGTCTCGTGTCGAGCGGAATTCACATCCAGCCGCGCCGGAACAATCTCGTGATACGCGTCATAAAGCGAAGGCCGGACCAGATCATTCATTGCGGCATCGACCACCAGAAACTGCTTGGGGCCGTTCGTCTTCCGGTACAGAACCCGAGTGAGAAGCGCGCCCGCCGGCCCAACGATGGAGCGACCAGGTTCGAGCAAGAGATGCACTTTCAGCCCGCGCAGCGGACGCAGCAGCGCGGCCGCATATTCCGCCGCCGGCCTAGCGAATTCCTGGGGCGATGGATCCTGGTAGTCGATGCCTAGGCCCCCGCCCGCGTCCACGTATTGGATGCGATGGCCGTCGTCTTGCAGCACACGCACCAATTCAGCTACGCGTTCCATGGTCAGCGCGAATGGCTGCACGTCCGTGATCTGGGAGCCAATGTGTACGCTTACACCAGCAATCCGCAGATACTTGGTCCCGGAGGCCTGGGCGTATAACTTTCTCGCCTTGCTGAGGGGAATGCCGAACTTGTGTTGCTGCAGACCGGTTGAGATGTAAGGATGCGTGTTGGCGGGAACGTCAGGGTTTACGCGCAATGCGATCCGCGCTTTCTCCCGGGTGCGCGCCGCACACTCTGCCAGTCGCCAGAGCTCGGATTCGCTTTCCACATTGAACAGCATTACGCCGGCCTTGAGCGCCGCCTGCATCTCTTCGGAGGTCTTGCCCACTCCCGAAAACACCACTCTCTTCGCGGCCCGCCGGTCCACGCGTAAGACCCGCTCCAGTTCACCGCCTGAGACCACATCGAAGCCGCATCCTATTCCCGCCAGCAACTGAAGAATTCCTAGATTCGAATTTGCCTTGACCGAATAGCAGATGGTGTGGGGAACTTTTCGGAAAGCATGCTCGAAGCTGTCCATGCGTTCGCGGATCGCGGATGCGGAATAGACGTAGAGCGGAGTTCCGTAACGCTCGGCCAGGCGTTCCAATGGGATCTCGTCACACGACAACGTGGTTCCTATTGGACGGCGACGCAGAAATCCCTTTCGCACCTCGCGATAGGAAAAGGCCGGAGGACGGCCCTCGCTCCGGTTTGCGGTGCGGTTCACTTGCGCTTGGGTTCGCCTTTCACCTTGATGGCAACGACGGTTTCATCGTCGAAGGCGTCCTCTCCCGCGGCATGCTCGGTCACCGCCTTGAACAGCGACTTCACCACGCAATCAGCGGAAATCTCGGCGCAACCCGCGATGATGGCCTCCGTCCGGGAGCGTCCGAACATATCACCGGCCTGGTTGCGGGCGTCCAGAATGCCATCGCTGAAAAACACAAACATGTCGCCGGGCTTGGCGTTGAAGGTGAATTCGTCGTACTCGGCATCGTCAAACAGGCCTAGAGGCAGACCGGTGGCCTCGATGACCTCAATCTTGCCGTCATGGCAGTACAAAGGACGCGGCAGCCCCGAGTTGGCTATCTGCAAGGAACGGTTGCGATCGTCCCACACGGCATAGATCAGCGAGACGAACTGGCCCTCAATGCGCCGCTCGCTCAGGGAAAAGTTGACCGCTCGCAGCATCTCTGCTGGTCCCGGCTCGATGGGAGCGTGCGACCGCAGAATGCCGCTGACCAGTGCAGCATAAATCGCAGCCGGAGCGCCTTTGCCGCTGACGTCTCCGATCACCATGCCCATGTGATCGAGCGAGTAATTGACGAAGTCATACAGGTCGCCGCCGATAGCGCGCGCGGGCGCAAACTTGGCCGCAACTTCCAGGTTCGCCAGCTTGGGCAAGGATTGCGGCAGCAGGCGGAATTGCAATTCGCGCGCCAGCGCCAGGTCGCGCTCCAATCGCTTCTCTTGGCGGGCGATCTCCTCGTAAAGTCTGGCGTTTTCAAGAGCAATCGCGACCTGAGCGGCCAAGGTTGTCACCGTGCGTTTGTGGTCGTCTGTGAAAAATCCTCGTTTGGTGTGCTCCAGGTCCAGCACTCCAACGACTTTGTCCTTGTAAATCAGAGGCACGGCCATCTCCGAGCGGGTCTCCGGATTCAGCAGGATATATCGCGGATCTTTGCTGACATCAGGCACTAGGACTGCCTGCCGGTGACGTGCGGCATACCCCACCAGGCCATCGCCCAGCGGAACGTCGTGTTTCAGCTGGATATTCTCCTGAAAGCGCAATGAGAACCGGTGCTGCAATTTCTCTCCTGCCGCGTCCACCAGCAGGATGCTGAACATCTGGTAGTCGATCAGCCGGCTGAGCAATTCGGCAATACGCTTGAGCAATTCATCCACATTCAGAATGGAAGTAAGCTCGCGTGCGATCTCGTTCAGCAGTACCAACGTTCGCGCCTGGCGTGTGGTCCGGGTGTGCAGCCGAGCATTCTCGATTCCCACTGCCATGCGCGAGCCGATCAGCGTCAGCAGTCGCTTGTGTTCTTCGGTGAAGCGCCCCGCTTCATGCGTTTCCAGATTCAGCACTCCGATGACCCGATTCTTCACAATCAGCGGAATCGCCAGCTCCGAGCGCACATTGGGCGCGGCTGAGATGTACTCCGGATGCTTCGACACGTCATCGACCAGGATGGCCTCGCGCCGCTGCGCCGCCTGTCCGGTTACGCCTTGGCCAATCTTGATCTTCACCCGCTCAGCCACTTCGCGCGCATATCCCACCTGAAAACGGATTCGCAGCTCTTGTGCCTTCTCATTCACCAGCAGGATGGCGAAAATTTCGTAGTCGATGACTTTGCGCACCAGTTCAGCCACGCGGCTCAGCGTGGTGTCCAGGTCAAGGGTGGTGTTGACGACGTCTGCCACCTCGAGCAGCAAAGGCTCGACTTTTAACTGATCGGAGTGAGTCAAAGCGGTTTCCACGAGTCTCGTTTCCCCAAACTTTAATCATAACAGCCAGTCCGCTGGGGACCGTATCCAGCCGTACCTGCTCCAACAACGCGCACAAAGAGCCTGAATGGCGAGTTGCCACGAGCGCTCCAGGGAAGCTTGCTGCGGGCGAGAAATGCTGCGGCCGTAGTTTTACGCTTCCCGCGGCACGACGCAAATGTCCGGGAGATTACGGTACTTCTCAGCGTAATCCAGGCCATAGCCGACCACGAACTCGTCGGGAATGCTAAAGCCCACGTAGTCCGCCGAGATCGGTTGCTTTCTGCGTGACGGCTTGTCCAGCAAGGCTGCGATCCGGAGAGACTTCGGCTGGCGCGCCATCAGCATCTTCTTCAGATAGGTCAACGTGAGTCCGGTATCGAGGATGTCTTCCACCAGGATCACGTTCTTTCCGATCATGGACTGATCCATGTCCTTGGTCAGCCGCACTTCGCCGGTTGAGTCCCATCCGGATTTCAGTTCCTGGGCAGGGCTCGGTCGGTTGCCATAACTGGAGACACCGATAAAATCGAAGGTGGCATCGATCTTCAACTGGCGGGACAAATCACTAAGAAAAATGGCCGCACCCTTCAACACGCCCAACAGCACCACGGATTGACCGTCATACTCCCGGTTGATTTCGGCGCCCATCTCAGCCACACGTTGGGCAATCTGTTCACGAGTAATAAGGACCTTTAGCTCAGTCATGGCGATTCATATTAAACTAAAGCACTTGGCAATTGGCACTGCGCATTTGGCTGATGGCCGATTGCCAATTACCAAGTGCCGACTGCAAGCTTTTCGATATGAACCTCCAAGGCATCAAACTTACCTGGCTAGGCCACGCTACCTTTCGCATGGAAACTCCCGCGGGCAAGATCGTCATTGTGGACCCCTGGGTCATGGGCAATCCCAAGTGTCCAGAGCGGGAGAAGAACATCAAGAAGGTGGATGTCCTGCTCTGCACTCACGGCCACTTCGACCATATTGGAGATGCGGTTGAAATCGCCAAGAAGCATAACCCTGTGGTTGTGGCCATCCCCGAACTTGCTCACTGGCTGGAAAAGAAGGGTGTCAAGCAGGTTTCGAGCATGAACAAGGGCGGCACCCAGACCGTCGCCGACATCAAGGTAACCATGGTGCACGCCGACCACTCTTGCGGCATTACGGATGGCGACCAGATCGTGTACGGCGGCGAAGCCTGTGGCTACGTGATCGAGTTTTCCAACGGGGTGAAGATCTATCATGCAGGCGACACCAACGTGTTCAGCGACATGGCAATCATTCGGGATCTCTATGGGCCACAGATCGCCATGATCCCGATTGGCGACCACTACACCATGTCGCCGCGTGAAGCGGCCTATGCCTGCAATCTGCTCAAGCCGAAGACGGTCATCCCCATGCACTTTGGAACTTTCCCGGTGTTGACGGGCAGGCCGCGTGATTTGCAGAAACTGCTGCCAGCCCTGGACACAGTAGAAATGACACCGGGCGTAACGCTGGCTTAAGGAGGATCCTTGCCACTACAGAAAGACAACAATGCTGCCTGGCGCATGGGTGGAATCACGGTCGGCGCCGTCGAAGACTACGTGTACTCATTGCTTCCTCCCCGCGACGAGGTGTTGACGGAGATAGAAACCGAGGCGGCGAAACGAAAAATCCCCATCGTCGGACCTGCGGTAGGCCGCATCTTGTACCAACTGGCTAAGATGATAAATGCCAAGACCGTATTCGAACTGGGCTCGGCGGTCGGTTATTCGACCATCTGGTGGGCCCGTGCGGTGGGCGAAGGCGGCCGCGTGATCTACACCGATGGCGACCGCAAGAAGGC
This sequence comes from uncultured Terriglobales bacterium, assembly GCA_955652395.1. Classification (GTDB taxonomy): domain Bacteria; phylum Acidobacteriota; class Terriglobia; order Terriglobales; family Acidobacteriaceae; genus JAIQFF01. Next base: position 3,581 of record CATPBJ010000043.1, on the reverse strand, counting down.
CGACGAAGCTCGTGGCTATTTCGACCGCGCCGGAGTTTCCAAACAGATCACTCTCAAGACCGGTGACGCACTCGAGCTTCTCTCCGAAGAGAAACAGCAGTTTGACATCATCTTCAACGACGTGGACAAGGAAGACTATCCGCGCGTCTTCAAGCTGATCCTGCCGCGCCTGCGTAGGGGCGGCCTGTTCGTCACTGACAACGTTCTATGGAGCGGCAAAGTGGCGCAGAGCAATCCCTCCGAGGCTTCGACCAAGGCGATTCTGGAATTCAACAGCCTGCTCTACAACTCACCGGATTTGTTCACGACGATTCTGCCCATCCGCGACGGAGTTGCCGTAGCCATAAAAAACTAAGAACCGAGAACTTCCAACGGAAGACTGGTTTTGTATTCCGGTCTTGTTCTCGTTTGGGACCGTCCAACTGACTAGATCGACTTCACGGGTATGAGCGTCAGGTCTTCCACCAACCCCACTTCCGTCTGCAGAAATGGTTCGGCGTAAGTCACGCCACCCAACATGCCGTAAAAGCGGGCCATGGCATCAATCCGCGAACGAATTTCGTCTCGCGCAGGGAAGATTTCCTTGCCGGCTTCCTGATCGCTGAACTGCGTTTTATAAGCCATTAGCGCCTGAAAGCGGGCTTCGAACTGCTCGGTGATATCTACGACGAACGTAGGCCGCACGTCGTAGTAGAGCGTGGCGTAGATAATCTTGAAAGGCCGGTGCGGAAGAAGTGCCGTAGCGCCGGCATCCTGCCGGCTGTCCTGAGGGCGTCCCGCCCTCGGGGTTGCAGACGACACGCGTTCCACGTTCGAGGTAACTCTCGCGGGCGAGTCGCCCGCAGCCACACTTGCACCACCAGCATCCAGCTTGGCCAATCCGGCCAGGAAGCAGGCTTCATATCCCAGTACCGAGGCCGTGTAGTGGTCCGGATGCCGTCCCTTCCAGTAAGGAAGTATCACAACTCGGGGCCGCTGCTCCCTTAGCACGCGTACAACTTTCAACCGGTTTTCCCAGGTGTTCTCGACCCGTCCATCGGGAATGTCGAGCGCGTTCCGCCACGAGGTGCCCAATATTTTCGCCGCGTCTGCGGCCTCCCGGGCGCGCTCTTCGGCGCTACCCCGCGTTCCCATTTCTCCCTGAGTGAGATCGAGGATCCCGGTGCGGTGTCCGCGTTGCGCCATCTTAAGCAGCGTACCCCCGCAAGTCTGCTCTACATCGTCTCGGTGGGCGGCAAGGGCAAGAATATCGAGCGGCGCAGTGGACATCAGTCGAGGTTCCCCTGCTCCAGCACCACGTTCTCGCGGACGATGAGGCGATGCGCCGCCATTTCTTTTAATTTTGGCAGGACGCGGCCGACGTGCTCATCGGTATCCACGAAGATGATGACGACCGGCAGCTTCCCCCCGGCATCCACAAGATGGCTAGTCTTCACCTGCTGACGGCCGAGAAATCCGGCCACGGCGTGTAGTGCAGTCGCCGCATAGACGTTTTCCTGGCGCAGATAACTAAGGATTTCCCCAGGCAGAGGACGATGATGCCACTGGTCTGACTCGTTCAGGTAAATTGTGACTTGTACTGCCATTCCATCCGGCATTTTACAGTACCCGCGCCAGCGCCATTCCCGCCAGCGCTCCAGCCAGGCACAGAAAATTATTGCTGAAGAAGTTGGTGAACATCAGCAGCCATTGTCCTTGCTCGAAATAAGCCATGGTCTCAAAGGCATAGCTGGAGAAGGTCGTGAAAGCCCCGCAGAAACCGACCACGACCAACAAGCGCCAGCGCGGGTCAATCAACACCCGCTCCGTAGCCCAGATCATGAAGAAGCCGACGATCAGGCTGCCCGTAACATTGATCACCAGGGTTCCGTAAGGAAACAACGGCCCCATGACTTTCGCTGTGTAACGGCTCAGGAAATAACGAGCGTTGGCCCCTGCGATCGCCCCCAGCGATATGGTGAGGATGTCGCGCACGATGGAGTTCTCCTTTGTGATTTGGCAGGAGTCATCAGCCCCGGAGGGCGGTTGTGGCGAACTCCATCGCCGTAAAATGATCTTACAAGCACCGCCTGGCGGCAAGTAATTCAAATGCTCAATGTGGGCGCGGGCGTCCCGCCCATGCGAGAGACGGGCGGGGACCCCCGTCTCTCCATAACCCTATTTCTTCCGCTCCACCAGAAATCGGGCCAAATTCTTAAGCACTTCCGCACGTGATCCAAAGCCATCGAGCGAAGCCCAGGCGAACTCAACCAGTGTGCCAGCCTTCTTCAATGACTCGTCAACTCCAAACAACGCTGGATAGGTCGCCTTCTCTGCCGCCGTGTCTTTCCCCGCCGTCTTGCCCAGTTGCTCGGAGGTCTGCGTCACGTCCAGCACATCATCGACAATCTGAAAGGCCAAGCCGATCGCCTGTCCAAAGGATCGCAGCTTGCCGACCGCCCCGACATCGGCTCCGGCATAAAGTCCGCCGCTGACCACGCTGGCGCCAATCAGGGCCGCGGTCTTGGAGCGGTGGATGTACTCCAGCATCATGAGATCGGGTTTGGTGTGTTCGGCCTCAAGGTCGACAACCTGCCCCCCAATCATCCCCTCGACCGTGCCCGTTCCGTGCGCAATTTCTTCAATGATGCGCACCCGAGATTCGGCCGGACAGCGCAGACGCGACAGCACTTCGTAAGCTTGGGTCTGCAGAGCATCTCCCGCCAGGATGGCGATGGCTTCGCCAAAAACTTTGTGGCAGGTGGGCCGACCGCGGCGCAGATCATCGTTGTCGAGCGCGGGCAGATCGTCGTGGATCAGGGAATAGGTGTGCAGCATTTCCAGCGCTGCGCCGAGTTCTTCAATCCCCGCGGGAAGGGAACCGGCCACCATGCGTCCGGCTTCGATACACAGAATTGGGCGCAACCGTTTGCCGCCGGCGAACACGCTGTGACGCATCGCCTGGTGGATCGAAACGGGACGCTGCGTGGCCGCCGGCAGCAGACGCTCCAAGGCAGCATCGGTCAGCGTCTGGCCCTGCTCCAGAGTCTGGTTGAGCATGCGGGTGAGTATAACAAGGGCAATCGCGGCCCCTCATCGCTTCTTGTGCTTTGTTGGCTTCGGCGCAAAGTAGCCGCGCCGCGCCTGCAAATTCAGGCCCTCCCGATCCACTTTTACTCTCAAGCGATGATAGGTGCCGTCCTGTTTGATGTCCTTAAGTGAAAACTCCAGTAGGTAGTGGCATTCCGGCGCTGCCGTCAGACGTTCGAATCCGCCTTCCAGATCATTGCTGTTGTGAAAGTAAGTTCCGCCAGTTCCCTCCGCGAGTTCTGCCATCACATCTTTACAATCCGCGCGCATCCAACGTGCTGACCGTCACATTGGACTGCGCCGCAATATCCATATTTTGCGATTCCTCGGTCCTGGTTTCCGGCGTAAGAATGAGAAAACCCGGCGACACCAGGATCAAAGTCCGGTTGCCCGGCAGCGCGCCCATTCTCCGCACAAATTCTCTGAGCGAGGAAAGTGTTACCCGAATATCCTGCTCGCCAATTGCCAGAGTTCGCGTGGCCGCCGATTCCGCCATTCTCTCGGCTACATCG
>CATPBJ010000042.1 GCA_955652395.1 uncultured Terriglobales bacterium | reverse complement strand
TCTGGAAAAAGTACAGGCTTCGCTTGATGCGCGGTGCCCGAAATGCGGTTGCCTAATCACGCCCGCGAAAGTCAGTCGCGTTGACTTTGATCGAGTGGAGTGTCCCGAGTGTGGACACAAATTCCAGCCTGGTGGAACGGGCTAGTGCTGACGGCACCTAAGTGGTGCGCCCTCAGACGCTCCATGTCTCTGGGGGTACATAGTTCGGCAAGCGCAACTCGTCTTTTGAGAACCGACCCAAATAGCCTTGTCTCTCCGGCGTCCCGTCCGGCCAGAACACAGCGATGGAAACATCGTCATAGGTATTTATGTTGCTCCCGCCGGCTGAGAAAGCGGCGATACCCATGCCCTCGTAAAATGTCATTGCGGCGTGGGTCGCGGGATAGGTCCAACGACCTGCGGGAATCGACTTTATCAGCCGACACATTTCTGGCCTATTGTTGGACGTGTGGGCGGTTCTCAGATCGTCGGCAAACATCCTTTCAACCTCGCTTCTGACACACCGGCAGGTGTGGCGTGCGCCGCGAATTATACCCCCTTCATGCCGACATGCCGCCAACGCCCCACACTATGCGACACTATGCGGTGCTGATCCTGGCGATCACTCTGGGCGGGAGCCTTTCCCACAATGGCATGTGTCACGTGGTAGTCGTAGCACTGACCGCAAAATGTTTGCCCACCAGCATGCAATCCGAGCAGACCGAAATTCCGCAGTCAGCACATCTGGCGACGGCACTTTTCCCACAAGGCAGGCTCTGATCTGACCACGACGCTGCATATTCGATCCCGCAATTCCCAAGTTGTTTTTCATGCTGGGGCATACTCTTGCTCCAATTCCGCGCAAGCTAGTTCACAACAATGCCAGCCAGGAGCCGGCTCGCGGTGCCGCTCGCGCTCAAACCGTTCTTCTCGGCCTTTCATCTGCGAATAGCTGCGATTGCGAATCTTGAACCACCTGCTACGCTCCCGGTCTTCGACGTAAGGACCAAAGTTGTGCTTGGCCACAATTCCTTCCAAATCCATTTCACGACTTTCCGAAAGAGCACAGTCCCGTATTGGTCCTGCTGGTCTGCGTACAGCAGACGAGATGCGGCGGGAAGCCCGGAGAGTAGGCGCCTAAGTTCTTGCTTTCGATCGGTGAGCCTTTCCGAGCGTAAATCCTTGCCGTCCCACATAAGCAAATCGAACGCGTAGAAATAAGGTTCAGCACGGTGAACGAGCAGATCGCGAAACTGCGGCCTTCCACGTTTGTCCAGGCAGACAATCTCACCGTCGATAACGGTTTTACCTGATAGTGAGACTGTGATTTCTTTACTGGGGTCCGAGAGTGAATTGAACGGGTGACCGTTGCGTGAAATCAATTGAGTGCGGCCATGCTCGATGACGGCGAGTGCTCTGAAGCCGTCGTACTTCAGCTCAAAGATCCACTCGGGGTGGTCAAAAGGCGACGGACGGCGGGACAACGGCATTGGCTGGAATGCCACGGTTAGACGCTACCAAAAGCGGCGGCGAAAATTGGGCGAACGCCAACTTGACTTGGACGTTCCAGCAGGGTCTGTAGCCGATGCCGTCCGTGCGTCCTGGAGAGCCTGAAAGGCGCGAGCGTGGGATTGTACTGACTAGCCGAGGTGAGGAGGCAAGCAATTAGGCTCAGGCAGAGCAACGTTGGGAGCAACCAGGAAAACCAATCTCCACCTTGAGTTATCTTTCTTTGTCGGCGTGATCCCATCGTCACTCTCTCATCCGCGTTCAGTGTGCGCCGAAACTGAAGGATGGGCAACGGTCCTGAGGTGGTGTTACGGGATATGACGGAGGTAATAGGTTAGGCAGAGCACTAACCTAAGGTTTTTCCCGCGGGTTGGGGACGCTGGCGTGGGCCATGATCTTCCATTGTCCGCCGATTCTCTTTACCACGAGCACGTAATTGCCTTCCACCACGCGGTCGCGGAGAGTGACGTTATAAGCACCCGTGTCATAGCCGAGATCGCCGGAGCGTTCCGTCTGCAGGCTGTGCACGATGTAGTTGTGTGCGCCCCCGGTGATCGAGCGTTGCATCTCTGCCAGGATCGAGTCGTATCCGTGCACAGTGCCGTCCCAGCGCATGAGGACGGCTTCCGGCAGGTAAAACGCGGCTACCTTGTCGGCGTGACCGGCATTGAACTCCTGCACCCAGGTGTCGCGCATTTTCTGCATGACCGCCGCGAAATCTTCGGGTTTCTCGGAGGCATGCTTCGTCGGAGACCCGGTGGGAGATTGGGATTGCGTAACTGCGGCAGAGGATAGCAGCAACAACGCCATCAAAACCATAAACGCTGTTTTGCGCGGATCGAGCATGCATCCCTCCTGTGACGCGCAGGTACGAAGCAGCATGTGCAAGATATTGTCACATAAGCATCTCACACTTGGGGTAGCCTCAGGAGGCAGGGTTTTGGTTGTGCACATTAGAGTGGCCGCGAGGGTGTGTTTTCAATCTGACGCTGGAACGTAAACGCGGTCGGCAGCCACAAGTTCCGCATTAGTACCTATATACATAAATGCTGACAGATTCTGGCAGCAAATCTCAACGTGCAACCGCGCTGCAGAGCTGGGGGATGATGTAGAGGTCTTTGAGCTTGAGTCCTAGTGTGATGGCCTGCTTGCCGAGCGAGGTCAGATA
>CATPBJ010000041.1 GCA_955652395.1 uncultured Terriglobales bacterium | reverse complement strand
GATTCGGTTCGCCGGACAGATTACGAGCGGCGAACTCGCTATCTACTTCGTCGGGCACCGCTTGTATGTGCTGCACGGCTTTGCTCCAAAGGGCACGCCTCGGCCGGAGAATATTTCTACATTTCTAAACTCGTTTCGACTGTTATCAAAGCCGAAACCGTAGCTGGGTATGGGTTAGTTCCGAGGCGATCTGTCAGCCACTGCCGCTGGAGGACCCGGTTATTACTGCAATTTATGTGGATTTGGAGTCTAATTTAAACAGGGAGTTTGTATCGCAGGGGCGGGAGCTTGTGTTGAGTAATCCCGTTGTCCTCAGCAGGGAGGCTTGCCATGCGGACCCTAACAGAGCGAGGCCGCTATTTCCATGCGCACCCATTGCATGCAACGTTTTCGCTTACAGCGAGCGCGCTGTTGGCTGGGCTGATTGTACTGGCGCTCGTCTTGTCGGCGAGGTGAAGGACCATTCCGTCCACTGAGAATGGTGTGAGATAGTGGCGAGAATGACGCGCTACTCTCGATATGCAGCGTGCCGAGCGCCCCGCGCACGGAATTGTTTAATTTCTTAGAGAGTTGCGGATAATATCGTTTTGCTGGAGCCAGGCGTCGCACCTAATAAGGCGTATAGTACTTATATACGTACTTCTCCGCCATCCTTAGCGAGGCGACGGTCTTCTGCGTGACTGGAGGCCATCGTGGCTAAGAACGATAGAAACCATTCGAATTGTTTAGACATTCCCACACAACTAAGCAGACGCTTAAGAAGGTTTTCTGACCGCGGCCAACAACTGACGGTGGGAAAGAGCGAGACTTCGCGGCGATGCTCTAAGCCTGCAAGGCAGGCGCCGACATCGACTCGCGACATGAGCGAGAGCGAATCATGTGTCATGATCGGCTCGCGTTACCTAGAGCAACGTATTAGGTTCGAAAGCGCTTGTCGTCCGCTGACTTCAGTTGACACATTCTTCACCTCAACAAGTCGGGCGTGAATAGCTGATCAGGGCTACGTGGTTGCCTTGGCGAAGAAATAATTAGGTTCCGTCAGTTACAGCTTCCCAACGCCGGGAGCGCGGTAGGACCGCGCCGATCGTACTGACGAGATCCTGACGACTACCCATTGAGTGAGATACCTATGAGCATTGCTACCACGACTTACTACGAGCCACTGCTTCTCCGGCATCCGGCCAACCCGATCTTGACCGGTAAGGACTGGCCGTACTCCATCAACAGCGTGTTCAATGCGGGCGCAACGTTGCTGCCGGATGGAACCACTCTGTTGCTGTGCCGCGTCGAAGACCGGCGTGGTTTGTCCCATTTTTGCGCCGCGCGATCTCGAAACGGGGTAGATGGATGGCAAATTGATAGCGAGCCGACCTTGATGCCGAGCCCGAAGGAGTATCCGGAGGAAATCTGGGGCATTGAGGATCCTCGCATCACTTTCGTGCCTGACCTGCAGCAATATGTGATCACCTACACTTCCTATTCGCGCGGCGGCCCCGGAGTGTCTCTGGCTCTGACCAGAGACTTCCGAAGTTTCGAGCGATACGGCGTCATCATGCCGCCGGATGATAAAGATACAGCGCTTCTGCCTCGGAGAATCAATGGATACTGGGCGCTTATGCATCGGCCCATGACCACACTCGGGTCGCACATTTGGATTTCCTACTCTCCTGATCTGCACCATTGGGGCAGGCACAGGCTCATGCTGGAAGCACGCCGCGGCGCCTGGTGGGACGCGAACAAGATTGGTTTGTCGCCGCCGCCTATCGAGACTTCCAGAGGCTGGCTCGTGCTCTACCACGGAGTGCGGCACACGCCTTCGGGCTGTCTGTATCGATTGGGCCTGGCCCTCTTCGACCTTGAGAATCCGGAAAAATGCCTGCTGCGAGGAGATTCGTGGATCTTTGGGCCGGAGGCGGAGTACGAGCGCAACGGCGATGTCAGTGAGGTTGTGTTCCCGTGCGGATACACGATGGACCCCGACGGTGACACCATCAATCTCTACTACGGAGCTGCTGACTGCTCGATTGCCCTGGCCCGGGGTAGCGTGCGCTCTCTAATAGAATGGCTGGATGCCAACGGAAGTGTTGACCGCCGGCGAGCACAGGACGCATGAAATCTTTGCTTTGGGTTTTCCGATTTGCCTTTGGGTGCCGTCATAAGCAGATGAGCCGCGTCTTCACGATCAAGGGACGGACGTACCAGGTCTGCTTCAAATGTGGTCAGGAATTTGAGGTTCCTGGCCCTTGATGCATCCAGTAGGCGTAGGTTCCAGCGAACCGATAACGCTTTTCCGCGCCTGAGCAGCGTCCGACAATTCGAAGTGTCGGTCTTTTTTAAGCATCACGGCGCATGGACAGGTCAGCCTTGCGTTACGGCATGATCGCCTGGTGCAGATCGCAGGAATTGGCGGACATGATGAAAACCTAGCACTCTTACGGCGAACTACCTCGCGCAATGCCGCTCGATGGAGTTTCTGCTGCCTTAAAGACGCAGAGAAATAAGCCCGGCGCCCACTCTGAAGTGAAGGCCGGGCTAAAGGACTTAATTCCCCAAGTTGCTTGGGGATGCGCAGGTGAATATCCCTTGCTTTACTCACCACTACGTCCGGAGGCGAGGGGGCTCACCCATCTCATTGTGGACAGGTCGGGTACAGCCAAGAAGGCGTTTGCGAGTGCCGGGCTGGTCCACACCGAAGGAGAGGTGCTCCAACTCGAACTCCCGAATACGCCTGGAGCACTAGAGAAAGTTCGTCTTCCCAGTAATCGGTCTTGAGTCCCTTGACCCGTCCACTGACCACCGCCTGCTTCACGGCCATTGTGAGATTGTCGAAGTTGATCCTGAACCAGCGAAGCGCCAGGATCTCGGCAATGGGGGAATGCCAGAAAATAGGCCCACCTGAGGGCCATGCAGTGAGCGGAAAAGCGCGTAAACTAGGGTTAAGATGCGTAAGCAGGTGACTAGTGCGTCGCTTGTGGGTGCTCCGCCCGACCGTGACTGGCTGGACGTGGGTAGTGCGGCCGTGGTTGAAGTTACATCCGAAGACGGAGCCCATCCAGTCGAATCCGCACTGCTCCAAGGCGAGAAACGTGGCTGGCGTGCGGCTGGGCCGGGACCTCAGACCATTCGGCTGGTGTTCGACAAACCGCAAAAACTGCGACGGATCTGGCTGAAGTTTGAGGAAACCGAAATCAAGCGCACGCAGGAGTTCGTACTGCGGTGGTCACCGGACGGCGGGCGATCTTATCGAGAGATCGTGCGCCAGCAATGGAATTTCAGCCCGCCCGAGACGGAGCGTGAGACAGAGGACTACGCAGTTGAGCTCTCCGATGTCACAGCACTTGAATTGAATATTGTGCCTGACAAGAGCGGCGGCGAGGTTCGGGCGTCGCTTGAGTGCTGGCGCTTAGGTTGATATAGCCGTGGAAGCTATCTAGGCCCTCCCTCAGGCACGTTGGGCGAGGGAGAAGAAGGAAAGGTCTCAAAATGGTTGAGGAGGTAGTTCGCTGCCCGTACTGCGTTCTGGGCGATCAGTTCAGGGCAATGCTAACAAAGGCCCGAATGGTTTATCTGCGAACAGTACGGCCATGTAGTGCTTCCCGAAGATCCGGGCTTCATGTGCTCCGCGGTAGGTGCCTGGAACTGAACCGAGCGGCGTGATTTCACGTGCCAACTCACGAAGAGCACATCCTGCGTATTCTCGGCGAAGCGAAAGAACCGCTGTTCGCGTCTGAGATTGCTGAACGCTTGAACAGCGAGCTGAGACCAGATAGTGCGTACTCAAGGATGGAAGTCGCCAAGCGCATGAAAAGTATGAGCGAGCAAGTTGCGCAGTTGCCCGACGGGCGGTGGATGCTCAAGCCATTGATGCTCTGATCACATCGAGGCGTCTTGCCTAGGAGCTTGTCCGAGTAATGCAAAATCAGCAGCTTTGGGCACCAGCGGTTGTGGTTCTCGAAGATCGAAATCACAATATGTGGCCACGCAACTGATTACTCGGACGGGCTCCTAGAGGAGGGAGCGATGCGGCTGACCGGAGACAACAAAACCGACCTGATCGTTCTGATTACGGTAACGGTCGGCGCCTGTTTCGTGGTGTGGCTACTTTTTAGGTAGATGCTGGAACCCATGAACACAACCGCCAAGAACTAACCCGCGCAAGGTAGATCAAGCACCCTGAGCTAAACAGAAGGCAAACCCGAAGTAAAGCAAGAGTGGTACATTGCCAATCCGTTGGGCCTTCGCTTGGGCGAGGCGCAAAAAGGCCTATAATCGGAGATAGTCGGCCTCTCCGGAGACACTTGGCCCCCCTCGTAAGCACCTCTGGCCGCTGTGGAGTCGTAAGCATTGGAGTAAAATCAACTTTTCCCCAGCAAGTGTCCCAGGAGGTTGCACTCATGGAAACGCCCAAAGTGCCGGATACTGCCCGCTCGGAAATGAGCCTCATCGGCGAGTCGGTTGTGATTAAAGGGGAACTCTCGTGCAGCGAAGACCTTTATATAGGTGGCCAGGTGGAAGGCGCCATCGAGCTGAAAGGAAACCGTCTGACCGTCGGGCCGAACGGGCGCGTTAAAGGCAACGTCAATGCCCGCGCTGCAGTCGTGCAGGGTAAGCTGGAGGGCAATATTCATGCGAGCGATCGGGTCGACTTAAAGCAGTCCGCCGTCGTCGTGGGCGACATCGCGACTCAGCGCATCTCCATTGATGAAGACGCGTACTTCAAGGGAAGTGTCAACATCCAGAAAGAGGCACCCAAGAAGGAAGTACTGGGTGTGACTGCTCTTTCCCTAAATGAGGCTGCTCAGCCAAGAAAACGATGATCCCTTGTACTGTTCTAGTAAATGATGAGTTCAGTGTCTGGCACGAAATTCGCGTAAAACTTTCCAGAATCGGAATAAAAAGACCGGGTTAGCGGTCTTGGTGGGTGTGGCTTGACGGTATTTGGGGTTTCAGGATGTGGCTGGGTCGCGGATTTTGCGTGCCTTGGGTCGCTGGTTTTTCGTGAGATCTGGGTCTCGAATGTTGCGTGGGTTTGAGGGGAAAAAGGCGCGCTGGACGGTTCAAGCAACAATTCCTCACAGACAAAATGGGCTCGCGGTATGGGCAGGGCCATCAATGCCACGTCGATGGTAGTTTCCTGGAGGCGCTCCAGCAGTACCGATGTGACCTCTTCCACCACGTTGACCAGGCTTCCGGGAATCTGATGACGAAGCTGGCCAACCGGCTCGCCAGGAACGATGTCATCCGCAGGGTTCGCCCCAGGCGATCAAACAACCTCCTCCCAGTTCCTCAAGCTTGCGCACCTGCTGTGAAAAGCGATGGTTGGGCAATGTGCTCGTGCTCAGCGGCACGAGTGAAGCTGCCAGCTTTGGCCACAGCACAGAAATGCCGGAGTTGATGAATTTGCATCGAAGCGTCCCGCAGTCCAACCGAATGAACACCCCCGTCTGTTCGCAAGGATGATGCAGCGAGAGGCAAAGCCTATACGAACGATAGAGACTATGTCTTAGACTTACAGATCGGCGGCGGCTACACTGGGTGGCCTATTAAGGAGGTCGTATGCCCAAGGAAGAGGTCGTCAAACACGGAGACGTCAGTAGAAGGGTGGGCGTGGAAGTCATTCGCGCACGTGGCGTCGACGTAGACAAACTTATCAAGACGCTGATTGCCAATGCAGCCGCCGAATTTGCAAGTACCTATTACTACTATACGATATTGCGCATGCATCTGGCGGGTTATGAAGACTACAAAGAGATTTGTGAGGACGCAAGGCTGGAAGATCGGGCCCATTGGGAACTGATAGTCCCTCGAATTTATGAGCTGGGGGGTGAGTTGCCCAACGATCTCAAGGCCTTCCACGACCTGGCGGGATGCCCAGCCGCCAAGCTGCCCGACCCTCCTTCTGTGGTCAACATTCTTACTTTGTTAATGGAGTCCGAACGATGCGCTATTCGAAGCTGGAGCGCGTCTGCGACGTGACATTCGGTAAAGATCCGCGCACGTACGACATGGCCGTATCCTGAACGAAGAAGTCGAGCACGAGGCTTGGTTTATCGAACTGCTGGCGCGGGAACGCGACGCGAAGGTGATTCCTTCGGGCCACTTCCGCCGCGGCGAACCGAGCCACGCCCCTTACAGCAAGAACGCCAAGTTTTACAATCCGTAAGCATCCACCGGTTTCTCCTGTCTGGTCCTTTTGGGTCAGGCAGGAGATCGCGTATTCCTGCAAAGCCCGTACAATTGGGAGGTGAAAGCGAGTCCCGCAATTTTTGACGTGACTCTCTTGCTGCCCGACGGGGAGCAAACCATCGGGGTACGAGGCGACGTGCATATTTGGGACGCCGCCATGGCGGCAGGTGTGCAGTTGCCTGCCCTTTGCCATCAGGGACGCTGTCTGACTTGTGCGGGAAGACTATTGGGCGGCGGCGAGGTCGATCACTCTGACTCGGCCAGCTACTATCCGCAGGATCGGGAGGCCGGTTTTGTTTGCCTTGCACTGGCAAGCCACGGTCCTCGGTGCGCATCCTGACAAACCAGAAAAAGGAAATGCGGGAACACAGACGACAGGCGGGACTACCCGCACCTTACTCTTAGTCTTCGTAACTCCTTAAGTCTTCGTTTTGGCGGAAGCGTGGGTCCGCCTCGGGCCCGCTGCGTCATCGCCCTCGACAAGCTGAAGGTCGAGGGTGATGAGCAGATCGGCGTCAACATCGTGAAGCGCGCCCTGCAGGAGCCGCTGCGTCAGATCGCCGAGAACGCCGGCGAAGAAGGCGCCATCGTCCTGGGCAAGATCAACGACTCGAAGGACAACAACTTCGGCTACAACGCGACCGGCGAGTACGAAGACCTGGCCAAGGCGGGCGTGCTCGACCCGCTCGGCATCGGCTAGCGCCGCTTCCCATATTGATGGCCACTTCTTTTCTGATTTTTGAGCGGCGGCACCGTGCCGAGTTTTCCGCCCCGGGATCATGTCGATTTTTCTGATGCATACGGAAATTTGGTCCTCTGCAAGTTCCGTGACTCCAACACCCTGCACCTCGTCCCCGCCTCGACCAAAGGCATGTTTACAAGGTGCTCGCTCACGTTGAAGTAGCTCCAGACCTCGGGTTATTAGGACTCTTGAAATGCCAAGCTTACTTTGCCGGTCTGCCGTGATGCAGGCATAGTTCGACCAGATCCGAGACATTCGCTTCGCCCACGCACATCACCGTGTCTGCGCCCCCCCAGTAGATCTTCACGGTTCCATCGGGCTCCGGAACCGCGCCGCACGTGAAGACCACGTTGTGCACATATCCCGTGACTTCCCAGGGGTCCTCCGGTTGCAGAATCCACGAGTCGCCCACACCAATGATCTTTGCCGGGTCTCTGAGGTCGTGAAGAGCAACCCCCAAACGATAGACCGATCCATCCATCGTTCGGAAAACTCCGTGATAAATGGAAAGCCATCCCTGGTCTGTTTTGATCGGCGGCGCGCCGGGACCGATCTTCATTTCATCCCAGTGATATTGCACAGGTCTCATGATCAGCTGTGATTGGCCCCAATAGCGTAGATCCGGAGAATAGG
>CATPBJ010000040.1 GCA_955652395.1 uncultured Terriglobales bacterium | reverse complement strand
TGGAACTCCCGCTCCAGCCCATTGCTGCCATCGACCTTGCTTCATAGTCCGAATTTCATCCATATGGCCTCGGCGCATCACGCCCGTAATGCAGAGCCTGCTCTCGATTCTGGTACAGCGGAAACGCCGCGGACTCGGAGACCACGCATCCGGCAGTGTACCGGATGCCATTCCCTTGCGCATCATTCCTGGGGAATGAATCCGTTCTAGCGCAAATTGGAAACCTGAAGGCCGCTGTGGACTGCTTTTCGTTCTATACTTTTCATCGCGTTCATTCTAGTCTTCGAATCTTTCCCGGTGGAATCGGAGCCAGCGGATTATGTAGCGTCAAGAAGAGGTCTGCGACGACCGAGCGATGCGGCGACGAAGTTTCGCCGGACGAAAGTCTTCGTTGCCGAACACGAGATTTTGATTTTGCGATACTCGAGCGGAGTGAAAGTCTAGAATGGCATTGGCATCGCCCGCGTGAAATGAATCCAATGATGTGTGACACACTCCGAGGAGGAATGTCGTGACTGATCTGCGGCGAAGGGCTTTTCTGGCGACTGGGTCATGCTTTGCGCTTCTCCAAGCGGCCCGAAGTTTCGATTCGGGATATAGCCCGGATCCCTCCGCTCCCCGGCGCCCGATCATTGACACGCACATTCACCTCTTCGATCCTGGTCGACCGGGCGGAGTTCCCTGGCCCGACCCGGCGGATACCGTCCTGTACCGACCAGCGCTGCCGCCGCGGTACAAGAGTCTCGCTATGCCACTTGGAATTGTTGGGGCCATCGCAGTGGAATGCAGCCTTCGGGTCGAAGACAATGATTGGCTGCTGGACATTGCAGCCCGAGACTCAATTATCGTAGGGGTGATCGGAAATCTCGACCCAGCCACGCCTGCCTTTCCACGACAACTGGAACACCTGGCGGCAAACCCGCTGTTCCGTGGCATTCGCTATGGCAATCTCTGGGGAAGAAGTCTGGGAGCTCAATTGAACAACCCTGAATTCGTCGCAAACCTGAAACGGTTACCGACTGCCGACCTGCTGCTGGAGAGCGCAAATCCGAATCCGGTGCTCATCGCCGAGATCCTGAATCTCACGGATCGCGTCCCCGAGTTGCGAATCGTAATCGACCATCTCCCACAAGCATTGCCGCCGCAGTCGCCGGCAGACCGGAAAGCCTATGATCAGGATCTGCACGCCCTCAGCCGGCGCAGCAACGTTTTTGTTAAAGGCTCGGAGGTTCTTCGCCGGGTCGATGGTAAGGTGCCGGTAGATCTCGATACGTACAAACCCTGGCTTGACGAAATCTGGGAAATCTTCGGAGAGGACCGATTGCTGTACGGCAGCGACTGGCCGAACAGTGATCACCTCGCACCTTACGCCAGGACCTTCGACATCATCAGGCAGTATGTGGCTCGCAAAGGACATCGCTCCCTGGAAAAGTTCTTCTGGAAGAACTCGATCGCAGTGTATGGATGGCGGCAGCGCGCTGCCACACAGGCGCGTCTGCCCACCTGAGCCGTGCACGACGCTATCTTACGGCTCGATCTCTACCAATCCTAGTGCGCGAGCCCCAGATAATTTCCATAGCCGACAATTACGGTTGAGCCCACCAGCAGAGCCAATGCCAGAGCCAACATGCGGCCCGCCCGAACTCCAGCGCCCTTCCATTCTTTTAGGCCGATCCCCCACAGGCTGCTGAAGATGATGATGCTGGCCATGTGCAACGTCCAGCTGGAAAATTTGTATCGGCCCATCTGGGTCTCGCCCATGCTGTAGAAGAAAAACTGGAAATACCAGGTTGTGCCGGCGAGTGCGCACAGAAAGTAGTTCGTCAGCATGGGGACTCGGACCCCGCCTTCTTTGGAGGCAATACCTTGTTTGCTCGGCACTTCCACTACCGCTGCTGAAGTTCGTGCCCTGAGCTCGGTGCTGGCGGGCGGCATGTGCGTGACCACTTCCCTGCTGGGAGCGTCGAGCGCAGTCTCAATGATGGTTTCGTCCTGAACATGACCGTTGTCGTCAGCGGGCTCGCGGGCAGTCGAAGCGAAGTACTGGTATCCAGTCTTGTTTCGGACATGGAGCACCAGGCACCAAATAAAATTGGTGGTGAACCCTCCGATCAGGACTACGACCAGCACCGGTAGCCCCTGCCACAGGTTCGGTGTTCCGTGCTTGATGGTCAGCACCTTGATGGGGTCTCCTGCCGCCAGTCCATACGCGAAACAAGCGCTCATTACTCCGGAAAGGACAGCCACGCCAACGCCCTTCTTCAGGTCAAATTCCTGGATCGTCTCTCTCTGCTGCTCGCGCGACATGGCACGCTCTTTATTAATACCGGCGAGGCCAGCCGCAGCAATGCCGAGCAGACAGACGAAAATACCTAGCAGAATTACTCGGCCTGAGGTCGTGCCTCCGACCTGAGACATGAACTCGCCGCGGAAGATCGGAGGGATCAGAGTTCCGAAAGCAGCGCACAGGCCGAGCACCACAGCCATCCCCAACGACAATCCCAGGTAGCGCATGGTTAAGCCGAAGGTGAGACCGCCAACGCCCCACAGTAGCCCAAAGAAAAATGTCCAGAAAAGTACGATGCCCGGCGTTTCGTGTAGAACGACCAACAGATCTTTGGTCATCAACAGGCCGAAAAACCATGGGGCGATGATCCAGCTGAAAAAGCCACCGGTGAGCCAAAATGTTTCCCACGCCCAGCGCTTCACGCCGCGGTAGGGAACGTAGAAGCTGCCGGAAGCCAGACCGCCCAGCCAGTGATAAAGCACGCCGATTGCCGGATTTGGATTCATACCACCCTCGATCTCAGATTCAACTTCTGACGTTATTTTCAGACTTAGAGAAATTCAACACACGCGGATGCATTCCATACCAATTAAGGCACCGAGTTTTCTTAACCTGCCTGAAATGTGCCCCACGCCGACTGCGCAATGATGCGCCGGACCGTGCACGTTCCATTCATTCATGAAATTTCTGGCACCAATGGGAAATCGGTATCGGCTGTTGGTATTTCCGATTTCGAGAATCGGGCCAGCCACGGATTCGCCTTCGGCCATCAGCAGCTTCAGCTTTCCATCCACCGTCTGGATGACGGACAGCAGGGTCACGGGACCATGTTTGACCGACATTTCCACCGATAGTCCGCGGCCCACTTTGCCGTGATAGACCTTGAGCGGCCGGACCTTGGTTTTGCCTTCGGCGATGGCAATATGGCCGGGGCCATCGTGTCCCATGAGCAGGACGTCATCCGCAAAATCCGCGGCGTAATATTCAGTGAACGAACCGCCTGCACCGAAGCCGTCCATGATCTTCATGGCCTGCGCGTTCTTGATTTCGTACTCCCCGGCAACCGGAATGCCCCGCGCCGTCAGCAGGCTGGTACCGAGGATGATCGAACTGATGGCGTCTTCATTCTCCGCATTTCCTGTTCCCTGATAGTAGTACGCCAGCGAACCCAGTTTGTGGATCTCAACCAGCCGATCCAAAGCCACCGAAGTCCGGGCAGCGCGGTCCAACTCTTCCTGCGGGCAGTCGGGCTGAACATCGAAGCTCTCGCGGAAATCTGCCACACGTCTCTTCCTTTCAGCCTCGGACACCTGCCGTCGCAGCGCCGCCAACTCATCCACCTCTACGACTTCGATGTGTCCGCCAAAATGAGCGCATTGCTGGGTAAGGTCGGAGTAAATGTCGAGCATGCCCCCGTAGTAATGGCCCATTACGCCCAGGCGATTATGCTCCATGATGTGAGCGACCCGCGCGGCGGCGACCCACTCGGCGATTTCATTTGCGGCTGCCGGATCGTCCTTGAGCGTGCCCGTAATTTGGAAGAACGGGATACGGCAACGGTTGAAGGCATTGGCGATCTCCGGCACTGGGCACGATTGACAATAGGCCAGCCATTCGCCGGTCATCTTGGTGCGGTCGCTCAAGCCATTGAACCAGCTATAGTCGATGGCTGGCGCCGGAGACAGATTTAGAATGATGACCGGAACCTTGGCCCGCCGGACCACCGGAAGTACCGTCGAAGACAGCGCGTAGGTTGTGACGTGGAGAAAGATGAGATCAACATCGGCCCTTCGGAACTCGTGGCCCGCCGCCACGGCTTTCTCCGGCGTGTCGATCAATCCCAGATTCACCAATTGGGCGCCGGCCCGCTCGAGCTGGTGGGCAACCAGCTGTCCGTATCCTTTTAAGCGATCTTCCAGGCCGGGGAACTGCGGCCAGTAGGCGTCCAAACCGATGCCAAAGAGCCCAATCTTCGGCTCGGCGTATGCTCTGGGCTTGTCCATTGGCCAATTTGTGCCGGCACAAATCCTACTCGC